>JBIQIB010000039.1:22489-31944 GCA_044508265.1 Acidobacteriota bacterium
GAGGGGCGCGCGCTCAAGACGGTTCGCGATGCGCACCAGCCCCGCATCGGCTTCAACCTGCACAACCAGAGCTGGCGCACGTCCGTCGGGCGGCCGCCGAAGCCGGCGGCGATCTCCCTGCTGGCCGTGGCCTACGACGAGGCGCGATCCGACAACGAGGTGCGCCGCCTCGCCAAGCGCACGGCAAGCGTGATCGTCGAGGCCCTGCGACCGTTCGCCGACGGGCACATCGGGCGGTACGACGATGAGTTCGAGCCCCGTGCGTTCGGCGACAACGTCACCCTGTGGGGAACCGGCGTGGTGCTGATCGAGACCGGTCCCTGGCGGGGACCATCCCCGGACACGACGCTGGTGTCGCTGAACTTCGTTGCGCTCGTCTCGGCCCTCGACGCGCTGGCGAGCGGCCGGGTGGACGCCGCCGACCCGGCCGTTTACGAGGCGCTGCCGCAGAACGAGGGTCGTCTGCTGCACACCGTGGTGCGCAACGCCACGATCGTCACCGGAACGGGTGTCGAGCCGTTCACCGGCGACGTGGGCCTTGCCGGCACCCGCGTCGTCCGGACGCAGGAGGGCCGCCGGGAACTGCGATGGGAGAGCAGCATCGCCGACCTCGGGGATCTCTCGAGCTTCGGCGCCCTCGAGGAGGTGGACGCCACCGGGCTGGCCGTGTCGCCCGCCTTTGACCCCGACGCGCGACCCGGACAGGTCGTCGAACTCCCCGCGAAGGCGGCGGGGCGCCGTCCACGCATCGCGCCGGGCCAGCCTGCGGTCCTCTGGCTGCTGCGCCCACAGGACGGCAACCGTTACGAGCTGGTGCGCGTGATTCGCGTGGAATAGCGCCGGGCACTGCCGCCACGCTCTGTATACTGCGCGGCGTGACTGCGAACCCTCCTCCGGACGCCGCCTGGGACGTCGTCGGGCTCGGCGCCAACGCCGTCGACTTCGTCTACCGGCTGCCCGCGTCTCCCCAGCCGACCGGCAACCTCTCGAAGATGCGCATCAGCCGCCAGACCATCAGCTGCGGCGGCCAGATGACCACCGCGCTCGTCGCCTGTGCCCGGTTCGGGCTGCGCGCCAAGTACCTCGGAGCCACGGGCACCGACAGCAACGGCCGGCGCATCCGGGCCGAGCTTGCGCACCACAACGTCGACACGTCCGACGCCGTGATCCACGACGCGCCCAACCAGTACGCCGTGATCATGGTGGACGAGACCACGGGCGAGCGCATGGTGCTGTGGGACCGCGACGACCGGCTCCAGCTGCGTCCGCACGAAATCCCCGAGAAGGCCCTGCTCTCCGCGCGGCTGCTGCACGTGGACGACGTGGACCAGGAGGCCGCGATCCTCGCGGCGACCGTCGCGCGCGAGGCGGGCCTCTTCGTCACGAGCGACATCGACCGCCTGACCAGCCGGACGGCCGACCTCGTACGCGCCGTCACCATCCCGATCTTCGCCGAGCACATCCCGGCGCACCTCACGGGCGCGGGGGACCCCGAAAGCGGGCTTCGCCAGTTGCGCCAGGTGCACGACGGGCTCCTCTGCGTGACGCTCGGCCCGGAGGGCGCGCTGGCCCTCGACGGCGACCGTGCCGTGTACTCGCCAGGCATCAAGGTCGAGGCTGTCGACACGACGGGCGCCGGCGACGTGTTCCGCGCGGGCTTCATCTACGGCACGCTCCAGGGCTGGGACACGGAGCGCATCCTGCGCTTCGCCAACACGGCCGCCGGCCTGAGCTGCACGCGTCCCGGCGCGATTGGCGGCGTCCCGTCGCTCGACGAGATCGAGCAGGCGCTCGCGCGCCACTGACCGCCGCCCGGGCGTCCGCGCTGGCCGGTGGCGCGGCCGTCGACCGGCCGCCGACGGCAGGTCGCTACAATTGGCCAATGACCAGGCTGCGAGTGGCAGTGATCGGGGCGGGCGCCGTGGGCGGTTACTACGGCGCGTTGCTCGCGCGGGCGGGCCATGACGTGCACATGCTCGCGCGCGGGCCCCACCTTCGCGCGCTGACCGAACGCGGCATGATGGTGTGGTCGCCGCTCGGCGACTTCGTCGCGCATCCGCGCGCCGTCGCCAGCGTCGAGGAGATCGGCATCGTCGACCTGGTGCTGCTCGCCGTCAAGACATACGACAACGACGTCGTGCTGCCGCTGCTGCCGCCGCTCGTCGGACCCGAGACGGCAGTGCTCACGCTGCAGAACGGCGTGCGCAGCATGCACGAGGTGGCGGCGGTCGTCGGAGAAGGCGCCGTGCTCGCCGGGCCGACCTACATCGCCACGGCGCTCGCAGGCCCCGCCTTCATCGAGCAGACGGGGACGCACAGGCGCATCGTGTTCGGCGAGGCCTTTGCGCACTCGAGCCAGCCATCGCCGCGCGTGGCCGCGTTGGCCGGGGTCCTCGAGGCCGCGCGTGTCCAGGCCGAGCCGGTCGGCGACGCTCGTGTGCCGCTCTGGGAAAAGTTCGTCTACCTGGCGCCGTTCGCGTCGGTGACCGGCGCCGCGCGCCGGCCCGCGGGCGTCGTCTGGAGCGATCCCGAGCTCAAGGCATTGTTCCTGCGGGCCGTGCGCGAGACCGAGGCCGTGGCCCGTGCATCCGGCGTCGCGGTCCCGGATGACACCGTGCCCCGGATCGAACGCTACATGGACGCGTTGCCGCCTTCGACGCGCTCATCGCTGCTCATCGACCTCGAAGCCGGCAAGCGTATCGAGAACGACGCGCTGGCGGGCGAGGTGGTTCGTCTCGGACGGACGCTGGGGGTCGAGACCCCGGCCATGGCCGCGCTCCACGCCGTGCTCCGGCCCTGGGCTGGCGGCCGCTGATGTCGATAGGCGCCATCCTCGCCGTCATGGCGCTCGGTTCCGTGGGCGGCCTGCTCGGTGCGCTCCTCGGGCTCGGCGGCGGCGTGTTCGTGGTGCCCTTCCTCTCGCTCTTCATCGGCCTGTCGTTCCGGGAGGCCGCGGCCATCGGGCTCATGACCGTCATCGCGACGTCGAGCGTCGTCTCGGCGCAGCGGTCGGCCGACGGGGTGATCAACGTCCGCCTCGGCATCGTGCTCGAGATCGCGACGACCCTCGGCGGACTGGCCGGAGGCCTCACGGCCGTCACGCTGTCGCACCGCACGCTCAGCATCCTGTTCGGCGTCGTGGCCCTCGGCATCGCGGCCGTCATGTTCAGGCAGATCGACAGGCGTACCAGCCTCGCCGATCCGGAGCCGGTCACCGGATGGCTGGGCGGCCAGTACTACTCGCCGGACCACGGGAGCCTCGTGGGCTACCGCGTCAAGCGGCTGCCGCTGGCCCTCGGCATGTCGTTCCTGGCCGGGAACGTCTCGGGCCTCCTCGGCATCGGGGGCGGCATCCTCAAGGTGCCGACGCTCAACGCCTGGTGCGGCGTGCCGCTGCGGGTCGCCGCGGCGACGAGCTCGCTGATGCTCGGCGTGACGGCCGTCGCGTCGGTGCCCATCTACTACGCGGCCGGCGACGTCATCCCGCAGTTCGCCGCCGCGGCGGTGATCGGCGTGATGATCGGCTCACGCGTCGGGTTCCTCGTCGGCGATCGCCTCCGGGCACGGTGGCTGAAGCTGCTGCTGGCCATGATTCTGCTGGCCGTGGCCATCCTCATGCTGGTGCGCGCATGACGTCACACTTCGAGCGCCTGATGGGCCGGCTGCTGGGCGTGGGCGTGACGGTGAGCACCCTGCTGCTCGCGTCGGGGCTCGTCCTGACTTTCGCGGGTCGAGCCGAGGCGTCAGACCGCCTCCTGCACGCAGGTCTCATCGTGCTGATGGCGACACCCGTCACCCGCGTGGTGCTGGCCTGCGCGGAGTTCACGCGCTCACGCGACTGGCTGTTTGCCGCGGCGTCGCTCGGCGTCCTGGGCGTGCTCGCCATGACCGCCTGGATCGCCATGACCGGCGGCTGACGTCACGCCGCCGGGAAGGGATCCACCCGCTCGAGGATCGCCGCGCGCGCCGTGGCCCCGAGGTGCGGCGTGCCGGCGAGGATCACCTCCATCTGCACGCGCGACAGCCCGTACAGTCGCGCGACCTCAGCCTGAAGCCGAAGGTACTCGTCGCTTGCCTCGAGGGCGGCGGCAGGAATGCGCCGAAGGCGTGCCGCCGCCCTGGCGAGCCGCCTCCACGGCACGCCGCGCGTGCCGGGCGGACACGGCGTGCGGTGCGGCAGCGGCACGGGCAGCCGCGCCATCAGCGCGCTCGTCACGTGCGTGCCGATGTACAGCCGCACGAACCAGTTGGCGACGAGGCTGTTGAGGACGGCGCAGAGGTACAGCTGCATCGGCAGTGCGGGCGGGTGGCGAAGGATGAACACCGTGTGCGTCGTGACGACGCCGGCAGGCACCAGCGCGGCAATCAGCGTCCATCGGTTGCCAGCCGACGACACGTCGCGATACGCGAGCCGCCAGTGCCGCCAGCTGCCGCCGGGGAGCCGCGCTTCGACATCGCGCCGGCGGATGGCGGGCAGGGATGCATCGGTGAGCTCGACATCAAGGCCGAACGGACGAAGGTGGCGGCCGCCGATGACCCGAAGGGTGTCCGGCCCGGGAGATCGCCGGGAGATGGCGTGCCTGTCGTCAGTGGCGTTCAGCTCGCGGCCGAACGCCATCGACCACGGAGGGTCGCCGAGCCGGACGCCGGCTGCCAGAATCCGGCGAAGCACGGCGACGTCGGCATTCGTCCGGACGCAGGGGAACGCCCGCCCGGGACCGCTGCCCAGGTGGAGAAGGTCGTCGTCGATCCAGACCGCCGTCGTGCCGTGCGCGTGCTCGGGCAGCGACTCGAGCGACTCGACGGGCGGGCACATCGCCACGCCGGTCGTAGGCCGGCCGATGGTCGCCGTCGCCGCGACGAAGCGTACCGACCGGTGGATGGGGAAGATCGCGCGCCGGTTGTCGAAGACGCTCACGCGATCAAGTGCCGCGCCGCCCAGGAGCCGCGCTCGCGCGGCTGCGCTGCCGTGGTCGCCCAGCAGTCCCCAGGGGGCAATCAGTCCCAGGCGCCCGCCGGGGCGGCACAGCTGCAGCATGCGTTCGACGAACAGCTGATGCAGGTTGCGATGAGCGGTGCCGCCATCGCTGTAGAGGCCGCAGCGCGCGACGAAGCGCAGCTCCGCGGCGCGTTGCCGGCGGAGGCGTGCGCGTTCGCCGCCGTCGCCGGTGTCGGCCCGGAGCATCTCCCAGGGCGGATTGGCGAGCACCGCGTCGAACCCGCCAGGGCCTGACCCGTGGAAGATCTCGGGGAACTCGAGCGTCCAGTGGAAGCACCCGATGGCATCCGCCTCCTGTTGCAGCTCGGAAGCCATGCGCGCCACGGCCGGGGAGGCGGCCTGCGAACCTGCCTGAACACACGCATCGACGGCGAGCCACATGCCACGCGTCAGCATCGGCGTACGCATCAGTGCCGCGCACCACGCGTCGGCACGCCGCCGCCACGCCACCAGCAGCGGGTCGTCGCGCAGGGCCCTGAACGTCTGCGTCTTTGCCCTGACCGCGTCGGCCGTGTCGGACGGCACGGCCGTCATCCGCGTGAACGCGAGCGCAAGTTGTGCCGCCTCGGCATCCCACGCGTCGAGCTCGAAGAGCCTCGCCTGCCCCTCGCGCATCGCGCGGGCGGCCGCCACCGTCGGGCTGCGCGTGACGACGTCGGCTGGCGATGACCCGACGAGCGAATTGCCCTGCCGCAGGTGGTGATCCAGAAACGTCAGCGGGCGCTCACGTGTCATCGACGCGAGCCACAGCGACAGGCGCGCGACCTGTACCGCGCGGCCGTGTGCGTCCACGCCGTAGAGGCAGTGCTCCACGATCTGCCGGATGGCGTCGCGTCGCTCGCCGGGCGGGACGTCGAGCGCCCCGCCGCGACCCTCGCGTACCCAGGCCGCTTCGAGTGCGGCATGGAGGTACCGCGCCGCGCTCGCCAGAATGGCGCCGCTGCCTGCCGCTGGATCGAGGACGCGCAGAGCGAGGATCCCGGCCGCGCTTCGCCCTTCCACCAGCGGGCCAAGCGTCGCGGCTACCAGGTGGTCCGCGAGGTCGCGCGGCGTGTAGAAAGTACCTGTTCGCTTGCGTTCGACGCCGGGCGACGCGCCCGTCGCCAGGACGTCCTCGTAGATCGTGCCGAGGTGCTCGACGTCGAGATCGCCGAAGGCAATCGGATGCTCACGCGTCCCCGTGCGCACCGTGGTCAGCGCCGTCAGCATTGGTGCAACGGAGCCGTCCGGCACGCGGCGTCGTCGTGCCCGCGGCGTGGCGTCGGGGTCGAACAGCCTGCCGTTCAAGGCGGTCATGCGGAGCAGCGGATGACGGCTGCCGTCGTGCGCCAGCCCGGCGCTCGCCAGCAGGCCGTCCCAGAGTCCGAACGGCGGCCTGGGATCGCGGGCGTGCCGCGCGATCGTCGTCACCGCGTACGCGTCCCGGTAGATCGGGTTGTCCACCGGAACGAGGCCCCTGGCCTCTGCAAAGAGCAGGAAGAGCCACCGGAAGATGTGCGTGAGCACCTCGTCATCGGCGGCGCCCAGCAGCCGCGCCAGGAGCAGGCGCGCATCGCCGACGGCCTTCCGCACAGCCGTCGTGGCCGTGGCGTCGAGAGTGACGGTGAGCCTGGCCATCGCCGCCAGGTGATCGCGTCCGACGTGCGCCAGCAGCCACAGTGCCTCCCAGACCCGCTCGTCGAGATGGGCGGCATCGAGGTCGAGTCCTGCATGCTGCCGGCCAAGCGGCCGGCGCGCGTCGCGGCAGATCCAGCGGCGCCCGTTGGTGAGCATGACCAACGGGATGTCGCGGTCGAGGCCGAGGCGGCAGAGCGGGCGCATCGCGACGCCGGACACGACGCCCCAGGGCAGGGCCGCGAGCAGTGCGCGACGCGACGTGCGGCTTCGCAACACGGCTGCGTGCGACGCCGTGCCTCCAAGCGTGTGCGCTTCTGGCGGCTCGACGATCCACCCGAGCGCCTGGGCCATCGGCGCGGCGAGATGGGTCCAGACGGCCAGGCTTCCCGACGCCGGCCCGAGGCGGAGGCCCGCGCGTCGGTGCGCGGCACGCAGCTGCCGCACGCCGCGGGCCAACGCGTCTTCGTGAGGGCCGAGGGCGCAGTCGACGAGCGTCCGGTGCAGCGCCGTGGACGAGACCAGCGTCCCGTCGAGCCAGGAGTACGTCAGAGGCGCCATGACAACAGGCGGACCTCGGCGAGGCACACGGTGCAGGAGCACTGCGCTGTCGCAACCTCCGGCTCCGTTGGCTCCCCGGCAGGCGCCTGGAGTGGGTCCAGGAAGAGGTCCGGTTCCGGCCCGGCCGGCAGCGCGGCACGTGCGCGCGCCTCGAGGGCCGTCCATCGGGCCGACGCCGCGGCGCCCCGCCGGCCGAAGCGGCGCACGGCACGCTGCATGTTCAGCGCAGCAGGCAGCACGTGCGCGGCCCACGCCGCGACACCTGCGGCCGAGCGGGGCAGCGCGCCTAGGTCCCGACCTCCATGGCTGATTGCGAACGCCACCCACCGTCTTGGACGCACCATCGGATGCGCTCCGGCAACCTCGAGCGCCGCGAGCACCGCGGCGTCGTGCGGTGGGATGCCGAGCCGCTGGCACAGGGAAGCGGCACGTCGGGCAGAGATCCGCGCAACCGTGACGGGACGCTGACGCACAGCCTCACGGGGAGTCGTCGTGGCCACTGCCAGGGTCGCCAGGCGCTCGCGCCGCCGACTCGCGACAACGGCCAGCCGGGTGTCAGGGCCGTGGTGCGCTCTGCGAGCCACTGCAGCGCGCGCCTCCAGCCGCTCGATGTCAGCGACGTCGTGCGTGTCTCGAATGGCCAGCAGCAGGGCGTGAACGCGACGGCTCTGTCCTATGCGATCGAGCCGGCCATTGCGCTGCGCCAGCCGGCGAGGCGACCACGGCACGTCCATGTGGACGACGATCCGGCAGCGGGCCTGGAGGTTGAGACCCTCGGAGCCCGCGTCGGTGGCCAGCAGTACGTCGGCTGGGCCTCTGGTGAACTGCTCGACGGACAGCGCGCGCTGCGCCGGTGTCTGGCCGCCATGAAGCACGGTGACCCGGCGGGCCGGCTCGAGCAGCGCGCGGGTCGCCCGCAGGGTGTCGAGATACTCGGTGAACACGAGCACGGGCTCACGGACGCGCCGGACCCATCGCGAGAGCCAGCGCAGCCTGAGACCCGGACCCGCCAGTTGCCGCGCTTCACTGGCGAGCTCCCGCAGGCATCGCCGTTCATCGTCCACGTCGCGCCATGCCGGCACCGGCAGCCACTCGTGCTCGTCGGCCGTCTCGCCGAGCGGCAGCAGACGCTGCGACGGCGGGTCCTCGCCGGCCGCGCCGTGCTGCAGCGCGAGGAGCCGCCGCTCGACCGTGCGGAGAAACGCGACCCTCGACGAACCCGCGCGGCGGCGGAGCATCAGCGCCGCCAGATGGCCGGCGGCGATCAAGCCGCCCTGTCGTGGCGCGGCGGCTTCAGCCCTGGCGCGCGTGACGTAGGCGTCGAGCTGCATCAGCCAGCGCCGTTCGTCATCGGTCGCGCGCAGCCAGACGGTGTGCTGCCGCAGCGGGGGCCGTTCGATCGCTGTTGCCCCCCGCGCCACGATCAGCAGGCGGTCGGCATCTCCGGCTCGCCGTCCCACGGTCAGCAGCTGCCGGTCGGCACGTGCGTCACCTGAGCTCGGCGTGGCAGTGAGCAGCAGCACCTGACAGGCGACGGCGGCGACGCGGTCAACGGCGGCCGCCCGCGCCGTGGCAGGTGCCAGCAGGTGCGCTTCGTCCACGACGAGGAGCTGCCACACATGGCGTTCGACGAGCGCCGTGATCTCCGGCTGCCGCAGCATGTCGAGCGAGACGAGGCAGGTCTCGCCAGGCGCTGCCAGCGGCGCGGTGCTGCCGGCCGCCGTCAGCCGGGCCAGCGCGTTGCCGTCGAGCACGCGCGGCGAGAGTCGAACCTTCGACCACAGTTCCGCGACCCACTGCGTGGCGAGACCTGCGGGCACCACGACGAGCGAGCGTGCCGTCGCCATGCGGGCATGGATCTCTGCGAGCGCCAGCGCGGCCTGGACGGTCTTGCCCATGCCGACGCCGTCAGCAAGCAGCAGACGCCGCACGCGGCCAGACAGCAGGGCCATTGCCGGCACCCACTGGTAGGCGAGCACTTGCGCGTGCGCGCTGGCTGCGGCGCGCGGCTGATCGTCGTGTGGCGCACGGCGCGCTGACGGGAGCCGCCGTGCCCAGGTGCGCGCGCGGTACCGAGCCACCGGCCCGTGCGGTCTCTCGAGGCGATCCGGCGGCACGGCCACCCGGAGGCCACGCGTGCCGCCTTCCAGGGCCGCGAGATCGGCGACCGATGTTCCGGCAGCATGCGGCGATGTGGCGCGGCGGACGAGCCACCACGCGCGGGCACGTGCCCGCACGATGCTCTCCGTCCACAGCGGCGTGTGCAGTTGCTGCACGGCGT
>JBIQIB010000040.1:0-16826 GCA_044508265.1 Acidobacteriota bacterium
CGTGCCCGCACGATGCTCTCCGTCCACAGCGGCGTGTGCAGTTGCTGCACGGCGTGCTCCTCGAGGGGTCGCGGCAACTGCACCGTGCTCCCGCATGCGCCTGCAGGAAAGTCACGGAGATCCGCGCCGCGTTCACGGATCGCGCGGATCACGTTGCAAGCGGATGGCCAGACGCGCCGGCAGGGGGAGGCTGCTAGGGCTGGACGCCGTCAGCTCGAGGGACGAGCCTCACGAGGGTGGCCCCGAGATGACTGTAAGGGTCATCGTCGAAGCCGGCGACGAGCGGGTGATCGGCCAGCGCGCGCCGGATCAGCGCACGCTGCACGCCACGGCCCCGGCCGTGGATGACGCGCACCTCGGCAAAGCCGCGATAGTGCGCCGCCTCGAGGTAGGCATCGAGGACGTCAGTGGTGTCCCGGGGAGCGAAGGCGTGAAGGTCGAGCTCCGGCTCGATGGGCACCTCGTGCGCCGCGTCGTCGCCGGGAGCGTCGGTCACGGCTGCGGCGTCGTGGGAGAGGCCGCCGCAGCGGCTGTCGAGGCGCTGTACTCGGCGGTGATCGTCGAGCGGATGCCGCCGCGCGGCGTGAAGGCGCCGGTGACCGTCATCTGCTTCGGCTGGCACGAGCGCACGAGGTCGTCGAGGATCTCGTTGGTCACCGCTTCGTAGAAGATGCCCTTGTTGCGGAAGTCGAGCAGGTAGTATTTCAGGGCCTTGAGCTCGAGGCACAGGCCGGCGGGCACGTAGTCGATGATGATTTCGCCGAAGTCGGGGAGCCCGGTCTTCGGGCACATCGAGGTGAACTCGGGGCAGCGGATCTCGATCCGGTAGTCGCGGCCGGCACGGGGATTGGGGAACGTCTCGACGACGGCGCCACTCATGAAAAAAGTGTAGCATCGGCCCGAAATTGCTTTCGTTGCGTGATTGACACGTGTAGGGTGAGTCGCTAGCATGGCGGCACTTGCACAGACCGTGAACGCCGGGCGCGCGCGGCGGGTTTCGGCACTGCTTTCACTGAACGCGCGTGACACTACCTGGGGGAGAAACGGATGGCCACGGCCCAGAAGATGACCAAGTCTGCGCTCTTTGCGCACTTCGCCGACAAGTTCGAGATCAAGCGCACGGAGGTGCGCGAGTGGTTCGACGAGCTTGCTGCGGTTGCCGAGAAGGAAGTCAAGCGTTCGGGTGAGTTCACCATCCCGGGCGTCGTGAAGCTCACCGTCCGCAAGAGCAAGGCGCGGATCGGCCGCAATCCTGCCACCGGGCAGGAGATCAAGATTCCCGCGAAGACGCGCGTGAAGGCGACCGTGGTCAAGGCCATGAAGGACGCCGTCATGCCCCGGAAGTAGCACGCGTCAGACGGTCTCTGCGAGACGACCCTGCCAGGGAACGGTTCCCCGGCGGGGTCGACGTGTCAGTGAGCGGTTACGCCCTCCGTCGCGGACGACCGCAGCAGCTCCACGGTGAAGCGGCTGCCGACGCCGACCTCACTCTCCACGTACAGCCGCCCGCCCATCTCTTCCACGGTCTTCCTCGAGATTGCCAGCCCGAGCCCGAGGCCTCGGCGCTTGGTCGTCACGAAGTCCTCGAAGATCGCCTTCAGCCGGTCGCTCGGGATGCCGCAGCCCGTGTCGCGCACGTGCAGCCGCACGCTGTCGTCGTCGGCCTCGACCTCCACCGACACCCGGCCGCCGGGCGCGGTCGCCTGGAGGGCGTTCAGGATCAGGTTGCGCAGGACGCGAAGCAGGGCGAAGAGGTCGCCGTCGAACTGCAGCGTCTCGCCGACGGGCGCCTGCGCGTCCAGCGTCACGCCGGCCACCGATGCCTGCGTCGCCATCCGCTCCACGACGTCGTGGGCGAGCTTCACCGCGTCGACGGGGAAACGCTCGAGCGGAATCGGACGCGCCAGGTTGCGCAGATCCTCGAAGGTCCGCTGAATCGTCCCGAACTCGCGCTTCACGAGCCGCGCGAAGTTCTCGCGGTACTCCTCGTCGTCGTACATCTGCAGGATCAGCTTGCAGTTGTTGTTGATGTTCTGGATGGGATGCGACAGGTCATGGACCAGGCCGGCGGCGATGCGTCCGAACATCACCTGCCGCTCCTGGCGGATGGCGGCGGTCTGGAGTTCCTTGAGGCGCGCGGCCATCGCGTTGAACGCCTCACCCAGCTGACGGAACTCGTCGTCGCGGGTGATGCGCACCCGTTCGTCGAGCCGGCCGCGGCCGATGGCGTCGATGCCGCGCAGGAGGTCGGCGATGGGCCGCAGCAGCGACCGGCCGAACGCGATGCCGATGGCGACGTTGGCCGCCAGGGCGAAGGCGACGAAGACGAGCAGCGTCGTGGACAGCTGCCGTGACGCGGCGAAGGCCTCGCGCGTGGGCTGTTCGATGAGCAGTTGCCAGCCGACGAGCGGCACCGGCGCGACGACGGCAAGCGTCGGCTGCCGGCTGTCGCCGTCGTAGATGGCATGGCCGGCTGATGGCGTGACAACGAGCGGGTGATCGTTCAGCCTGTCGCCGCGCGCGACGCGCGACGTGCCGCCGGGACTGCCGTCGGCGATGAGACGCCCCTCGGCGTCGACCAGCGACGCGTAGCCCGTCCGGCCCACACGGATCTCGTCCACGATGCGCCAGATCGTCTCGAGGCGGAGCTCCGCGACGAGGTACGCGACGTGCTCGTCGCGCAACCGCAGCGTCACCTGCGTGCGCGGCAGCAGGTCGTCGTCCACGTCCACCGGCTGGAAGGCGATCTCGCCGGCCGGGGTGCCGCGCAGCGGCGCCAGGGTCGTGCCGGTGAGCCGGCTGGATGCCAGCACGCGCCCGTCCGCGTCGAAGAGCGCGAGCTCACGGAACTCCGGCACGTCCCTCAGGTAGTTCTGGAGGATGGCCTCCTGCTGCCACGGCTGCAGGTTGGTGCCCTGCAGGTTGGCCGCGGCCGCCTTCAGCAGGCGGCGACTGCCCTCGAGGAAGAGGGTGACCGACTCTGCGCCTCGATCGACCAGCGCCTGATGGTTGCCGATCACGGACGCGCGTGTCGCCCGTCCGACCGTCTGCCAGGCGACGATGCCATAGACCACCAGCGGCACGAGCGCGGCGGTGGTCACCAGCAGCGTCATGCGCCGCGTGATCGGGATCACGTGGGCCCCTCCGGCGCGCGCGGCCGCCACTGCGCCAGGCTGCTGAGGATGTCGCGGCCCGCGCCGGGCGGGACGATGAAGCGGCGTCCGACGGCGCGCGCCACCTCGTCCCAGGCGAGGAAGACGGCCGGCGGATCCTCGATGAGCACCCGCTGCGCGCGGCGCAGGGCGTGTGCGAACGCGTCGTCGGTGCTGGCCCGCCGCATCATCTCCAGCGCGGGCTCCGCGGCCGAGTACCCATGGTCCACCCAGCGTCCCGGATACGCCCCCCACATGTGATAGAGCGCACTCGGCCCGTGACCCGACAGCACGGTCATCAGGTACGTGTCGAAGTCGCCGTCATGGACGCGGGTCTCGAGCTCGCCCGGCGGTACGGGCAGCGGACGCAGGTGGATGCCGACGGCGTGCAGCGACCGCTGCAGCCGTAGCGCCACGCGTTCGAGGTTCGGCGAGTCGGCTGGGACGAGGCAGGTCAGCTCGACGCGCGACGGGCCGCGTTCACCGCCCGTCCGCATCGGCAGGCCGGCCTCGTCGAGCAGGCGCCGCGCGAGCACGGGGTCGTACGCGTAAGGAGTGACTGATGCGTCCGCGGCCCAGTGGCGCAGCGACACCGGCCCCGTGGCAATCTCGCCGTGCCCTCCGAGGTCGCCCTCGAGAATCTCCTGCCGGTCAACGGCGTGGTTCAGGGCCAGGCGCACCTTGGTGCTGCGCAGCGCCGGATGCGCCACGTTGAGGCCGAGCGTCAGGACGAAGGGGCGAAGGAACGGCCGCACCTCGATCCCCGGCTCGCGCTCGAGGAAGGGCCGCGCGTCGCCGGACACCTGGTGCAACAGGTCGATCTCGTCACGCAGGAGCGCCGCCCAGGCGGAGCGCGGACTGTCGTAGCGGCGGAAGACGACCCGGGTCACCGTCGGCGAGCTGCCGTCCGGCGTTGGCTGGCCGATGAGCGTCGGGGAGCTGTCGGCCTCGACGGGCGAGTGGTCGGGGCGGAACGGGCCGGCGGGGACGGCACGGGTGAGCGTGAGCGCCTCGAGCAGGAGGCTGGACGGCGCCTCGAGATAGATGCGCAGCCGACGCTCGTCGACCACCTCGAGCCTGTCGACGTCGAGCAGGCCGGCCAGCGTCTCGTACGAGATCTGGTCCTCGATCAGCGCGACGATCTCGCGGGCCGTCACGCGATTGCCGTCGTGGTCGATGACTCCCGGACGCAGCGCGAACTCCCAGGTGCGCCCGTCGTCCGAGACGTGCCAGCGTTCGAGCAGGCCCGGCGTGGCACGGCCGTCGGGGCCGGTGCCCACGAGCGACGCGTTCGTCAGCGTGCGGACGAGCGGCCGCACGTCGATCGCCTCGCTGGTCAGGCCGATGGTCAGCGGTGCACCCGCCGGCGGGATGCCCCTGACGGCCGACGCACGCTCGCACGCCGCCCCGCCCAGCCCGAGGGCCAGGCAGAGCATCCATGGGAGTCGGCGCCGCGAGGCGCGCGCCGCGCGGGATGTCAGGGCCTCGGATGATGTGGACACGTCTGCGATGGCGCCGCGCGTCTCACTGAGGAAGACGCGGCGGCACGTCGCAGAGATGTATCACACCGGCTCACTTGTCCGTCATGTCCGGCGGATAGTCGATGACGAACGGGCAGAACGGCCGATCCTTGGCCCTGCCCTGATGCACGATGCGGATCTTCATGGTGGTGCCTCCCGCTGGAAGTGCGTCCGCGCGCGGCCCCTGCGACGGACGCGAGGTCAATCAGATGCTCTGGCCCGCCGCGACGGCGGCAAGCTCCTCCACGGCCGCGAGCATGCTTGGTCGATGGCAGCTCGGCTGACTCAGATCACCCTGCTCCGTATGCGACGCCACCGAGCAGCCGCCGCCGCACACCGGCACGAGCGCGCAGTCACCGCAGGCCCGCCAGGGCTCGTGTGACGCGAAGCGCTCGCGGACGTCACGCCGGTGGTCGTCCATGGCCGGCTCGATGTGGCCGACGCTGAGCCCCGGATCCCCGGTGAACCCCGGACACGGGTACAGCGAGCCCTCCGGCCCAATCGTGTAGGCGTGCTGCCGGTGCAGTTCGCACGGGCCCATGTGCACGCCGTCGGGTGTCGAGAACCCCCGCGCGCGGGTCTCCGCGCGCAGCCACGACATCCTGTCGTCGGCGATGTGACAGGAATCGCAGGGACTGGACGTCCTGGTGCCGGCCGAGCCCATGCCGGCGGCGGTCATGCAGGTGCCCTGCAGTCGCGACGCCTCGGCTGTCTCCACGGGCACCAGCGGAATCACCCGCGTCCCTTCCGTCGTCCGGGAATCTACGGCTGAGGTAATCGGCGCACGGATGACGGGCTTGAATGCGACCTTCGCTATGCGGTCGGCAAAGGGCTGGCTTCGCAGGTGATCGAGGAGGGCCGGGTAGCTCGCGGCACTCTCCACGTCGAAGTTGCCGCCAACCGACAGCCGCACTTTCGAGGCGACGGCGGACATGTTGCGGAGGATGCGATCGAAGGTGCCCTGCCCGCCGCGCAGCGGGCGCAGCCTGTCGTGCGTGGGCTTGTCGCCGTCCAGCGTGATCTTGACGCCGTTCAGGCCATACGGCAGCAGGCGGTCGACGACGGCCTCGGTGAGGAGGAGGCCGTTGGTGATCAGGTTGATCGCCATCGGAATGCCGCGCGACCCGCACGCCGCCGAGAGGCTTTCCGCCAGCTGGTAGACGACCGGCAGGTTGAGCAGGGGCTCGCCGCCGAAGAACGTGATCGTGAAGCGCTCCGGCTGCAGCTCGTCGAGGCGCGACACCAGCCAGTCGTGCACGCGCCCGGCCGTCGCGGGCGTCATCTTCGCCGCGGAGGCGTTGTAGTCGCCGTGATCCCCCTGGATGCAGTAGTCGCAGGCGAAATTGCACTGCAGCGTGGTGAGCAGCGTCACCCGCAGGTGGCGGTGGTCCTCGCGCAGCTCGCGGAAGAACGACTCGAGCGCTGCCTGTTCGGCGTCCTCGCTCTCGACGACGAAGCCGAGCGCGGCCAGCTGGTTGAGGGTCTCTCGCTCGTCGTCGGTGAGCGTGGCGCCCTGGAGCGCTTCCACGCGGCCGAGGAGATCGACAACGTCCGCCGACACGACGATCTGCGTGTCGGACAACGTGTTGAACAGGAACGTCTCCGACGAATCGGGCAGCGGGGTCGCGACGGTGAATCTCGAGGGGCGCACACGATCCTCCTGAGCGTCGGTGCCGCGGCGCGCGTGGAGCCGCGGTCCGCCGACGGACGCGCAGGAGGGGGTGCGAGGGACGTGCCAGCAGAGCTGGCGGCAGCGCGTATCTCGATCGTACGCGCCACACCCACATGTAGTGGTACGGATGAGCTAAGCCACTGTCAGCCGTGGCAGCATCTGCAACGTCCGCGCACGGACTGTCGGCAGAATCTGCAATCGTGTCGGATATCCGTCGGAGCGAACGCGCCGGCCATGCGCGTCAGGCGTCGCGCAGGCGCCTGGTGACGTGCTGCACGCCAAGCTTGGCCATCCTGTGCTTCAGCGTGCTGAGGGGAATGCGCAGGTGCCGCGCTGTCGCGGCCACGTTCCACTCCTCTTTCTCGAGCGCCCGGAGCAGGTAGCTGCGTTCGAAGGCGGCGACGGCGCGGTCGAGCACGCTCTCGTCCTCGTCGGCCTGGGCGTCAAGGTTGGCCAGCTGGACTTCGAGGGGCAGATCCACTTCGGTCAGTTCGTTGCGCTCGCAGACGGCGACCATCCGCTCGGCCAGGTTCTGGAGTTCCCGGATGTTGCCGGGCCAGTGGTACCGCATCAGGACCGCCAGCGCGTCGGGGGCGATACCGCGCACGGGCTTGCGGAAGCGCAGCGCATACCGGCGGATGAAGACGTCGAGGAAGGCCGGAAGGTCGTCGAGGCGGTCGCGCAGGGTCGGCAGCCGCATGGGGATGACGTTGATCCGGTAGAACAGGTCGTCGCGGAACCGGCCCCGACGCACCGCCTCGGCCAGGTCCGCGTTGGTGGCCACGACGAGACGGAAGTCCACCCGGATGGGATGCCGTCCGCCGACCCGTTCGATCTCGCTCTCCTGGATGGCCCGCAGGAGCTTGGCCTGGAGGTCGAGGCGCAGGTCGCCTATTTCGTCGAGAAACAGCGTGCCGCCGCGCGCGAGCTCGAACTTGCCCAGCTGCTGGCGCACCGCCCCGGTGAACGCGCCGCGTTCGTGGCCGAACAGGGTGCTCTCGACGAGCTCCGAAGGCACCGCGGCCAGGTTGACGGCGATGAACGGCCCGCCGTGCCGCCGCGACTCGCGGTGGATGCGCCGCGCGAGCATCTCCTTGCCCGTGCCGCTCTCACCGGTGATGAGCACCGTCGTGTCGAGCGGCGCCACCTTCTGCACCAGCGTCATCACCTGCCGCATCGCGGCCGATCTGCCCGTCACGAACTCCTGGTCGAGGGCTTCGACCTGGGCGGTCAGCGACTCCACGCGGCTGCGGAGGTCCTGGCGCTCGCTCGCGTTGCGCACCAGCGCGCGCAGCGCGTCGTAGTCGAAGTCCTTGGTGATGTAGTGGTAAGCGCCCAGTTTCATCGCCTGGACGGCCGTCTCGACGTCCGTGATCGCCGAGATCATGATGACCTCGACTTCGTCGTGCTGCTCCCGGACCTGCTTCAGCAGGTCGAGGCCGCCGAGGCCCGGCAGCCGCACGTCGAGCAACATGAGGTCGACGCGGCTCTGGCGGAGCCGTTGCAGCCCCTCTTCGGCCGATGACGCCGCCAGCACGCGGTACTCACGCTTGAGGATGGCCCTCAGCGTGTCGCGCATCCCTTCGTCGTCGTCGACGATGAGGACTGATTTCTGGGTGACCGGCATCGGAAGACAGGGAAGCTCGTGCGGGCGTATTCTACTTGCCGCCCGCCTTCGCGATCCCTATGGGACAATACCGAGCTGAGTACGCGCTCGCAGCATCACCTGCGCGTCTCCGGGAGAGGATTCGTGGCCAACGCGTTCGATGTGGTGGTGATCGGTTCGGGCACTGGCGGGTACGTCGCCGCCATTCGCGCCGCCCAGCTCGGGCTGAGGACGGCGGTGGTGGAGCGAGCGCCGACGCTCGGCGGCACCTGTCTCAACTGGGGCTGTATCCCCACCAAGGCCCTGCTCGAGCACGCGCACGCGCTGAAGGTGGCGCGGCACGCAAAGGACTGGGGCATCTCGCTCGGCGAAGCCGCGGCGACGGTCAGCCTCGACATGGACGTCGTGCAGGCCCGCAAGGACAAGATCGTCAAGGGCCTCACCGGCGGCATCGGGCTGCTGTTCAAGAAGAACAAGATCGAGTGGATCAAGGGCTCCGGCCGCCTGCTCGGCAAGGGCGCCGTCGAAGTGACCGACGCGGACGGCAATGCGTCGCGGATCACGGCGGAGAAGGAGATCATCGTCGCGACGGGTTCGTCACCGCGGAGCGTTCCCGGCATCACGATCGACAGGAAGCGCATCATCACGAGCGACGAGGCGATGAACCTGACGCACGTGCCCAAGTCGATCGTCGTGATGGGCAGCGGCGCGGTGGGCGTCGAGTTCGCCTCGATCTTCAACAGCTTCGGCACCACCGAGGTGACGCTCATCGAGCTGCTGCCGCGCATCGTGCCCAACGAGGACGCCGAGGTCTCGGCGGCGCTCGAGAAGAGCCTGAAGAAGCGCAAGATCAAGGTCCTCACCGGCACGAAGGTGACAAAGGCCGAGCCGTCGGCCGACGACGTGGAGGTGACGGCGGAGCTGAGCGACGGCAAGACCGAGGTGATTCGCGCGGAGTACCTGCTCGTGGCCACCGGCCGCGGGCCCGTGACCGAAGGCCTGGGTGCCGAGGACGTCGGCCTGCAGCTGGAGCGGGGGTACATCCGCGTCGACGAGCTGATGCGGACCGGCGTCGAGGGCGTGTCCGCCATCGGCGACGTCATCACCCTGGGCCAGCCCGGCCACCCGCAGCTCGCGCACCTCTCGTCGGCCGAGGGCATCCTTGCCGCGGAGCGCATCGCCGGACAGCACGTGCGCCCGATCGATTACGACCACGTGCCCGCGTGCACCTACTGTGATCCGGAAATCGGCAGCGTCGGCCTGACCCAGGCCGAGGCCGAGGAACGCGGCTACGACGTCCGCGTCGGCACGTTCCCGTTCGGGATTCTGGGACGGGCGAAGATCATGAACGAAACCGAGGGGTTCGTGAAGATCGTCGCCGACAGGAAGTACGACGAGGTGCTCGGCGTGCACATGATCGGGCCCCGTTCGACCGAGATCGTCGCCGAGGCCACGCTGGCGCTGCGCCTCGAGTGCACGGTGGAGGAACTCATCCGGACCATCCATGCCCATCCGACGATGTCGGAGGCGGTGGCCGAGGCGGCGCACGCGACGCACGGAGCGCCGCTGCACATGTAAGCGGTACCTGACCATGCCCACACCCGTCGTCATGCCCCAGATGGGCGAGTCGGTCACCGAAGGCACGGTGGTTCGCTGGATTCGGCAGGTCGGCGATCCCGTCGATCGCGACGAGCCGTTGTTCGAGATCTCGACCGACAAGGTCGACGCCGAGATTCCGTCGCCCGCCGCGGGCATCCTGCGCGAGATCAGGGTGCGTGAGGGCGAGACCGTCGCGGTAGACACTGTCGTCGCGGTCCTTGGCGAAGCCGGTGAGGCCATCGAGCCGGCCGACGACCTGGAGGCCAGGCCGGCCCAACAGGCGGCAACGCCGGAGGTCGACCCGACTCAGGCGTCCGACGCGCCGCCCGCTGCCCCCGGCGCGGCGGCGGCCCCAATCAGCGCCGGCGCCTCCCCAGACGACGTCGAGGCACAGCGCGAGAGGCGGCGGCGCACGCGCAGCTCGCCGCTCGTGCGCAACATCGCGGCGGAGCACGGCGTGGACGTCGCCGAGGTCGACGGCACCGGCGTGAGCGGGCGGGTGACCAAGCGCGACATCCTCCGCTTCCTCGACGACCGCAACGGCGGCACCACGGGCAAGACCCTGCGCGTGCCGGCGTTCGCGCCCGGCGACGACGTCGAGATCGAGCCGATGTCGGTGATGCGGCGCAAGATCGCCGAGCACATGATCTACAGCCGGCGCACGTCGGCGCACGTGCACTCGGTGTTCGAGGTCGATTTCGCGCGCGTCGCCGCGGTCCGCCAGCAGAAGAAGGCGGAGTTCGAGCGCGAGGGCGTCAAGCTCACGTACCTGACGTTCATCGCCCGCGCGGTCTGCGACGCACTGCGTGCGATGCCGCTGCTGAACGCCTCCATCGACGGCACCAACGTCGTCTACAAGAAGGACATCAATCTCGGCATCGCCGTGGCGCTCGACTGGGGCCTCATCGTGCCGGTGATTCCCCGTGCCGACGAGAAGAACCTGCTCGGGATCGGCCGTGCGATCAGCGACATCGCCGAGCGCGCCAGGACCAAGCGCCTGAAGCCGGAGGAAGTGCAGGGCGGCACCTTCACCATCACCAATCCGGGGTCGCTCGGCACGCTGTTCGGCATGCCGATCATCAACCAGCCGCAGGTCGCGATCCTGGCCGCCGGCACCATCGAGAAGCGGGTCGTCGTGGTGGACGACATGATCGCCGTGCGGCCGCGCGGGTACCTGACGCTCGGCTACGATCACCGCCTCGTTGACGGCGCCGTCGCCGACGCGTTCATGGCGCGCGTCAAGCACTCGCTCGAGAACTGGCCCTCCTGATGCGCCGGCTTCACGTCGTCGAGTACGGCCGCCTGTCGTACGAGGACGGCGTCGAGCTGCAGCGACGGCTCGTCGAGCGCCGCAAGGCCGGCGAGATCGACGACACGCTCGTCCTGCTCGAGCACCCGCACGTGGTCACGCTCGGCGTGAAGGTGCGCCACTCGCGCTCGCACGTCCTGAAGAGCGACATCGAGCTGGCGGAGGCCGGTGTCGGGTTGTTCGAGTCGGGCCGCGGCGGCGACGTGACCTACCACGGCCCGGGACAGCTCGTCGGCTATCCGGTCATCGACCTCAAACCGGATCGCACCGACGCGCATCGGTACGTGCGCGACCTCGAGGAAGTGCTGATTCGCGTGTGCGCCGGCTACGGCCTCGAGGCCGGGCGCGAGCGGGGCCTGACCGGCGTCTGGGTGAACGGGGAGAAGGTCGCCGCGATTGGCGTCCGCCTCTCGCGCTGGGTCACGAGCCACGGCTTCGCGCTCAACGTGGACCCCGACCTGTCGTACTTCGACATGATCGTGCCCTGCGGCATCACCGACAGAGGCGTGACGTCGCTGGCGCGCCTGCTGGGGACGGCACCCGACCCTGCGGACGTCAGGCGGCGGGTGGTGACGGCGTTCTGCGAAGTCTTCGACAGCGTGCCGGCACCGGCGCCGGATCCGCGGCCCGACGCACCGCAGCCCCACGGACAGCAGCCCGGCGCACCGCAGTCCCCCGCCACGCGGCCGGCGTAGAGGCCCTGCGGCCCCGGCGGCGTGGCTTGGCGTCACTCGCTGTCGTCGACGCGCGCCGCGATGGCTTCCCGGACGCCGTGGCCTTCCACGGCGACGACCTCGAAGCGCACGCCGTCGTACTCCACGGCGTCGCCCACATGGGGCGGGCGGCCGAGCAGCGTGAGAACCAGGCCGCTCACGCTGTCGACGTCCTCGTGCTCGAGCTCGACGCCCAGCGCCTCGCCCGCCTCCTCCACGCGCGCCGTGCCGCTCACGTGGAGCCGGCCGCGCACGTCGCGATAGATGCTCGTGCGTTCGGTCGCCGTCTCGGCGAACTCGCCGACCACCTCGTCGAACAGGTCCTCGTGGCTGATGAGGCCGGCCGTTCCCCCATGCTCGTCGATGACGAGCGCCATCTGCGCATGCTGCCGGCGCATCGTGTCGAGCACCGTCCCGAGGCTGGCCGTGTCGGGCACGATGGGCAGCGGCCTGACGAGCGACGCGTCGAGCGGTCGCGCCGCGCGCGTCAGCGCGAGCAGGTCCTTGACGTGCACCAGCCCGACGACATGATCGAGACTGTCGCTGTAGACCGGGTAACGCGTGAAAGGATGCTTACGGACGATGGCGGCAATCGTGTCGGCGTCGGCCCCCACGGGCATCCCCGCGATGCGGACCCGTGGCGTCATGACCTCGCGCGCGGTGAGGTCGCCGAACTCGAAGAGCTCCCGCAGGATCTGCCCTGACTCCTCGCGGAGCAGCCCGCCCGCCTGGCTCTCGGTGACCACGTGGGCGAGCTCCTCGGGCGAATACAGGTGCTCGACGCCCCGGGCCTGCCGGCGGACCCCGATCATCGCGAGCAGCAGGCGGCCCAGGCCGTTCAGGCTCACCACGAGCGGGAACAGCAGCAGCTCGAACGCCCGCATGAGCGGCGTGATGGCCAGCACCACGCGGTCGGCGCGCTGAAGCGCGAGCGACTTCGGGATCATCTCGCCGAAGACGATGTGCAGGTACGTCAGGATGGCGACGGCCAGCGCGCTCGCCAGCGTGTGGGCGGCGACGAAGCGAAACGGCCCCAGCGCCTCGAGGCGCGGCGTCAGCCACTCGGCGACTCCGTGCTCCCCGTACATGCCGAGTCCGAGGCTGGCCAGGGTGATGCCGAGCTGCGCCGTCGCGATGTAGCGGTCCTGCCTGAGTGGGTCCTGCAGGATCCGCTGCACCAGCCGTGCGACACGTTCGCCATTGGCCGCACGGCTGTCGATCGTCGCCCGCGGTGCGCCGACGATGGCGAACTCCGCGGCGACGAACAGGCCGTTGACGACGATCAGCACGAGGATGACGAGGATCACTGTCGTCATGACGAGCGTCCCTGACCGGAGGCGGACGGACGGCTCGTCGTTGCCGCGTGAGTGGCCGCGCCATGTTCGTCGGCCGTCGGACCCAGCAGCTCGGCCAGCACGTTGTCGAGCGTCACCAGCCCCACGACGCCGCCGTCGTCGTCGCGCACGATGGCCTGGTGCGAGTGACGTTCACGGAGCAGGCTCACGAGCTGGTCGCCGGTGGTGGTGTGGGGGACCGACAGTGCGGGCTGCAGCAGCTCGCGGAGGTGCCTGACCGGGCGATGCCCGAGATGACGCACCAGCAGGTCGCGCGTGTTGAGGATGCCCACGATGTGCCCGATGTCGCGCTCGAACACCGGCATCCGCGTGTAAGTACTCTCGAACGCGATGTCGAGCGCCTGCCCGACGGGCGTGTTCACCTCGATGCCCGTCACGGCCTCTCGCGGCACCATGAGCTGCGCCGCGGTGCGGAGACTGAATCGCAGGGCGCGCTGGAGGCGGCGGGTTTCGTCCGGCTCGAGCAGCCCCCCGTCGCGGCTGTCGGCGATCAGGAGCTCTATCTCCTCGGGCGAGTGGATGTGCCGGTGGCCGCCCTGGTCGCCGAACAGCCGCAGCACGACGTTGCCGCTGCCGTTCAGCAGCCAGATGAAGGGGTTGAGCACCGCGAGCGACCAGCGCATCGGCATGAACGCCAGCAGGGCCGTCTGCGTGGGGTACTGCAGGGCCAGCGACTTCGGCACGAGCTCGCCCACGACCATCTGGGCGACCGTGAGGGCGACGAGCACGCTGAGCGACGCTCCCGACAACGCGGACAGGGGATCGAGCCCGAAGCCTGTCGTGAGCACGTCCGTCAACGGCGGCGTGAACGCCACCTGCGCGTACGCGCCGAGCACCAGGCTGGAGAACGTGATGCCCACCTGGCAGGCAGCGATGTAGCGGTCGAGTTCCTCCGGATGCTCGAGCACGGGCAGCAGCCGGCGCGCCATGGCATGGCCTTCCTCGGCCATCTGGCGGATGCGGCTCTTGCGTGTGGAAACCGTGGCGAACTCCGCCGCCACGTAGAGCGCGTTGACCGCGATCATGCTGACGACGATCGCGCCGGCGAGCATCATGGGCCGATCACCGCGGGCGGCATGCGCTCGAGCCGACCGCCGGGCGCGAACCGGATCGGCACCACGCGCGCCCCACGCCGGCCGCCCGGCGACGGCGGGCCGATGATGGACGTGTCCACGACCCACGCAGGCTGATGGGCTCGCCCGCCGAACCAGGCGGCTTCCACGAACCTGGCGGCAGCCGCCGCGAGTGCCACCGGGCCGGGGGGAAGGCTTCGGGTGAACTGCTCGTCGAGCCGGGCCCGGTGCTCCCGCGGGAGGACGGCTTCTGCGGGACTGCCCCCGATCGACGAGCGGGCCCACGCGATTGCAAGCTGCCCGGGCAACTCTGTGTCGTCGGTGAGGCCGACGGTGACGTCGCGAAACGACAGGTCCAGCTGTGCGGCCACGAGTGCGCGTGCGGCGCCCGCCGCGGCAGAGGGCGCCGAGCCCACGAGCAGGTCGGGCGCAATCACCCCTTCGCCGACGAGTCGGGGCAGCAGCGCCGCGTGCTCGTACGACGCGCACACCAGCAACGCACCGGGCGCGGCGGCGACGGCACGACGGAGCAGCGTCAGGACATCGCCGGACCCGTCCTGCGGCAGCGGATCGGCAAACGCGAGGACCCAGGCCCCCGCAGCCGCATCAATGGATGTGTGGCCCGTGACCCTCGTGCTCACGCCATCGGGCGGGCCTGCCTGGCGGACGTCGAGCGCCTTGCCCGTCGCGACGGCACCGGTCGGGTCGACGAGGCGCACCTCGTCGAAGAGGGCGCGGCTGGACAACGTATGGGTGAGGGTGCCTCCGAGCGGTCCGGCTCCGAGGATGGCGACAAATGGCATCTCAGCGACGGGCGTACGGGGAACAGGATACGTCAGTGAAGAGGAGGAGCGGAGGAAAGGAGGAGGGAAGGAAAGGAGGAAGAGGACCGGAGGACCGGAGGACCGGAGGAGGAAGGGAAGGGAGGATTGCGGGCGGCGGGTTCCGCGACGTGGCCCAGACGCTAGACTTGTGAGACCCCTGGCCGCTGGCGGCTGAGGGACCTGTATGACGGGAGGAGTTCTGCATGCCGGCGACACAGCTGAACGGCAAGGTAGCGATCGTAACTGGCGGCTCGCGCGGGATTGGGCTCGCGATTACGCGCGCGCTGGTGGCTGGCGGCGCCAGGGTGGTCGTGTCGGGGCGCGACGCCCGGGCGCTCGAGGAGGTGCGGGCGTCGCTGGGGGATGCCGTGACGACGGTCAGCGGTGACGTCGCGGAGGCGGGCGTGGCGGAGGCGCTGGTCTCGGCCGCCACCGAGACCTTCGGCGGGCTCGACATCCTGATCAACAACGCCGGCGTTGGCCGGTTCGCGCCGGTGGCCGACATGTCGCCCGAGGACTGGCACCGGCTCATCGCCACGAACCTGACCGGCGTGTTCCTGTGCACGCACGTCGCGATCCCCGCGCTGCGGCGGCGCAAGGGCGGCTGGATCATCAACATCAGCAGCCTGGCAGGAAAGAACGCCTTCGTCGGCGGCGCGGCGTACTGCGCGTCGAAGGCGGGGCTCAACGCGTTCAGCGAGGCGCTGATGCAGGAAGTCCGCGACGAGGACATCCGGGTCGCCTACGTGATGCCCGGGTCCGTCCAGACGGCGTTCTCGCCCGGCGGCGACGCCGAGGAGATGAGCTGGAAACTGTCGCCCGACGACGTGGCACAGGTGGTGCTCGACCTGCTGGCCCATCCGTCAAGGAGCCTGCCGAGCCGCGTCGAGATCCGGCCCGCGAAGCCGAGGAAGCGCTGACGAACGGCCTCCGTTCAGAGGAGATTCGAACGTGTCCGACCTGCCCGAACTGCTCGACCACGCCATCTGGGCCGACGGCGTGGCGATCGACGCGATGGAGACGCTGCCAGCCGACGCGCCGGAGCGCGCGCAGGCACTGCGCCTGTATGCGCACCTTGCCGCGTCCTCGCACATCTGGCTCTCACGGCTCGAAGGCCGCACGCCGCGTCATCCGGTGTGGCCGGAGCTGGATTTCGACGAGGCACGCGCTCTCATGACCGAAAGCCTCGCCGGCCTGCGGGCGTGGGCCACGAAGGACGCCGGCACGCTGGCAACGGTGATCGAGTACCGCACGAGCGCAGGCCAGGCGTTTCGCAACAGCATCTCGGAGGTGCTCACTCACGTGCCCTTGCACCTCAGCCACCATCGCGGCCAGATCGCGCTGCTGGTGCGGAAGGGCGGTGGCACGCCAGCCGCCACCGACTACGTCTTCTACGCACGTGACAGGCGGGTGCAGGCGGCCACACGCGAGGCCGCAGGCTGACGCGATGCGCTTCCTTCCCGCCACCAGCGCGCACGTCCGCTCGATAATGGCGTGGTTCCCGGACGCAGCCAGCTGTCACGTCTGGGGCGGGCACCGCTTCCGCTTCCCGTTCACCGAGGCGACGTTCGTCGAGGACTCACGGGTGCACGAGCTGCCGACGTACGTCCTCGTCGCCGACACCGGCGAGTTGCTCGCCTACGGCCAGTACTACCTCAGGGTGGGACGCTGTCATCTTGGTCGGCTCGTCGTCGCGCCGACCCATCGGGGGCGCGGCGTGGGTGAACGGCTCGTCCGCGAGCTCGTCACGCTCGGCAGCAATCGCCTCGGCGCATCCGAGTGTTCGCTGTTCGTCGTCCCGGACAATACGCGAGCCGTGGCGCTCTATCGACGCCTCGGCTTCACACCCACCGCGTACCCCGACCCGGATGCCGAGAACGTGGCGTACCTGTACATGACGGCGGCAGTTGAGCGGGTCGGTTCGCCGGCAAGTCGGCAAGGCAGCGTGCCGGCCAGTCAGCCAGTCGGCGTGCCGGCCGGTCAGCAGGTCAGCGAGTCAGCGG
>JBIQIB010000040.1:16926-22408 GCA_044508265.1 Acidobacteriota bacterium
CCGGCCAGTCAGCCAGTCGGCGTGCCGGCCGGTCAGCAGGTCAGCGAGTCAGCGGATCCGGCCGACGAGCCGACAAGCAGGTCGGGCTGACCCGCCGGCTTGCCGACAAGCCGACAAGCTGACAAGCCGCTACATCCAGATCACGAACGCCGTCGGCGCCGCTGGTGTGGAATCCAGCGAGAAGTCGAACCCGTGGCGCATGAGGATCTCCTGCACGAGCGTCAGCCCGATCCCTTGCCCGGCCTCCTTCGTGCTGAAGAACGGCGTGAACAGGTGCGCGCGCACCTCCGGATCCAGGCCAGGCCCGGTGTCCTCGATGCTGACGCGTGTCCTGCTGTGTGACACGGCCGCGCGGACGGTGATCGTCCCGTCGGTGCCGATCGCCTCCATCGCGTTCTTCAGGATGTTGACGAACGCCTGCTCCATCAACGGGCGATCGAGCGCGACGGGCGGCACGGGCTCGACGTCGAAGACGAAGGTGATCCGCCGGCGATCGGCCTCCGCTGCCATCAGCCGCGACAGCTGCCGCAGCAAGTCGACGACGTCGTGCGGCGACTTCCTGGGTTCGGGCAGCCGGACGACATCGGCAAACGCCTTCATGAACGACCCGAGCTGCGAGGTGCGGTTGACCACGACCTGCAGCGCGCCTTTCAGGTCGGCGCCGCTCTCCGGCGGGAGCTGCTCGGCGTACGTCATGCACGACGTGAGCAGCGAGTTCGACGCGGCCACGGAGTTGTTCACCTCGTGCGACAGCATCCGGATGAGCTTTTCGTAGGCGGCCTTCTCCACCTGCCGCAGTTCCTCGGTCAGCTCCTCGACGACGATGAACGTGCGCGCGAACCCGCGGTCCATGAAGCTGCCGCGACTGACCTTCGCGCGCCTGGCGCCGGGCAGCGTGACGACGGCGCTGGCTTCGTCGCGCAGCGCGTGGAGCACGTCGCTCAACGCAGAGGACACCGCCGCCGGATCGGCCCCTGGGGCGACGGCAGGCCCGAGCAACCGTTCAGCGGCCGGGTTTGCCGCGTCCACGCGGCCATCGTGGTCGAGGATGATCGTGCCCGAGGGCGAGACGTCCAGTACGCCCTGCAGGAAATGATGCTGCTCGCGCACCCGTACACGTTCGGCCCGGAGCGCATCCACCATCCGGTTGTAGATGTCGATCAGGCGGTCGATCTCTTCCTGGCCCGTGGGCCGGAAGCGGGTGGTGTAGTCGCTCTCTTCGAGCAGCATCGCGCTTTCGCTGATGAGCGTCGTCGCGCGCAGCAGCCGCCCCACCAGCCAGCTCGAGACGACGACCGAGAGGACGAGGCCGGCCTCACAGACGAGAAGCCAGACGGGATCGGCGGAGACGTACAGCCACACCAGCACGCCGATGGCGGCGTGCAGCACGACGAGGTACGCGATGAAGAGGCGCCGAAGGCTCACACGGCGATACCGTACTTCTCCAGGCGCCGGTACAGGGCCGCGCGGCTGAAGCCCAGCGATTCTGCCACGCGGCTGACGTTCCCCCCGTGATGGCGCAGCGACTTCAGGATCATCGCCCGCTCGATCTGCTCCATCGTCATGCTGCCGACGGGCGGCAGGACGTCGGGCTCCGGCTGGGACGGCTGGTGTTCCATGTCGGCGGTCGCCCTGAAGTCGTCCACGTCGAGCACCTGTCGGGTCGTCACGAGCGCCGTGCGCTCGATCCATTGTTTCAGCTGCCGGATGTTGCCGGGCCAGGAGAGACTCTGCAGCCAGGAGAGCGCGGCAGGGCTGACCGTGAGGTTCTCGCGTCCCTGCGCGTGAGCCATCGCCTGAACGAGTCGCCGTGTGAGCAGCGGGATGTCGCCGGGACGTTCACGCAGGGGCGGCAGGTGCACCGTGATCAGGTTGATCCGGTACAGCAGGTCCTCGCGGAACTCACCCCGCCGCACCATGGCCGACAGCGGCTTGTTGGTCGCCGAGACGACGCGGACGTCCACGGTGCGCTGCTGGCTGGAGCCGAGCACCTCGAACGTGCGGTCCTGCAGCACGCGCAGCAGCTTCACCTGCGAGGCCTGCTCGAGGTCGCCGATCTCGTCGAGGAAGATCGTGCCGCCGTCGGCCATCTCGAACCGGCCGCGGCGGTCGGCGCGTGCGTCGGTGAACGCGCCGCGCACGTGGCCGAACATCTCGCTCTCGAACAGCGTCGGCGAGATGCCGCCGAGGTTCACCTTCACGAACGGCCCCTTGCGCCGGCCGCTGTTGCGATGCAGCGCGTCGGCGATGAGCTCCTTGCCCGTGCCGCTCTCGCCCGTGATGAGGACGGAGGCATCCGTGGCTGCCACGCGCCCCACGAGCTGCAAGAGCCGCAGCATCCGGGGGTCCTCGCTGACGATCGCGTCGAAGTCGTACGTCGCGTCGAGCTCCTCCCGCGTCGGCGGCGTGGCGTCGTGGCCGCCCGTCACCCCGGACACGCGCAACGTCGTCTGGATCGTCTGCAGCAGGGCGGCGTTGGACCACGGCTTGGTCACGAAGTCCGTCGCGCCGGCGCGCATGCCGGCGACCGCGAGGTCGATCGACCCCCAGGCCGTGATCAGCACCACAGGGAGCAGGGGGTGTGCCTGCCTGATCCGCGCGAGCAGCTCGAGGCCTTCGTCACCGGACGTGCGCCGCGAGAAGTTCATGTCCTGCAGCACGAGCTGGCAGCTGTGGTCCGCCAGCCATACGAGGGCAGCCTCCGGGCCGCTGACGGCGTGCGAGCGGTAGCCGCCCTGCTTGAGCAGCAGCGTGAGTGACGCCCGCACGGCCTCATCGTCGTCCACGATGAGGATCTGCACGGGCTCGGCGGAATGGGAGGGGACCATCGTCATTCGTAGCGCAGGGCTTCGGCGGGCGGAACGCGCGTCGCCAGGAGGCTGGGATACCAGCCGCAGACCGCGGTGATGCTCAGGAGCGCAGCTGCGGCCAGCACGAGGGCCGTGCCGTAGACGGCCGCCGGCACGGGCCCCAGCCAGCCGAGCAGGGGCACCTGCAGGAGAAGCACCAGGCCTCCTCCGATGGCGATGGACGTCATCAGCATGAGCTCCACGAGGATCTGCTGACGGATCCGACGGCGATCCGCGCCCTTGGCGCGTCGCAGGCCCAGTTCACGGATGCGCTGCGTGACGCTCTGCCAGAGTACGCCGCTCAGGCCGAGGGCGACCATCACCAGCAGGAACACGGCCAGCAGACCCAGGACGGCCAGCGGCGTGATGTAGTTGTTCCGATTGTAGTTGGCGCGCAGGTTCTCCATGGGCTGCATGCCGAAGCTCCAGTCGGGGGCGATGCCCTGCAGCGTCTTCAGCAGCCGCTCTTCGAACTCGGCCGTCACGCCGGGCCGGACGCGCACGACGAGGACACCCGGCAGTTCGGCGCGACCCTGCTGCGGCGGCGCGCCAAGGCCGGTGACGCCCGGGGACGAAGGCTCTGTCCCCTCCGCGGGCGGCAGGCTGGCGGTCAGGATGTCGTTGCGCACGAACATGTAGTTGCCGGGCGTAGAGTACTCGCCGAACTGGCGGAAGTCCTCCATGACCCCGACGACGCGCTGTTCACGCGGGGCCGGGCCGTCCGTGCGGTCTGGCGTGTCGTCGGTGGGGATGGCCTTGCCCACGGGTGAGACGTCGCCGTACAGGTCGCGTGCGAGGGCCCTGTTGATCACCACCGCGTCCCAGTGCTGGCCCGCGTCCTCCCGCGAGAACCAGCGGCCCTCCAGCATGGGGATCTTCAACGTCTCGGCCAGGTTGTCGTCTCCGCGATTGCCGTTGTAGTCGTACGTCCGGCCGTTGACGTCCATCGAGCTGCTCCACTGCCAGTTCCGGTACATGCCGAGCTGAAGGTGGCCGACGGCTTCGACCTCGGGCATGGCCTGCGCAGCCTCGACGAGGCGCTGCATGCGCGCATAGCGCTCGCGCTCGACCTCCGGCGTGGCCTCGAAGCCGCGGGGCACGCGCACCAGCACGTCCCAGACGTTCTCGTAGGAGAACCCGAGCGGACGCTGATGGTTCCTGTAGTAGTGCACCGCCAGCGTGCTCACCGCCGCGAGGACGATGAACGACAGCAGAAGCTCGGTCACGATCAGCAGGTTGGTCCGCTTCCGGTTCCAGATCAGCTTGAGGAGATGGAGAGTCATTGTGATGCCTGATGGCTAATGCCTAATGGCTAATGCCTAATGCCTGATGCCTGATGCCTGACGCCTAATGACTGATGACTGATGGTGAGCTGACCTAACGTGTCCCGCGCAGGGCGTTGACCGGGTGCAGGCGTGACATGCGCCAGGCGGGATAGACGCCGGAGATCAAACCGAAGATGAAGGCGAGCACGGCGCCCCAGACGAAGATGCGCCAGTTGAGCGAGAGCGAGGCGTAGGGGATCAGGCCGCTGTCGTTGATGACGCGCAGCGCCAGGCCGGCCAGCACGAACCCCACGGCGGCGCCGACCAGCGTGAGCACGAGGTTCTCGACGAGGAACTGCAGCACCAGCGTCCGGCTCGACGCGCCGAAGGCCTTGCGGACGCCGATCTCCGACGCGCGCTCCATGATCCGGCTGACGTTCAGGTTCACGAGGTTGATCGCGGGCAGCGCCATGAAGAGCAGCGCCGCGCCGGTGAGCACCGCGGCCAGGAAGCCGCCGTAGGTGCGGTCGAAGCTCGTCTGGCCGGGATAGAGGTTGCGGCCGACGCCCTCGAGCCTGGTCTCCAGCGACGCCGTGAGCGTCTTCCATTCGGGTGCGGGCGGCGTGAACGACTGCATGCGCGCGTGCAGTTCGGCCCGGACCTCTTCGGCCGACGCGTTCGGCGCGAGCAGGAACGCCGGCGTGAAGTTGCCCAGGAACTCGTCCTGCCAGCCGTTCGACTTCTGCGTCGTGAGCGGCGCCCACATGTCCGACGACGGCGTGCGCATGGAGGGCACGTCGCGCACCACGCCGATCACCTGGAAGCGCTGGCCGTCGGCGTCGATGTACTTGCCCACGCCCGGTTCCTCGCCGAAGAACCGCCGGCGCGTCGTCTCGTTGATCACCACGACGAGACGGGCCGTGTCGACGTCCGCCGAGGTGAACGGCCCGCCCTCGAGGAACGTGAAGTGGTACAGCTGCCAGAACTCGCCGTCGGTGTGCTTCAGGTCGGATTCGATCTTTCGCCCGTCGACGAACGAGGTCACGAGCGTGCCGCCGGTCTGCACCGTCATCAGCTCGATGCCGGGCAGCCCGCGTGCGTACTCCTGGATCAGGCGATATCCGGGCGGGCTCTGCCACGTGTTGCCGTCGCCCTGCAGCCGGGCGCGCTCCATCACCAGCGTCCGTGACACGTGCGTCTCGGGGGCCATGGGCGAGAAGGTGTGATCGAACAGCGCCACGGCGACGGTCAGCACCACCAGAGTGAAGCTGATGCCGAACAGGCTGATGGCCGCGAAGACCTTGCGGCGCTGGAGGACCTTCCACGCGATCTTGAGATAGCTGGTCAACATCGTCTGATTCCTGTGCT
>JBIQIB010000040.1:22508-30683 GCA_044508265.1 Acidobacteriota bacterium
TGTGCGTCCGCGGCGTGCGGTTCGTGCGGTTCGCGGTTTACATCACCTGTCGTCCGTCGAACAGGCGGACGATGCGGTGCGTCCGCTCGGCCTTCTGGGGATCGTGCGTGACCATCACGATGGTCGTCCCCTCGTCGTTGAGCGTCTGCAGGATGTCCATCACCTCGTCGCCCATCTGGCTGTCGAGGTTGCCCGTCGGCTCGTCGGCCAGCAGCACGATCGGCTTGCCGACGATCGCGCGCGCGATGGCGACCCGCTGCTGCTGACCGCCGGAGAGCTGCGAGGGGAAGTGGTTCACCCGCGAGCCGAGCCCCACGCGGTCGAGCGCCTCGAGGGCCAGCGCACGGCGCTGGCTCGCCGTGCCCGAGCGGTACAGCAGCGGCAGCTCCACGTTGTCGACGACCTTCAGGTCGGGGATCAGGTGGAAGGTCTGGAAGATGAACCCGATGTCGCGATTGCGCAGTCGCGCGAGGTCGCGGTCGCGATACGAGTCGACGACGCGTTCATTCAGCTTGATGCGGCCCTCGGACGGCTCGTCGAGCAGGCCCATGAGGTTCAGGAGCGTGCTCTTGCCGCAGCCCGACGGGCCCATGATCGAGACGAACTCCCCCTGGCCGATGTCGAGGTTGATATCGGCAAGGGCGACGGTCTCGATGCGGTCGGTGCGGTACACCTTCTGGATGTTCTCGAGCTGAATCATGGAGCGTCTCGCGGTCGCGGTGGCCTGAGCGGCAGGCATGTCGCGGTCAATGGTGGCTGTCGTCATGTCGTCGTCTCTCGGATTGGATGTCAGCGGACGCGCACTTCGGGGGCGTACTCGAACTCACGCATGTCGGAGGCGATGATCTCGTCGCCCTCGGCCAGGCCTTCGACGACCTCGAAGTAGTCGAAGTTGGCCACGCCGAGCCTGATCGGCGTGCGGTAGGCGCGGTCGCCGCGAATGACGAACGCGACCTGTGCACCGCCTCCCTGGGCGAACGGCCCGCGGGCGACGCGCAGCACCTGCGGCTTGCGGTCGGTCAGGACCAGCACGTCCACGCGCAGGTTCGACCGGAGCCACGGCGCCGAGGGTTCGTCGAGCGCGACCTCGAACCGGAGCGTTCCCTCGCGCATCTGGGGCTCCACGTTGCTCACACGTCCGCTGACGCTGTTTGCGTCGGTACGTACCGTCACCGGCTGGCCCACCTCCACGCGTGCCGCGTTGACGTCGGATGTGCTGGCCTCGACCCGGAACGTGCTCAGGTCGGCAATCCTCGCGACCACGTCGCCGCGGCGCAGCAGCGCGCCCTCGTCGTCGACGACCCATGTGACCACGCCCTTGCGGTCCGACCTGGCCGACGCGAGTTCGAGGAGGCGGCGCTGCTGGTCGTCCTCCGCCCGCAGCGAGGCGAGTTCCAGCGCCAGGCCGTCAACGCGCGCCTGCGTCGTCGCTTCGACGTTGACGCGTGACTGACGGAGGCGGGCGAGCTCGACCTCCGCCTGTGCCACCTTCAGCTCGGACTCGCGCCGTGCTTCTTCCGAGACGAGCCCCTCGGCAAACAGCTGACGGTTGCTGGCCATGGCGGCCGTGAGGGCCTGCAACTCGAGGTCCTTCGAGCGGATCTGGCTGTCGAGGTCGATGAGCTGCGCCTGCAGCTCGAGCCGTGTGCGCGCCTGCTCGTTGGTCTTCAGCGCGATGTTCTGGCGGAGCTTCTCCGCCGTGAGCTCGGAGTCGCTGGCGTCGAGGTTCACGATCACGTCGCCCGGTTCGACGGCGTCGCCGACGCGGCGCAGCCGCTGCAGCACACGCGCGTCGATGGGGCTCGAGAGGACGTGTTCGATGGCGGGCACCACGGTGCCGGACGCCGTCAACGACGCCTCGAGCGGTCCCACTTCCACCCGCGTGGTGCGCACGCGGTCGCGGCTGACCGAGGGCCGGAGCAGGTCGGCGCCCCAGACGAGCCCTGTGGCGAGCAGGACGAGGATGGCGGTGACCGGCAGCCAGCGTTTGAGCTGGGCGCGGCGTCGAACGGCAGTGTCGAGCGGTCGGTCCACGCCTCAGCCTGGAGCAAGCGGCGTGCCCGCTTATTTCGGCCTGATCCGTGCAATCTGGGCCCGGCGCCGTTCGCAGCCGCACATCCGGGTGTCCGAAACCGAACAGTGGGAACAACGGGGTCAGGTCTCGATTCGGACGTTTCCGGGGTCAGGTCTCGGCACCACGCCCGTGCAGAAACTGCAACCGTACGCAGGCGCAAACCACGCCATCGTCGAAATGAAGGCCCGGACACCCGCGTTCCAGGAGGCGCGCCTAGTGCGTTCGTGCACTGGCAGGTCATCCGTTCCACCGCCATCCTCGGAGGATCGCGAACGTCCGGTTCCGGACGAGGGGGGAGATGCGCTTGACGACGAACGGCAGAGGTGCGGGCAGGTCACGACTCTGGACGGCAACATTGACCGTGTTGCTGTCTCTCACAGCGGCCTCGGTGCAGGCCCAGCCGACGGCGACGCTGCGGGGCAGCATCGTCGACGCGCAGGGCGGCGCCGTGCCGCAGGCGACCATCGTCGTCACCGACACCAGCACCGGGCTGAGCCGCACGGCGGCCGCTGCCGAGGACGGCACCTTCGTCGTGCCGAACCTGCCGCCGTCGCCGTACCACGTGGTCGTCACCGCCCCGGGCTTTGCCGACGCCACCTGGGACGAGGTCATCCTCGAGGTCGGGCAGACGGTCATCCTCCCGGTGACGCTCTCCGTGAGCGCCATCCAGGAGACGGTCGTCGTCGGCGCCGCACGCGCGTCGGTCGACACGACACGCTCGGTCGTGGACGCCGTCATCCCCTCGACAGCCATCGAGCGGCTGCCCCTGAACGGACGCAACTTCCTCGAGCTCGCCCTCCTCGTCCCCGGGAACGCGCCGGCGCCGAACTTCGATCCGACGAAGTCGAACACCGTCACGATCTCTTCTGCCGGCCAGCTCGGTCGCGGTGGCAACGTCACGATCGACGGTGCCGACAACAACGACGACGTCGTGGGCGGCCCGCTCCAGAACGTCACGCAGGAGTCGGTGCAGGAGTTTCAGATCGCGACGAACAGGTTCACGGCGGAGACGGGACGCTCGGCTTCGTCGGTCATCAACGTCGTCACGCGCGCGGGCGGCGACGAGCTGCGCGGGTCGGCCTCGTTCTTCGCGCGCCACGCGCGGTGGCAGGGCCTGCCGGCCACGTACGACCGGACGGCCGGCACGAAGCCGCCTTTCGATCGACAGCAGTTCGCGGCGGGCATCGGCGGCCCGCTGCCCGGCTCGCGTGCCTTCTGGTTCGGCGCCGCGGAATATCGCAATCAGGACGGTGCGGTGCTCGTCGGCACGCGCGACGTCGCGGCACGCACCATCCGCCGCAGCTTCGCGCCCGCGCCCCTCGACGACCTGCTCGGCTCCGCACGCGTCGACTGGCGCCCGGACGCCGACAACACCCTGATGGTGCGGTACGCGGGAGAGTCAGCCGACGACACCGGCGCCAGCAGCCTCGACCGCGCAATCGGCTCGGCGTCGCAGCGCCAGCGCAGCCAGAACACCTATCACTCCGCCGTCGGCACCTGGACGCGCATCCTCAGCCCGACGCTGCTGACTGCCACGACCGCGTCGTACAGCACCTTCGACAACACGATCGCGCCAGTCGCGACCGGCCCGCAGCTCACATTCCCGAGCATCCAGGACGGATCGTCTTTCCGCGTCCCGCAGGGGACGAAGCAGAAGCGCTTCCAGCTCTCCAACACCACGACCCTCGTTCGCGGCGCGCATACGCTGCGCCTGGGCGGCGAGTGGCAGCGCGTGGACGCGCACTTCGACCTCGGCGTGTTCCGCGGCGGCCGCATCGAGCTCGTGCAGGATTTCGCGTCGTTCGACCACAACGGCGACGGTCGCGTGGACGACGACGACCTCCTGTTTGCGGTGACGCTGCGCAGCGGGAAGCCGGACCAGGATCTCGTGTTGCCGGATGCCGACAACCATCACGTCGCGTTCTTCGTCCAGGACGACTGGCGCGTCCGTCCGAGCCTCACGATCAACGCGGGCCTGCGTTACGAGTTCGACACCGACGTCAAGAACATCAGCCGTGTCGGCGAGCTGAACCCGATCGTCGAGCCGTTCCTGCAGGGCCGCCGCACGCGAGACCTCGACAACTTCGGTCCGCGGCTCGGATTCAACTGGGCGCCCGGCGACGGCCGGACCAGTGTCCACGGCGGCTACGGCATCTACTACGATCGCGTCACGCTGCAGATCCAGTCGCTCGAGCGCGGTCTCGACGGACGGGCGCTGCCGATTGAAGTGCGGGCCGGCAACGTGTTCTTCCTCGACCCGGCGACGGGGCAGTTCCCGCCGTTTGCACCCTCGATGGCAGACCCCTTCACGGGCTTCATCCTGCCGGGCGAGGGCGCGTCCGGCATCAACATCATCGACAACGGCCTGCAGAACCCGCGCGTTCAGCAGTTCAACCTCGGCATCCAGCGCGAGCTGCCGTACGACGTCGTCCTGCGCGTCGACGGCGTCCACAACCTCGGGACGCACTTCATCATCGGCCGCACGGTGGGCACGGTGTTCAACCCCGTCGTCGGCGGACCGGACCGCGTCGTGAACATCGAGTCGAGCGTCAACACCCACTACGACGCGCTGCTCGTGAGCGCCGAGCGGCGGAGCGCGCGGCTCGGCTTCCGGGCGTCGTACACGTTCTCGAAGGCGTTCAACTACGCCAACGACGACCAGATTCCGTTTGCCAACGGTCCCGTGGACTCGACGAACCTGAGGCTCGAGTTCGGCCCCACGCCCAACGACCAGCGCCACCGGTTCACGCTGGCCGCGTGGGCCGACGTGGGTGCGGGCGTCCGCATCGCGCCGCTGCTGACGCTGGCGTCCTCGGTGCCGATGGACATCCTCATGCCCGACGGGCAGTCACGCGTGCCCGTTTTCCAGCGCAACGCGGGCGGGCGTCTCTTCAAGACCGGCGCTGACCTGAACCGCGCCATCGCCGAGATCAACGCCGGGGGCGGGGTGGACGGCGTGCTGCTGCCACGCGTCGGTGACGACGTCCGCTTCGGCGACTCGTTCAACGCACTCGACATCCGTGTGACGCGTCCGTTCACCGTCCGCGGCATGCAGGTGGAGCCGATGGTCGAGGTGTTCAACGTCTTCAACGTGACCAACATCCTCGGCGTCAACGTGAAGAACTACTCCGGCTACGCCAACGTGCTGGTACGCGACGCCGAAGACGCGAGCGACCCGGGCTACCTCCTGTCGTCGAGCTTCGGCCAGCCGGTGAACACGGCTGGCGGCGTGTTCGGCTCCGGCGGCCCGCGGGCGATGCAGCTGGCCGTCCGCGTCAGCTTCTGATGGCGCACGCGTCGCCGACGCCGCGCGGGCTGGGTACGGGCGCCGCGACCGCCCTCGTCGTGGGGCAGGTCATCGCCGTCGGCATCTTCCTCACGCCCGGGACGATCATCCGTGTCGTCGCGTCACCGGCCTGGGTGGTAGCGGTCTGGGCGGTGACCGGCGCGATGGCGATCTGTGGCGCGCTCTGCTACGGCGCCCTTGCCGCACGCTACCCGCGGGCCGGGGGCGGCTACGTGTACCTGCGCGAGGCCTATGGACCGCGCGTGGCGTTCCTCTACGGATGGAAGTGCCTGCTGGTGATGGATCCCGGCGTCACGGCGGCACTCGCCATGGGGCTCGCGAGCTACGTGGCGTACCTGTGGCCGCTGGGCGCCGCCGGAGCACGACTCGTGGCGATCTCCGCCATCGCGTCGTTTGCATGCGTGCACATCGCCGGCGTTCGGATAGGCGCACGCGTGATGACGATGACGTCGGCCCTGAAGGTGGGGCTGATCGCCGCGCTGGTCGTGGCGGCGCTCGTCAGCAGCATGGGCAACTGGCACCACTTCCTGCCGCTCGTCGAACGCCGTCCCGGTGCCCCACCGCTGATGGGCGCGCTTGCCGGTGCGTTCGTCGCCGCCTTCTTCTCGTTCGGCGGATGGTGGGAGGTGACGCGGCTTGCCGGCGAGGTGCGCGATCCCGATACCACGATGCCACGCGCGTTGTGGCGAGGCCTGGCCATTGTCACAGCGATCTACGGCGCGGCGACGCTTGCGTTCATCCTCGTCGTGCCCATCGAGCGGGTTGCGCCAGGCGAGGCATTCGTCGCCCAGGTCGGCGAGGCATTGTTCGGCGGCGCGGGCGGCACCGTCGTGTCGGCCGTGGTGATCGTCTGCGTGCTCGGCAGCCTCGGCACGATGCAGATGGTCGCGCCGTGGCTCTACGTCGCGATGGCCGACGATGGACTGTTCCCGAAGGCTGCAGGAGCGCTGCACCCGCGACTCGGTACCCCTGTGCGCGCCATCGCGATCCAGGCGACGCTCGCGTCGGCGCTGGTCGCCCTGGGGACGTTCGAGGCCATCATCGCCTACTTCATCTTCATCACCGTCGTCTTCGTCGGCGCGGTGGTGGCATCCGTGTTCGTGCTGCGGCGGCGGACCGGCGGCCTGCACGTGCCGGGCTATCCGTGGACGCCCATCGTCTTCCTCCTCCTGGTTGCCGTCCTCCTCGTGCTGCTCGTGGTCAACAGCCCGCTGCAGGCCCTGCTCGGGCTCGCCGTCGTCGCTGCCGCGCTGCCTGCCTACCACCTGCTGCAGCGATCCGCCGGCATGCCGGCGCGACCGAGGTAATGTCGCGCCAGGCTCGGGCGTTTCGAGCCAGGCGCTGAAGAGGTGGCCGCCGTGGTGCATGTAGGCAACTGCTGACGCAAAAGGCACCGCGCCAGACGCCGCTGATGCCCTGTTGGCGGGCCGTGTTGCTCAGCACGCATCGTGCAGGGGATCGGGCATGCGACTTCACCTAGGAGGAATGATGACCTGCTCGCCGCTACCCCGCCTTCTTCCGGTCGTGCTCGGACTCTCGTTTGTCGCGGCGGTGCAGATTGCCTGCTCTGACGGAGCCGAGCAGGCGCCGGCCGCCTCGGCTTCTGCCGACCCTCAGCAGGCGTCGCGTCCGTGCGAGACACCGCTCGACACACGTGAGCGCAACGTTCCCGACCAGACACCGACCACACCCGACCAGACGCGGGCCTGCGCCGCTCAGCCGGCAAGCGAGATCGAAGTGACGGAGCTGACCGACGACCTCGAGCACCCGTGGGCCGTCGAGCCGCTCCCGGACGGCGCCCTCCTCGTCACCGAGCGGCCCGGGCGCATGCGCGTGGTGTCGAGCACCGGCGACGTCGGCGAGCCGATCACGGGCCTGCCGGAGGTCGCGGCACGCGGGCAGGGCGGCCTGCTGGACGTCGAGCTGGCGCCCGACTTCGCGACGAGCCGGGTGATCTACTGGAGCTTCAGCGAACCGCGTGAGGGCGGTAACGGCACGAGCGTGGCGCGCGGCGTCCTGTCGGAGGACCGCCGGCGTCTCGACGACGTGCGCGTGATCTTCAGGTCGGAGCCGACCTACGACGGCGACAAGCACTTCGGCTCGCGCCTGCTGTTCGGCCCGGACGGCCACCTCTTCATGACGCTCGGGGAGCGGTCGGATCTCGAGACACGTCCTCAGGCGCAGCAACTGAACAGCCATCTCGGCAAGCTGCTGCGGCTGACGCCGGAGGGGCAGCCCGCACCCGGCAATCCATTCCAGGGGCAGACTGATGCGCGCCCGGAAATCTGGACGCTCGGCCATCGCAACGTGCAGGCTGCCGCCTTCGACGCACAGGGCCGGCTCTGGGTCGTGGACCACGGCCCGCAGGGCGGCGACGAGGTCAACCTGATCGAGGCGGGCCAGAACTACGGATGGCCGCTCGTCACGTTTGGCGAGGAGTACTCCGGCGATCCGGTGCCCAATGCCGTGACCACGCTCGAGGGGTATGTGGATCCGATCTACTACTGGGATCCGGTCATCGCGCCCTCGGGAGCCGTATTCCATTCGGGCGAGGGCGTGCCGGGATGGCGCGGGAACCTCTTCGTCGGGGCGCTGCGCGATGAGGCCCTCGTACGTCTGGTGCTGGAGGGCGACCGCGTCGTCGGCGAGGAGCGCCTGCTCACCGACAGGGAAGAGCGCATCCGCGACGTCAAGGAAGGCGCCGGCGGCGTCCTCTACGTCGTCACGGACGACGACGATGGCGAGCTGCTCAGGATCGCGCCGAGGAAGTAGATCAGCTTGTCAGCTTGTCGGC
>JBIQIB010000040.1:30783-31847 GCA_044508265.1 Acidobacteriota bacterium
TTCAGGACACGTGTGGTGCTGACGCCGTCTCATACGCTGTTGCCGCAGCCGGCGGAGGGACGCCTGGCGCGGTCGACGCGAGACTGCCATGTCCATCACTGCCACACGACTGTTCCACACGACGCACGGCCCTGCCACCGAACCGCGCCGCCTGACGCTGGCGTCCGGTCTGTCACTCGAGTACGTGGACCACGGGAACGCCGACGGCGTTCCTGTGGTGCTGCTGCACGGCGTCACCGACTCCTGGCGATCGTTTCAGCCGCTGCTGCCGCACCTGCCGGCCTCCATTCGCGCGGTCGCGGTGTCGCAGCGGGGGCACGGCGGCTCCGACAAGCCGGCCACCGGCTATCGGTCCGCCGACTTCGCCCGCGACGTCGCGGAGTTGCTCGACGCGCTCGCCGTTCCGTCCGCGTTCATCGTCGGCCACTCGATGGGCGCGACACACGCCGCGCGGATCGCACTCGACTACCCGAGGCGGGTGCGCGGCCTCGCGCTGCTCGGTGCCTTCGCGGCGTACCAGCAATGCCCCGACGTCCTGCAGTTCCATGCGGACGCGGTCTCGTCGCTGAGCGACCCGGTGCCGGAGGACCTCGTCCGCGACTTCCAGCAGAGCACGCTGGCGCAGCCGGTTCCGGCCGGCTACCTCGAGACCGTCATCGCCGAGAGCCTGAAGGTACCCGCCCACGTGTGGCGGGAAACGTTCACGGCACTGCTCGACGACGAGTGCGCGGCGGAGTGGGACGCCATCGCGGCGCCGGTGCTGCTGCTGTGGGGCGCGCGTGACGCTTTCAGCCGTCTGGCACAGCAGTACGCGCTCGTGGAGGCGATCGCGCATACGCAGTTCATCACGTATGAGCGGGCGGGGCACGCGCTGCACTGGGAGGAGCCGGCACGCGTGGCTGCCGACATCGTCGCCTTCACCGAGGGTCGACAGGCAGGCACGCGCACGCGCTGAGCGAGGGCCGCTCTCGTGCGCGGCGCTACTGTCGATCGTCGGCAACGCTGTAGAAGCCGGAACGTCCGCGGCACGTTACTCCCGGCCGCGTGCAGCGGACCGACAGCGT
>JBIQIB010000041.1:0-19178 GCA_044508265.1 Acidobacteriota bacterium
TAATGCCTAATGCCTAATGCCTAATGCCTAATGCCTGATGACTGATGCCTGAGGCTTGATGCTTGAGGTCTGATGGCGGATGCTCAAGTTCAAGGCCACACGCCGACAAGCCGACAAGCCGACGAGCCGACGAGCCGACCTTCCGACGAGCCGACAAGCCGATATGCCGATCCAGGACTGGAACCAACACTACGCAACGGGCGAGATGCCCTGGGACACCGGAGTGCCGGATCCCCTGCTGGTCGAGTTGATCGACGGCGGCGGACTGGCGGCGGGCCGCGTGCTGGAGGTGGGCTGCGGCACGGGCACCAATGCGCTGTGGCTCGCGGCGCGCGGCTTCGACGTGATGGCCGTCGACGTGGCCGAGCGGGCCGTCGAGCTCGCGCGGGCGAAGGCGGCCGCGCAGGGGCGCGGCGCCGCGGTCCGCTTCGAGGTCCGGAACTTCCTGGCCGAGCCGCTGGACGAGCAGGGATTCGACCTGGTGTTCGACCGCGGTGTCTTTCACGTGTTCGACGCGGCAGAGGACCGCGCGCTGTTTGCGGCGCGCGTGGCCGAATGCCTCGCGCCGGCGGGGCAGTGGCTCAGCCTGATCGGCAGCACCGAAGGCCCGCCACGGGAGGAGGGCCCGCCGCGCCGGTCGGCACGTGACATCACGCTGGCGATCGAGCCCGAGCTCGAGATCGTCGAGCTGCGGTCGGCCTCGTTCAGCATCGGACGGGAGGTGGAGCCGCGCGCGTGGCGCTGCCTCTCCCGACGGCGGCTGGTGCCGGCGCAGGAATCCACCGGGATTCAGCGGTAGCGGCAGCCATACGCCTTGACGTTCTACATGTAGATGCCGTACATGTAGAGCGTCAAGGGGTTGCCGATGTCACGATCCGATCTCCTGCAGGGCACGCTCGACCTGCTCATCCTCAAGATTGCCAAGGCCGGCCCCGTGCACGGCTATGCCATCGCGCAGCGTCTCCAGCAGCAGTCGGAGAACGTCCTGCAGGTGCAGCAGGGGTCGCTCTATCCGGCCCTGCACCGGCTCGAGCGCAAGGGCCTGCTGAAGGCGGAGTGGCGCCAGACCGACACGGGCCGGGAAGCGAAGTTCTACGCGCTGACCGCCGCCGGGCGCCGGCAGCTCGACTCGGAGACGGCGTACTGGATGCGCCTGTCACGGGCGATCGCGCTGGTGCTGCAGACGGTGGAGTGACGCCATGCGCCGCCCGCCACTCTCCCGCCGCAGCGTCGAGGATCAGCTCGACGCGGAAGTCCGCTTTCATCTCGACCAGCGCGTGGACGAGCTCGTCGCCCAGGGCCTGTCGCGCGAAGCGGCCCGCGCGCAGGCGCGCCGCGAGTTCGGTGGCGTCGAGCAGGTCAAGGAGGCCTGCCGCGACGAACGGGCCTCCCGCTGGGCGAACGATACCTGGCGCGACGCACGGGTAGCGGTGCGGTCACTCGTCAGGGCGCCCGTCTTCTCGGTGGTCGCCGTCCTGGTCCTCACCCTTGGCCTTGGCGCCAACATCGCCATGTTCCAGGTGCTCGACGCCCTGGTGCTGCGCACGCTGCCGGTGCCGGCGGCGGACCAGTTGTGGCGGATCAGCGTCAACCACCGCGGGAACGGCCGCTCCGGCAACTTCTCGGGGCCGCTTCCCGACCTGAGCGCCGCCCTCGTGGACGGCCTCGAGCGCGAGCTGCGCGGCACGGCGGACCTGGCCGTCTGGTCGTACCGTCAGGCCAACCTGGCCGACGGGGGAACCGCCAGGCTCGCGACGGTCCTCGGTGTCAACGGCGACTACTTCCGCGTGCTCGGCGTCACGCCCCGGCTGGGACGGCTTCTCGGCCGGGCAGACGACCAGCCCGGCTGCGGTACGGGCGCAGCGGTCGTCGGCGAGCGCTTCTGGCAGCGGACGCTCGGCGGACGCCCTGACGTACTCGGCCAGACGCTGCGGCTCGACGGCCACACGTTCGAGATCGTCGGCATCACGCCTGCGCGCTTCTTCGGCGTCGAAGTCGGACGTCACCCCGACGTCTACATTCCGCTGTGCACGGAGCGCGCCATGGCTACCGGCCCGAGCCGCTTCGACAGCAGCAGGGAATGGTGGCTGTCGGCGGTGGCGCGTGTGCCCGCGGCCACGTCGGAAGCACAGTTGTCCGCACGACTCGATGCGCTGGCGCCCACGTTGTTCCGCGAGACGCTGCCCCGGGAGTATCGCCCCGAGCAGGCGGAGCAGTACCTCGGGTTCGGGCTCGACGTGCGGCAGGCCGGGCAGGGCATCTCGCCGCTCCGCACGCAGTTCGCGCCGCCGCTGTACCTGCTCTTCGTCATCACGGCCATCGTCCTGCTGATCGCGTGCGCCAACCTCGCGAACCTGCTGCTCGCCCGGGCCAGCCATCGCGAGCGGGAGATCGCCGTGCGCCTGGCGATCGGCGCGTCGCGTGCACGGCTCGTCCGCTACGTCGCGGCCGAGGCCGGGATCCTCACGATTGCCGCGGCGATGCTCGGCGTGCTCGTCGCGTTCGCGTTCAGCCGGACACTCGTGGGCGCACTGGGCAGCACCGTGTCGCTCGACATCACGATGAACTGGCCGCTCGTGGCGTTCTCCGTCGGTCTGGCGCTGGTCACGATGATCCTGTGCTCCGTCGGCCCGGCGCTGCGGGCTGCCGCCGTGCCGCCCGCACACGCCCTGCGCCACAGTCTTCGGACATCGACGGCCGGTTCCACGCTGTCGTGGCGCCGCATGCTCATCGTGTCGGAGGTGGCGCTGACGTTCATGCTGCTCATTGGCGCGCTGCTCTTCGCGCGGAGCCTGGGCAATCTCAGGGCCGTGGACGTGGGCTTCGACGCCGAGGGGCTCCTCGTCTCGCACGTCGACCTGGAGCCGCTGCCAGACTGGCCCGATCGCCGGCCGGCGATCGCGCAGGCGATCGAGCAGCGCCTCGACGCGCTGCCGTGGGTCACGTCGTTCGCCGAGATCCGCATGGAGCCGCTCGGCCCGTCCTCCTGGAACGACACCATCGCCGTCAGCGGTCTCGATCGCACCGACATCACGAGCCAGTTGAACCGCGTCGGGCCCGCGTTCTTCGAGACGATGGGGATGTCAATCGTGCAGGGCCGCGGGGTCGCCGTCAACGATGGCCCGAACGCGCCGGCCGTCGCCGTCGTCGACCAGACCTTCGTGGATCGCTATCTCGACGGCGCGCCCGTCATCGGACGTACCGTCCGCTTCCTCAACGGCGGTCCCGATCGGACGTACGAAGTCGTCGGCGTCGTCAGCCGCTCGAAGTATCGCAACCTGAAGGCCGCCGACGAGCCGGTCATCTACGTCGCGGCGGCCCAGGCGGACGTCCCGTCACCGACCCTGTCGCTGATCGTCCGCTCGCAGCTTTCACCCGAAGCGACGACGGCGGCCATGGCTCGCCTGATTGGCGACGTGTCGCCGGTGCTCTCGTTGCAGACGACGAGCCTGGCGACGAACATCGACAATGCGCTGCGCATCGAGCGGCTGCTCGCCGCCCTGTCGGCCGCGTTCGGGGTGCTGGCGCTGCTCCTGGCGGGCGTCGGACTCTACGGCGTGATTGCGTACTTCGTCGCGCGGCGGGAGCACGAGATCGGGATCAGGCTCGCGCTCGGCGCGTCGCGCGGGCACGTCATCGGGCGGGTGGTGCGCGACACGGCCTGGCTCGTCGCCGGCGGCATCGCGCTGGGATTCGGCGGCGCGCTCGTCGGCATGCGGCTGATCGAGGGGCTGCTGTTCGGTCTCGAGAGCCGCGATCCGGCCAGCTACGCCGCCGCGCTCGCGGTGCTGGTGTCGGTCGGTCTCGCCGCCAGCCTGCTGCCGGCGTGGCGTGCGGCGCGCACCAGCCCGATGAAGGCGCTCAGGCAGGACTGACGATCATCCGGGCTTGACGCTCGCGTGCCCCCGTTCGCCGAGCACCGCCCACGGGTGCGGCGTCTTGCGCGGGACGAGGCCGAACTGGTCGATGGTGCGCGCGCGCACGTGCGCCAGTGCCTCCTCCACGTCGTCGGTGACGAGCAGCAGGTCGAGGTCCTCCGGGCTGATCGTCTTCTCGCGGACCATGAGGTCCATCTGCTCGAGCAGGGGCGTCCAGTACGCCCGGTCCATGAGGACGACGGGGAAGTTCATCACCTTGCCGGTCTGGATGAGCGTGAGCGCCTCGAACAGCTCGTCGAGCGTGCCGAGGCCGCCGGGCAGCGCGATGAACGCGTACGAGTACTTGAAGAGCAGCACCTTGCGGACGAAGAAGTACTCGCAGGTGACCCAGCGATCGAGATACGGGTTGGCAGCCTGCTCGAACGGCAGGCGGATGTTGCACCCGATGGACAGGCCGCCGGCTTCCTTCGCCCCGCGGTTCGCGCCTTCCATGACGCCCGGCCCGCCGCCCGTCATCACGGTGAAGCCCATGCGCGCCAGCCCGGCGCCGACCTCGCGGGCCAGCTGATAGGCCGGGTGATCCTCGTGGAAGCGGGCCGATCCGAAGACGGTGACGCACGGGCCGGCAAAGTGCAGGGTACGAAAGCCGCGGATGAAGTCGCGGACCGACTGCAGGACGATGCGGAGCTCGCGGCGACGGGAGTGGGGGCCCTGAAGCATCACGCGATCGCCGTTGCCCGGGCGCACGGTTGCGCCGAGCGACGGCCTGGCTGCGGAAGGCTTCGGGGCGGGAGGCGTGGCCGGTGACATGCCCCACATTGTCACCCAACCACGCGCCCCCCGGTGACTGCGGCGGCTAGAGCGCCTTGAGCACCTCGCGCAGCATGTACTGCGAGCCCTCGACGCCGTCCCACGGGCCGTCTTCGTACTCGAGGGCGATGACGCCGCGGAAGCCGCCGTGGTTCAGGATGCGCACGCAGCGCTGCAGGTCGACGTTCTCCCACCGATCCCAGTACTTGGCGTGCACGGTCGTGTGGGTGTACGGCATGAGCGACTCGAGGCCGTGGTACAGCAGGTACTCGTGCTCCCAGTTGCAGAAGTCGGGCGAGGCCTCGCAGTACGGGTGGTTCACCTCGTCGAGGATGATGCGGATGTTCGTCGGGTCGGCGCTCAGGCCCCAGTGGTTCTCGATCGTGACCTTGACGCCGACCTTCCCGCCGTAGTCGGCCATCTGCCTGAACGACTCGATCGCGTTGGCCAGGTACTTGACGATCTCGTCGTTGCGCGGGTAGCCGGACGTGGCCGACGCGCCAGGCACGATGCGCGGACCGCCGGTGTTGACGCGCATCGTCTTCGCGCCGATCTGCGCGCAGGCGTCGAGCCACTTCTTCGCGACCTCGATGCCTTCACGCCGCAGGTCGGCCTCGAGCACCGAGATGTTGCGCGGCGCGTTGTTGGACACGTGGTGCACCACGACGCCCGTCTTCGCGCAGTTGTTGGCGAGCTGATCGAGCCACCGCTTCGCGGCGGGGAGCGACGGGTCGAACTCGTACGTCGTGCGCGACTGGCCGTCGCGCATCGTCACCTGCGACTGCGCGTACATCGAGTCGTCGGTGACGTCGCCGAAGAGCGACGACCAGAGATCCATGTGCGTGACGCCGGGGAAGTGATCGCGCGTCCACTGGGGATAGTCGAGCAGCGTGATCTCGCCGTACTTCTTCTTCATCGCCTCGGCCTGGCCGCCCCCGCCGCCCATCGCGCCCCCGGCCCGCCGCTTGAAGAGGAGGCGATGCGGATACGTGTTGGTGGCGATGCGCGACAGCTTCTCCTTCTCGGTGAGCGGGCGCGCGTCGAGGGGGGCAGCCGCTGCAGCAGCCGCCGGCGCCGCGCCTGCCGCGGCTGCCAGTCCGCCGGCCAGTGCGGCGGTGGTGCCCTTCAGGAAGCTGCGGCGGGCGGGATCGGAGGTCGTGGGGCGTGCCCCGTGGTCAGTCTCGCGTGACGTCATTCGATAGGTCCTTGGGAGAAATACTCGACTACGCCTCTCCCAACGACGGAGGGCGCGCTCGTGTTTCGCCGCCCCCCCGCATGGCGCGGAAATGCGGCCGGTCGCGGGAACCGGCCCGCCTGGCACATGATGTAAGCGGTCGGGCCGCCGTCGGCGTAGTGGACGTCGACCCGCCAGGCCCCGGAGACCGTACCGCCGCATGACTTCCCTGCTGCAGCGATTCTTCAATGTCCGTCGCGAGGAGGTCGCGCCGCTGACGGCGGCCGCCTTCTATTTTTTCTGTGTGCTCACCGCGCTGATGATGCTGCGCCCGGTGCGCGACGCGCTCGGCATGCAGCGCGGCATCGAGGCCATCCGCTGGCTGTTCATCGGCACGGCGCTCATCACGCTGGCCGTGAACCCCGTGTTCGGATGGCTCGTGAGCCGCTTTCGCCGCATGACCTTCATCGCGGCGACCTACCTGTTCTTCGCGGCGAGCCTCGTCGGCTTCTGGGCGCTCATCGTCTTCACGCCGCAGGCCGTCGGCGAGACCAGCGGGCAGGTCTTCTACGTCTGGTTCAGCGTCTTCAACCTGTTCAGCACGATGGTCTTCTGGGCGCTGATGGCCGACCGCTTCACGCTCGAGCAGAGCAAGCGGATCTTCGGCGTCATCGCGGTGGGCGGGACGCTCGGCGCCATCGCCGGGCCCTGGCTGGCCGGCGTGCTCGTCGAGCCCCTGGGTACGCCCGCGCTGCTGCTCGTCGCCGCGGGCTTCCTCCTGCTGGCCATCGGCGCGGCCTGGCTCGTGAGCCACCTGCAGCCGGCACCCGTGGCCGACGCGCCCGCCGCGCAGGCCGCCACGGCGTCGCACAACCAGAGCGTCATCGGCGGCAGCGCCTGGGAAGGCCTGTCGGCCGTCGTCCGCTCGCCCTACCTGCTGGGCATCTCGTCGTACGTCCTGCTCATGACCGTGACGGCGACGTTCATCTACATGACGCGCCTGGCGATGGTCGACGCGCTCGGCGACACGGTGGACGAGCAGACGCAGCTGTTTGCCTGGATCGACCTGATGACGCAGGTGACGACGCTGGTGCTGCAGGCCGTGGTGACGGGCCACATCATGAAGCGGTTCGGCGTCGCGTTCGCCCTCGCCCTGCTGCCGGTGGTCGTCTCGCTCGGCTTCGTCGGCCTTGCGCTCGCCGGGTCGTTCGCGGTGCTCGTCGTCTTCGAGGCGACCTTCCGCGCCGTGCAGCGCGCCGTGACGCGTCCGGCCCGCGAGACGCTGTTCACCGTGGTCAGCCGCGAAGACAAGTACAAGTCGAAGGCGGTGACCGACACCTTCGTCTATCGCGGCGGCGACGTGCTCGGCGCGTGGACGGAGGGCGGGATACGGGCGATGGGCTTCGCGCTCGCCGGCCTGGCGACGCTCACGATCCCGCTCGCCGTCATCTGGCTGGGACTGGGCGTGTGGCTTGGCCGGCAGCAGGAGGCGAAGGCGTCGGCGACGCCGTGACGGGTCCGCCGTAGACACTGAGCGTCGGCTGCGCGGCCCTGGCGGCGCGAACGCCTTCCTCGGTGACCGCTGTCGCGGCCACGTAGAGCGTCTCGAGCGAGGCCACCGAGCCGAGCGCCGCGAGGCCCTCGTCGGTGATGCCCGTGCCGTACACGTTGAGCGACTGGAGGTGCGGCAGCGTGGCGATGGCCGTGAGGCCCGCGTCGCTGACCGCCGTGCGGTCGAGGAGCAGCCGCGTGAGATGCGGGAACTTCGCGAGCGTCTGCGCCGCCGCGTCGGTGACCGAGGTGCCCCCGAGATCCATCCAGGTGATGTGCGAGGCGAGCGGCAGCAGCGCCTCGACGTCGGCATCGCCGAAGGCGCGCCCCTTGCCGCGCGCCTCCACCTGGAGCCAGTCGACGTCGGCCGCCAGCCGGCTCACGGGCAGGTCGCGCGACACGAGCGTCGCGAGGGCTTCCGTGTCGAGCGGGCCCGGGTCGACGGCCAGCAGCTCAGGACCGCCGAGCGTCAGGTCGCCTACGCGCGCCTGGATCGCCGGCGTCACCTCCGCGATGAGCTCGACGTCGGCGAGCGAGGCCTCGAACGACGCGCCCTGATCGACCCACCAGCGAAGGAGCGACGCGTCGGCGACGGGCATCGCGGGGCGCCCGCGGGGCGGCATGACGTCCGGGTGCGACGCCGGCAGCCAGAGCCGCGTGATCAGGTCGCTCGCCGCGGCCTGTCCGGCGACGAGTGACGTGCCGGTGCGGCCGCCCTTCCTGATCTGATCGGGCGTGTCGAGCCGCAGCTCGCCGTTGGCCTTCGACGGGCCGTGGCAGTCCACGCAGTGCTCGGCGAGGACGGGCGCGACGAGGGCGTCGTACACCTTTACCTCGCTCGGCTGCACACGGGCGCGGGCCTCGACCTCGCCGCCGTGGCCGAACCAGGCATTGAGCGGCGCCGGCAGGCGCTCGGTCAGGTAGCCTTCGCCGTGCGTGAGCGTGCCGCCGAGATGCCCGGCGACGGTGAGCACCGCCATCCCGGCCAGCACCGTGACGTCGGCGGCGGTTCTGGCCGCGGCTCGCCCTGCCGTCGGCCGCGTGGCCCACCAGGCGGCCAGCGTGGCGGCCCCGGCCACGAGCGCTACCGCGTAGCCCAGCAGCCGATGCCATTCGAAGGTGTCGCCGGCGTATGCCCCCTCCGCCGAGAGCGCCTGGCCGGCGGCGACGGCGGCGATGGCGCCGGCGGTCGCCACCGCCAGCACGGGCACCAGCGCCGTGCGGGCGGCCGGCAGCCGGCCGGTGCGCGCCAGGGCGACCAGCACGGCGGCCACAGCCAGGGCGCCAATGGGCAGATGCACGAAGCCCGGGTGGAAGCGGCCGAACGCCGCCAGCAGCTCGAGCCGCTCGCGGGGCCCGAGCCACAGGACGAACGCCGCCGCCACAAGGCCGAGCGCGGCGGCAAGCCATCCCCACCAGGGCAGGCGACGCGCCAGGGTCCGGAGGCTGATCATCCAGCGTGAAACGCGGGGCGTCACGCGAGCAGTCCGGTCACCACTTGTCCGTGGACGTCGGTGAGCCGGTACCGGCGGCCCTGGTGGCGGAACGTCAGCCGCTCGTGATCGATCCCGAGCAGGTGCAGCAGCGTGGCCTGGAAGTCGTGGACGTGCACCGGGTCACGCACGATGTTGTAGCCGAACTCGTCGGTCTCGCCGTAGACGAGGCCCGGCTTCGTGCCGCCACCCGCCATCCAGACGGTGAAACTGCGGGGATGGTGGTCGCGGCCGTAATTGTCGACCGTGAGCTTGCCCTGCGAGTAGTTGGTGCGTCCGAACTCGCCACCCCAGATCACCAGCGTGCTGTCGAGCAGCCCGCGCTGCTTCAGGTCGGTCACGAGCGCCGCCGACGCCTGGTCCACCGACCTGGCCATGGTCTCGATGTCCTTCGGCAGGTTGCCGTGCTGGTCCCAGCCCTGGTGATAGAGCTGGATGAACCGGACGTCGCGCTCGGCGAGGCGCCGTGCGAGGAGGCAGTTGGCGGCGAACGTGCCCGGCACGCGCGCGTCGGGACCGTACAGATCGAAGATGTGGTCGGGCTCGTCGTCGAGCGACATCGACTCGGGCACGGACGCCTGCATGCGGTACGCCATCTCGTACTGCGCGATGCGGGCGTTGATCTCGGGGTCGAGCACGCGGGCGTGCTGTTCCTCCTCGAGGGCGCGGAACGTGTCGAGCATCCGCCGCCGCGTCTCGCGGTCGAGGCCTTCCGGGTCGTTGAGGTAGAGCACCGGGTCCTTGCCGCTGCGCAGCTGCACGCCCTGGTGCTGCGACGGCAGGAAGCCGCTGCCCCAGAGGCGTGAGTAGAGCGGCTGGTCGCCCGAGCGCCCGCGCGACAGCAGCACGAGGAACGCCGGCAGGTTCGAGTTCTCCGAGCCGAGGCCGTACGACAGCCACGAGCCGATGGCGGGCCGGCCGGCCAGCTGCGACCCGGTCTGGAAGAAGGTGACGGCCGGGTCGTGGTTGATGGCCTCCGTGTACATCGACTTCACGACGCAGAGCTCGTCGATGATGCGGGCGGTGTGCGGCAGCAGCTCGCTGACCCAGGTGCCGTTCTGCCCGTGCTGCGCAAACGAGAACTGCGAGCCGGCGAGCGGGAACGACTTCTGGTGCGCCGTCATGCCGGTGAGTCGCTGACCCATGCGGACCGAGGCCGGCAGCTCCTCGCCGTTCATCTTCTCGAGCGTCGGCTTGTAGTCGAACAGCTCGAGCTGCGACGGGCCGCCGCTCTGGAACAGGTAGATCACGCGCTTGGCCCGCGGCACCAGGTGCCGTTCGCCGAGCACGTGCGCCGTGGCGCCCCCGGTGGACACGCCCGCCGGCGTCTCCTGGCCGAGGAGCTGCAGCGGATCGAGCAGTGACCCGAGCGCCACGCTGCCGATACCGAGGCTGGCCGCCGACAGGAAGTGCCGTCGGGTGGCGTTGAACTTGAGATCGCGCAGTTCCTTCATCGTGTATGCACCGCTTCGTCGAGATTCATGATCGTACTCGCGACGACCGTCCATGCGGCGACGTCCGCGGGATCCAGTGCCGGATCACGCGGGCGCTCGCCTGTCGCGAGCAGCGCCTCGGCCGCCTTCCGGTCGTCCGCAAAGCGCGTGTGCTCGGAGTCGTAGAGCGCCGTCAGCCGCGCCACTTCCGAATCAGTGGGGGAGCGGCTGAGCACCCGCCTGAAGCCGTACGCCGTCTGCTCGGCCGGTGAGCCGCCGTGCTCGACGATGTGTTCGGCCAGCACGCGCGCGCTTTCGACGTACTGCGGGTCGTTGAGCAGCACGAGGGCCTGCAGCGGCGTGCTCGTGCGCTGGCGCGTCACCGTGCACGTCAGCCGCTCCGACGCGTCGAAGCTGATGGCCGACGGCGGCGGCGACGCGCGCTTCCAGGCGGTGTAGAGACTGCGGCGATAGAGTCCCTCGCCGGTGGACTGCGGGTAGCTGTTCCCCGACTGCAGGGCGGTCCACAGCCCGGGCGGCTCGTACGGGAAGACGCTCGGGCCGCCGACCTTCCGCACCAGCAGGCCGCTCGTCGCCAACGCGGCGTCGCGGATCTGCTCGCTCGACATGCGGAACGACGGGCCGCGCGCGAGCAGGCGGTTCTCCGGATCGCGGTCGCGCAATTCCGGCGTGGCAATCGACGATTGCCGGTAGGTGGCGGAGGTCACGATCAAGCGGTGGAGCGCCTTGCCGTCCCACCCCGACTGTACGAGGGTGGTTGCGAGCCAATCCAGCAGTTGCGGGTGCGTCGGCAGCTCGCCCTGGTTGCCGAAATCGTCGGCCGTCGCCACGAGGCCACGGCCGAAGGCCTTGGCCCAGTACCGGTTCGCGATGACGCGTGCCGTGAGCGGCTGCTCGGGCGAGAGCAGCCACTTCGCCAGGCCGAGCCTGTTGCGCGGCAGGTCCTCGTCGAACGGCAGGATCGCCAGGGGCGTGCCGGGCTCGACGCGCTCCGCGGGCGCATCGTACGCGCCGCGCGCGAGCACGAACGTGGGTCGCGGCGTCGGCAGGTCACGCATGACCATCACGCTCGGCTGCGCGGTCCACAGCGTGTTCTCCTCGTCGCGGACGGCCGTCAGACGTGTGAGCACGTCCGCGCGTTCGGGCGACACGTGCAGGACGAAGTGCTCGCGAAGCGCGGCCCGTGCCTCTGACGTGAGGGCAGCCGGGTCGCCCGGCACGAGCGGCGCGTCCGGCTCGCGCGCGCCGGCGAGCGCCGCCACCTCGATCGCCGAGAGCTGCCGCTCGAACACCGTGAAGTCGTCCACGGCGACGTCGCGCAGGGTTTCCTTGCTCAACTCGCCGACGCCGCCGATGCGCAGGCTCAGCGGGCGGCCCGACATCTGGTTGCCCTCGATGCCGCTCTCGAAGATGCTGCGCGTGAGGTTGTCGACCACCACCTCCGTGGCGACCGGCGCGCCGTCGAGGAAGAGGCGCAGCCCCGTGGCGCGGCTCGAGCCGTCGTAGGTGAACGTCACGTGCCGCCACTCGTGCGGCGCCACGGGCTCTGTCGTGCGGATCACGACCGAGTCGTCGGGCGCCACGTGGTGCAGCGACGCCGTGAGACGCCCGTCAGCCTCGATCTGCACGAGATACCCGCGGTAGCCGTTCGCGAACCCGCCCGACCGCGTCACCAGCGGACCTGCCGCCCCCGGCTCGTCGATCCGGAACCAGATCCCGAGCGAGAACGGCTGATGCCTGTCGAAGAACCCGACGCCGGCGGCGGTGTGGATCTCGCTGTCGCCGACCAGGCGCTGGCCCTCGCCGAGACGTCCCGGCACGGTCGCCGGCACGCGGTCGGGATCGCCGCCGAGGAAGCCGGCCTCCTGCGGCCGCGCGAGGTTGGCAAACACGAGCTGCTGCGTGGGGCCGGTGGCGCGGCTGGCGGTCCGCCGTGGCAGCGGACGTGTGCGCGGCGCGTCGAGGGGCAGGTGGACGATGAGCCCCTGGCGCGCCGGCAGGCGTGACGCGCGGCGCGCGGGCCCGGCAAGCCAGGCCTCGAATGCCGCATCGTAGGCGGGGTTGTCCACGGCGGCCTCGGCCTCGAGCGCGCGTCGTTGCTCCTCGAGTTCGGCTTTCCGGGTTTCCGCCTCGGGGCTCGGCAGCACCACCGTCGGGCTCGGCATGCCGGAGTACGGCGCCTGGCCCGCCTCGTTGACGCTGTTGAAGAAGGCGAACAGCTCGAAATATTCCTTCTGCGTCACCGGGTCGTACTTGTGATCGTGGCAGCGCGCGCAGTCGAGGCTCAGGCCGAGGAAGGCCTGGCCGAAGGTCTGCACGCGGTCGGCGACGTACTCGACCCGGTACTCCTCGGGGACGATGCCGCCTTCCTGACTCTGCATGTGGTGGCGGTTGAACGCCGTCGCCAGGCGCTGCTCGCGCGTCGGCTCGGGCAGCAGGTCGCCGGCGAGCTGCCACATGATGAAGCGGTCGAGCGGCAGGTTGCGGTTGTACGCGTCGATTACCCAGTCACGCCACGGCGACATGTCGCGCATCACGTCGTCCTGGTAGCCGTGCGAGTCGGCAAACCGTGCGATGTCGAGCCAGTCTGCCGCCATGCGCTCGCCGTATGCCGGCGAGTCGAGCAGCCGATCCACCAGCTTCTCGTACGCATCGGGCGACGTGTCGGCGACGAACGCGTCGATCTCCTCGACCGTGGGCGGCAGTCCCGTCAGGCTCAGCGACACCCGTCGGATCAGCGTCTCGCGCGGCGCCTCGGGTGCCTGCGGCAGGCCCTGCGCGTCGGCCGCGGCCCGCACGAAGTGGTCGATCGGGTTGTCCGCGCGCGCGTGGGCCGGCAGCGGCGGCACCTCGGGCATCTGCGGCGGCGTGAACGCCCAGTGCGGCTTCCACTCGGCGCCCTGATCGATCCACCGGATGATGAGCGCCTTCTCGTAGTCGCTCAGCGTCAGGTGCGAGTCGGGCGCCGGCATGCGGACCGCCGGGTCGTCGCTGAGGATGCGCCGCACGACGTCGCTCGCGTTCGGCCGCCCCGGGACGATCGCCGTGGCGCCTGACGCCAGCCGGGCGAACGCGTACTCGGGCTCGTCGAGCCGGAGGTCGGTCTTGCGAGCGGCGGCGTCGGGCCCATGGCACTTGAAGCAGCGGTCACTCAGCAGCGGCTTCACGTGCAGCGCGAAGTCCACCTTGTCGGGCAGGCCATCCACCTGCGGTCCGGGCACGCCGCACGCGGCAGCGGTCAGGCTCGTCACCAGGGCGGCAAGCGCCCGTTTCACGCGTACGGTCTTGCTCATCGCGTGTACACCACGGCATCCAGATTCATGATCGTATTCGAGACGACGGTCCACGCCGCCAGGTCGGCGGGATCGAGCGTGCTGTCGACGGGGTGCTCGCCGGTGGCGAGCAGGGCGCGCGCGGCGGCGCGGTCCTGGGAGAAACGTTCGTACTCGGTATCGTACAGCGCCACGAGCCGCTGGATCGCCGCGTCGGACGGCGTCTGGCTCGTGGCACGCCGGTAGGCATACAGCGCGCGTGCGGCCGCGCTGCTGCCGCCCTCGCGCATCACGTGCTCGGCCAGCATCCGCGCGCCCTCCACATACTGCGGGTCGTTCATCAGCACCAGCGCCTGCAGCGGCGTGCTCGTCCGCTGACGGTTCACCGTGCACGCGAACCGTTCGGCGGCGTCGAAGCTGATGGCCGACGGCGGCGGCGACGAGCGCTTCCACACCGTGTAGAGACTGCGCCGGTACAGCGCGTCGCCCTCGCCCTGTTCGTAGCTCGTCGCATTGCGCGTGGCCAGCTCCTCCCACAACCCGTCCGGCTGGTACGGGTACACGCTGGGCCCGCCGATCGTGCCCACGAGCAGGCCGCTCACCGCTAGGGTGCTGTCACGGATCTGCTCGGCCGACAGCCTGAACGCGGGCCCTCGCGCCAGCCAGACGTTGTCGGGATCCTGCTCGCGCGCGTCCGTGGCGGCGACCGACGACTGCCGGAACGTTGCCGACAGCGCAATCTGCCGGTACAACGCCTTCAGGTCCCAGCCCGACGCGACGAAGTCGACGGCCAGCCAGTCGAGCAGATCAGGATGGCTCGGGAGCCGGCCCTGGTTGCCGAAGTCGTCCGGCGTGGCGACGAGCCCACGGCCGAACAGCGACGCCCACACGCGGTTCACGAGCACGCGCGAGGTCAACGGATGCGCCGGGTCGACCAGCCACCGCGCCAGGCCGAGCCTGTTCTTCGGCAGGTCGTCGGCCATCGGCGGCAGGAACGCCGGCGTGGCTGGCTCGACGGGCGTGGTCGGGGCGTCGTACGCGCCGCGCGCGAGGATGAAAGTGGGGCGCGGCTCGGGCAGCTCGCGCATCACCATCACCTCGAGCTGCGACGTCAGCAGTTCGTTCTCTTCGGCGCGCACGGCCGTCAGATCGCGCATCGCCTTCGCGAAGCCCGGGGCCTTGCGCTGCACGTAGTGCTCGCGGAGCGCCTGGCGCACCTGCGCGGGTGCCGCGGCCTCGCCCGCCGGCAGGGGATCGCCCACGGCGCGCAGGCCCGCCTGCGCCTCCACCTCGAGCGTCGTCAGCGCCGTGGCGAACAGCCGGAACTCGTCGACGGTCACGCCCTGGAGTGTCTGCTCGCCCAGGCGGCCCACGCGGAGGCTGTTGATGCCGCCCCACGACTGGTTGGTCGGGATGCCGCTGTTGATGATGCTGCGCTGGAGGTGATCGTTGAGCACCGTCACCGGCGCGCGCACGCCGTCGACGAACAGCCGCAGCCCGCTTGCGCGGCTCGAGCCGTCATAGACCAGCGCCACGTGGTGCCACGCCTTCGTGTGGAGCGGCCGTTCGGTGACGATCTGGATCGAGTTGTCGGGATAGACGTGGTGCAGCCACGCGTCGAGCCGGCCGTCGGGACGCAGCATCACCGCGTAGCCGCGATAGCCGTCCGCGCTGCCGCCCGACCGCGACAGCAGCGGCCCGCTCGTGCCGGCCTCGTCCAGGCGGACCCACAGGCTTGCCGAGAACGGCTCGTGCCTGTCGAAGACGCCGACCTTGTTCGCCAGTTGCAGGTGGCTGTCGCCGACCAGCTGCAGCCCGTTGCCCACGCGGCCCTCGACGATGCGCGGCAGCCGATCCTCGTCGCCCTGCAGCGACGCCGGCTCCGAGGGGCGCGCCTGGTTGGCGAGTTCATGGCGGCGCTCGCGCTTCGCGGGCCGGTCCGGCGCGGGGCGTTCGAGCACCGACCGCTCGCGCACCCGCTCGAACGACAGGTCGGCCAGTGGACGCGGCGGCGCCTCGAGACGCCCGGGCCGCGCGAGCCAGGCGTCGAAGCCCTCGTCGTAGTCGGCGGCATCCACCGCGGCCAGCGGTTCCAGCGCCTCGCGCCGCTCGCGCAGCACCGCCCACTCGGCCTCGGCCTCGGGTGTCGGCAGCAGCAGCGTCGGGCTGGGCATGCCGGAGTAGGGGATCTGGCCGGCCTCGTTGATGCTGTTGAAGAAGGCGAACAGCTCGAAGTACTCCCGCTGCATCACCGGGTCGTACTTGTGGTCGTGGCACCGGGCGCACTCGAGCGTGAGGCCGAGGAACGCCGTGCCGAACGTGTTGACGCGGTCGGCGACGTACTCCACCCGATACTCTTCGGGAACGATGCCGCCTTCCTGGCTCTGCTGATGGTGGCGGTTGAACGCCGTCGCGAGCCGCTGCTCGCGCGTCGCCCCCGGCAGCAGGTCGCCGGCCAGCTGCCAGGTGATGAACTGGTCCATCGGCATGTTGCGGTTGAACGCCTCGATGACCCAGTCGCGCCACGGCCACATCGGCCGCATCCCGTCGTCCTGGTAGCCGTGCGAGTCGGCGTAGCGGGCCACGTCCAGCCAGTCGGTGGCCAGGCGCTCGCCGTAGCGCGGCGAGGCCAGCAGCCTGTCCACGACCTTCTCGTAGGCGTCCGGTGAGGTGTCGGCCAGGAACGCGTCGATCTCGGCGATGGTAGGCGGGAGGCCCGTCAGCGCCAGTGTCACGCGGCGGATCAGCGTCTCGCGCGAGGCCTCGTGCGCGGGTTGCAGGCCGACGCCGGCGAGCCGCGCGTGGACGAAGTTGTCGATGGCGTTGACGGGGCGCACGCCCGGCGGCAGGTCTGGCTGCGGGGCGGGGACCTCCGGCCGTTGCGGCGGCGTGAACGCCCAGTGCGGCTTCCACTCCGCGCCCTGCGCGATCCAGCGGATGAGCACCGCCTTCTCGTAGTCGCTGAGCGTGAGCAGCGACTGCGGCGCCGGCATGCGCACCGCCGGGTCGTCGCTGAGGATGCGCCGCACCAGCTCGCTGCGGCGCGGCCAGCCGGGCACGACGGCCTGCACGCCGGAGGCCAGCGTCAGGAACGGCCCGTCGCGCGTGTCGAGCCGCAGCCCCGCCTGCCGCACGGCGTCGTCAGGGCCGTGGCACTTGAAGCAACGGTCCGACAGGATTGGCTTGACGTGAAGGTTGTAGTCGACCCGCTCCGGCAGGTCCGCCACCTGCGGGCCGGGCGGCGCGCAGGCGGCAAGCGACCCCAGCCAGATCACGAGGCACGCGCGTCGCGCGGCGGCTCGGCAGGCGTACCCGGAGGGGCGATCGACCATCGTTCTCGTCGAGTCAGGCGGTCCGGGTGCCGCCGAACGCCTTTCTATAGATGAAGAGCAGGAGAACGGCGCCGAGGATGGACATGATCCAGCCGGCCGGTTCCCCCGGTTCATACCAGCCCATCGCCCGCCCGGCAAGGGCACCGATGAACGCGCCGGCGATGCCGAGCAGCATCGTGACGATGATCCCGCCGGGATCCTTCCCCGGCATGACGAGCTTTGCGATGGCGCCGACGATCAGGCCGGCAATGGCGGTGCCGATCAGTGACAGCATGCGGGGTCACTCCTCTGAAGATGCGCCGGTCCCCCCGGCGTCTGCGCCGCACGCTCCGTGACCACGGGACGGCGGCCATCGCGTGTAGATGGTGTTCATCGTACCACCTGGCTCAGCGGAAGATCAGCGGGAGGAACTCGGACAGGTAACGCCGCCAGACGAACCACGTGTGCGCGCCCTCGGTCTCCTTGTAGACGTGCGTCACGTCATGCGCCTGAAGCCAGTCGCGGATCGCGCGGTTGCCGGGCAGCAGGCGATCGTCCACGCCGCAGGCGACCCAGAGCAGGCTGGGCCGCGGACCTCCCGGCGTGACGCCGGCGAAGACGCTGTCGAGGTCGGGGGCGTCGCCGAATCCGCCCGAGCTGAACGCGCCGATCGCGGAGAACCGGTCGAGGGCGTTCAGGCCGATGAAGAGCGACTGCGCGCCGCCCATCGACAGCCCGGCGATGGCGCGCGAGGCCCTGTCGGTGCCGACGTGGTAGTCGCGGGCGACCCTCGGGATCAGCTCCTCGAGCAGGCTCTGCCGGAACCGTTCGAAGCTGCGCGTCCGGACGGCGGGATCGCGAATCCCGGGCGTGTTGCGCGCGACCAGCGTCAGGTCGCCGTAGCCGAGCGGCATCACGACGACCATCGGCGTGACGGTGCCCGCCGCGATGAGGTTGTCGAGGATGAGGTGCGCGTGGCCCACGCTCGTCCACCCGCGCGCGTCGTCGGAGTATCCGTGCAGCAGGTAGAGGACGGGGTAGGGCCGCGCCGCGGCGCTGTCGTAGCCGGGCGGCGTGTAGACGTAGTAGTCGCGGTGGTCGCCCACGATGCCCGACTTGTAGAAGTGCCTGTGCAGCGTGCCGCGCGGGACGTCGGTCACGTCCCACGGGTGCGCGCTGCCGCGCTGGACGTGGAACTTGCTCTGCGGATTGAGCAGGTTCGGGATGATGTCCGTGTTGAGCGGGTCGAGGTGCGGGACGCCGTCCACCACGATGAGGTACCCGTACACGTCGGCGTCGAGCGGCGGCGTCGTCGCCCGCCAGACCCCGTCGGCGTCGCGCGTCATCGGCTGGCGCGGCTGGCTGTTCACGGCCAGCACCACCTCCTTCGCGTGCTCGGCGCGGAAGGCGACGCTGACGCGGCCGTCCTCGTGAACCACGGGAGAGTCGATGGGCGGCGCCCCGGACTGGGCGCGGGTGGACGCCGGTGCGAGCAGCGGCAGCAGCACGGCGACCGCCGTGGCGAGCGTCAGGCGAGGTGTGGCGAGTCGGGACATCGGACCTCTCGGAGAAGCGGGTGTGGCGGCAGCATACGCCACGCGGGGCGTCCCGTGTACCATGAGCGACCATGTCGAACGCCCTCCTCACGCGATCCCTGTTCCGCTTTTCGTTGATGCTCCTCACCCTCACGATTGCCGCGCCGCTCGCCCGGGCGCAGGATGCCATCGGCTCGGCTCCGCCCGCGAAGGCCACGATCGATCAGCTCGCGTTCATCAGCGGCCCGTGGACGGGCACGCTCGGCGACCGCACGATCGAGCAGCACTGGATGGCCCCGCTCGGGACGTCGATGCTGGCGATGTACCGCAACGTCCAGGACGGCCAGCCGCGGCTCTACGAGCTGCTCGCGATCGAGCAGGACGGCGAGGGGCTCGCCCTGCGCATCAAGCACTTCGCGCCAGGAGACGGGCTCGTCGGACGGCAGGAGAAGGACGCCGCGATCACGCACCGGCTCGTCAGGGTGGAGGGCCAGACGGCGGTGTTCGAGGGCACGGGCGAGAACCCGAACCGCGTCATCTTCACGCGGACGTCGCCCGACGCGCTCACGATCCGTGTCGAGCGCCTGCGCGACGGCGTCCTCACCGGCACGGACTTCAAGTACACACGGCTTCGGTAGGTAGGGACGGCCCTCCGGTTCGGTAGGTAGGGACGGCCCTCCGGGCCGTCCCGGCGGATCGG
>JBIQIB010000041.1:19278-31602 GCA_044508265.1 Acidobacteriota bacterium
GGACGGCTCGGAGAGCCGTCCCTGGCGACCCCGTCCTACCCGAGCAGCGTGCGGACGACGTCGGCGGCGGAGTAGTCAGGCCCGTCGGCAGGCATGAACCGGCGGAGGTCGTGAATGGCGTCGCCCGACGTGACGATGCCCGGCTCGACGTGCCGCCGTGCGCGCACCTGCGGATGGCCGGCGCTGGCCACGAGCGCGTTGCACAGGCACTTGCGCCCGACCGTTTCCGCCGCGTCACCACCCTTGGCCACGTAAAGCGATACCGGCTCGGCGGGACAGCGGAACCCGATGGTGCCGTCCGGCTGCTGGTACGCCTCGCGCAGGTAGCCGAGGTCGCAAATCCGCGGCCGGCGCTCGTACACGTCCGGTTCGGACACCGTGCCCTCGACGCGCACGACCTTGAACGGGAACCCCGTCGGCGACGCGAGCGGGTCGGTCTTCACGCTCACGCCGCCGTCGCGTACGGTGGCCGCCACCCTGCGGCGTTCGTCGGCGCGCATGCCCGACTCGAGGCAGTAGGCAAACGCCGTCCCCACCTGAATCCCCGCAGCGCCCTCGGCGAGCGCGGCCTGCAGCGCTTCAGGTGAGCCATGGCCGCCGGCGAGCCAGAAGGGCAGGCCGATGGCGCGCAGCGTGGCGAGATCGACGCGGTCACGGTCGCCGTAGACAGGCTGGCCGTCGGTGTCGAGCTGCAGCCGTCCGCGCGGCGGCGCGTTGTGGCCGCCTGCCGTCGGGCCCTCGACGACGAAGCCGTCCACCCGGCCGTTCGCGCGCTTCACCATCGTCGTCGCGAGCGTCGCCGACGAGACGATGGCCAGGAACCGCGGGCGGGACAGCGGCGGCAGGTCGCCACAGACGATGTCTTCCGGCGTGAACGTCACCGACCATCCGGCGTCACTCGGTGCGCCCGTGACGGCGATCGGGTAGGTGGCCGGCTCATGACGCGCGAGCGCGTCGAGCGCGCCCGGCACCTTCAGCGGGATGCCGGCGCCCATCAGCACGTAGTCCACGCCCGCCAGCATCGCGCCGTACAGCGACGGCAGGTGCGGCAGCGCGATCTTCTCGAGGTAGTTGATGCCGACCGCATTGCCGTGGCCCTCGCGCGCCAGCCAGACCTCGACGAAGTTGGCCACGACGCACAACTCCTGCACTTCGCGCGACAGGGGCAGCGTGTGCATGGGCAGCGTGCGATAGCTCTCGTCGGCGCCTTTGCCGCCGGGGACGAGGTACGTGTCGACGAGGCGGGTTGCCAGCGCGCGATCGGGGAAGTGCTCGAGCGCGCGGCGCAGATGGCCGCCGGGATCGCCATCCTGCAGCCGCCGGACGAACAGCTGGTCGAGCGCCGTGCCTGACACGACGCCGAGTTGCCCGGTGCGGGAGACTGCGCGGGCCAGGCGCCAGTGCGAGACGCCGACGCCCATGCCGCCCTGGATGATTCGTGGAAGGATGGGCGCCGAATCCATCACGCCACGCATCCTCACACGTCCCACACCGGAACGTGTGTGAGAGTTCTGTAAGGCCTGCGGCAACGGCGTGCGCCGCTCACAGCGGCGCGTCCGCGGGAGGCGTGGGCACCGCGTCGCGCAGCATCGTCAGCAGCATGCGCGACGGCGCCGTCGCCTCGACGGCGTGCGGCACCCTGGCCGGCATCCGCACGATCGTGCCCGGCGTCGCCTGCACCACCTGGCCGCCAATCGTGAGCGTCATGGCGCCTTCCAGTACCTGGAGGAAGGCCTCGAAGGGAGAGGTGTGCTCGGTCAGGGTCTGGCCGGCATCGAAGGTGAAGAGCGTCAGCACGCCGCCCGCGGTGCGGGCGAGCACGCGGCTCGAGATGCCATCAGGCGTCATGGGGACGAGCGCGTCGAAGGGATGCGCCGTGGCGGGAGAGAGTTCGGATGCCATGGTCGTCTGGTGATTCCTGGGCCGCACGACAGGCGCAGCCGATCGTCGTGGAGTATGGCCTCGTGTCGCCCGTCCGTTCGTTGCGCTGGCGCAACACGGTAGGGGCGGCTCCCCGAGATGTCCCCGCGATCCTTGACCGCTCAGTGACGCGCGCACAGGAGGACGGCTCGGAGAGCCGTCCCTACCCTAGCTTCATCAAGTACCGCAGCAGGCCGAGGTTGAGGCCGAAGCAGGCCAGGCTCGCAAGTGCCGCCGGGACGACAATCGACGTGTCGCCGCCCAGATACGCGTTCATCGTCGCGGTGATCAGCCAGAGCTGCAGCACGACGATCAGCACGACGACGAGCAGGATGCCGTTCACGATCGTGAGTCGTTGCGCCCGCACGACGCGCGGCGGCCGGCTCATGTCGTCCGCTCCTGGACGCCGGTGGCATAGACGCCGTCGTCACGCACCTCCACGAGGACGCGCGGCAGGGGACGCGGCGGCGGCCCGGCCAGCACCTGGCCGGTGTGCAGGTCGAACCAGCCGTTGTGGCAGGGGCAGTGCAGCCTCCCGCTGGCGACGTCCGGCATCACGGGACACAGCAGGTGCGTGCATTGCTGGTCGTACGCCACATACGACGCCGCGGCCGTGCGCACGAGCAGGCGGGGCGTGCTGCCTTCCGGGTACCTGAAGATCTTCGCGCCGCCGACGGGCACCTCGTCCGGCGTCGCGATGCGCAGCGCGGGCGGCGGCAGCAGCGTCGCCCGCACGCTCTTCATGACGATCCAGAACTGCCCGGCGACGAACGCCGCGCTCGTGAGCACGATGAACTTGGCGAGCTCGCGACGCGAGACGTAGTCGTCCTGCGCGGCGTCGATGGGAAAGTCCTGCCGCCAGCGCGGCTGGGCCTCGTACGGCGCGCCATCGGGCGGCGTGACGAGGCGGTCCGCCGCGGCGGGCTCCTTGCCGGTGCGCGAGATCATGCTGCGCCTCCCGCACCGCCAGGCGCCTCCCCATCGAACACGTCGGCGAGCATGTCGTGGCCGAGCGTGGGCTCGTGCATCGCGGCGGTGACGTCCACGATCGCGGCGGCCCGCTCGATCGGCATCATCAGCTTGACCTTCGTCCGGATCGTCTGGGCGCCGAACTGGAACGTGTCCACCGGCGCAGCCTGCGGCCGCAGACGCGCCATCTCCTCACGCGTGCCGAAGGCGAGCGCCTGACTCGGGCACACCGACGCGCACCAGGGCTTGAGCCCGACCGACGTGCGGTCGTAGCACATGTCGCACTTCATCATCAGGCTCATGCCGGTGTGCATCTTGGGGACGCCGAACGGACAGGCCATCACGCAGTTGTTGCACGCGATGCAGCGTGGCTTGCGCGCCGTCTGCACGATGCCGTCGTCGGTCCGCTTGATGGCGTCGGCGGGACACACCTCTGCGCACGTGGGCGTCTCGCAGTGCAGGCAGACGACGGGCGCCGTCTGCGTGGAGTGCGCGCGATCCAGATAGTCGAGTTGAATCATCGACTGGCCCTTGTGCGTGTCGCATTCGGTGCACGCCTGGATGCAGGCCTGGCAGCCGATGCAGCGGGCCGGGTCGATGAAGAACTCGTAGGTTTCGGGGACGGGCATCGCGTCATCCTCCAGTCATTGCTGCGGCGCCAGCCTGCCGGCATACGCGGGCGGTCCGTCGGCCTTGCGCACACGCACCGCACAGACCTTGTATTCGGGGATCTTCGACACGGGGTCCTGTGCCGAGATCGTCAGCTGGTTCGCGCTCTTGCGTCCGCCCCAGTGGTACGGCACGAACACCGTGTCGGGGCGGATCGTGGTGACGACCGACGCGCGCAGCGTGCACGTGCCGCGCCGGCTCTCGGCTGTCGTCCAGTCGCCGTCGGCGATGCCCAGACGGCTCGCCAGGCGCGGGTGCATCTCGATCCGCGGCTCGGGGTAGTGGTCGACGAGCGGCCCGATGCGCCGCGTCTGCGTGCCCGAGAGGAACTGGCTGACGACACGCCCCGTCGTGAGGATGACGGGGTACTCGTCGTCGACGTCCTCGGCCGGGCCGATGTACGGCGTCGTGTTGAACCGCGCCCGTCCGTCCGCGAAGTAGAACGGACCCGCGCCGTTCGCAATGGGGTTCCAGGAGCCGGCCTCGAACAGCCGCGGCGTGCCCTGCGGACCCGGCGGACGCGCACCGGGCGGCGTCTCGTCGGGACACGGCCAGAAGACGCCGTACTGCTGTTCGATGCGCTCGTACGTGACGCCCGAGTAGTCGGCCACCCCGCCCTTCGAGGCCACCCGCAGTTCCTCGAAGATCTCGCGCGGGCTGGCAAACGACATCCCCTCGGGCCGCCCGAGCGCGCGCGCGATGTCCTGGATGATGCGCCAGTCCTGGCGCGCCTCGCCCGGCGGGTTCACGGCCTGGTTGATGCGCACGATGCGGCCTTCGAGCTGCGTGACCGTGCCTTCGTCCTCCTCCTGCAGCGACCCCGGCAGGACGACGTCGGCATACCGCGCCGTTTCACTCAGGAAGAAGTCGATGGCGACGTAGAACTCGAGCCGTTCGAGCGCCTCGCGCACGAAGTTGTTGTCGGGCAGCGAGACGACGGGATTGAAGCAGATGCTGAGGAGGCCCTTGATCTCGCCGCGGTGCGCCTTGCGGATGATCTCGTAGGCGTCCACGCCGGGCTGCGGCAGGTCTTCGGGCGCCATGCCCCAGACGCCCGCCACGTAGGCGCGGTCCTTCTCGTTGAACAGGTCGCGGCCGCCGGGCAGCTGATCGCATTTCTGCCCGTGCTCGCGCCCGCCCTGCCCGTTGGCCTGACCGGTGATGGTGCCGTACCCGCACGACGGCCTGCCGATTCGCCCCGACGCCAGGACGATGTTGATCGCGCTCAGCACGTTCTTGACGCCGTTGCTGTGGTGCTCGAGCCCGCGGGCGTGCATCAGGAAGCTCGTGCGCGCGGTGCCCCACCACTCGGCGGCCTGTCGGATGCGCGACTCGGCGATGCCCGTCACCGCGGCAGTGCGCTCTGGCGTCCAGGCGGCAACCTCCGCCTCGACGTCTGCGAACCCGACGGTCTGCGATTCGATGAACGCCGTGTCGATCCACCCGTTCGCGATCATCAGGTGGAGGATGCCGTTGAAGAGGGCGGTGTCGCGGCCCGGCTTCACCGGCAGGAAGAGGTCGCACGTACGCGCCAGCGGCGTGATCCGCGGATCCACGACGATGACCCGCGCGCCCTGCTCGCGTGCCTGCCAGATGTAGTTGGTGGTGATGGGCGCGCACTCGGCGACGTTGGCGCCGGCCACGAGGATCACCTCGGCGCCCAGGATGTCGCTCCACGGGTTGGCGGCGCGGTCGATGCCGAACGCCTTCTTGTTGCCGGCGGCCGCGCTGACCATGCAGAGCCGCCCGTTGTAGTCGATGTTGGCCGTGCGCAGGCACATGTGGGCGAACTTGCCCATCAGGTACGTCTTCTCGGTGGTGAGGCTCGCACCCGAGAGCAGCGCGAACGCGTCGCGGCCGTAGGTCTGCTGGATGCGCCCGATCTCGCCGGCGACGCGCGCTATCGCATCGTCATAGGCGACGGGCTGGAAGCCGGCGGACGAACCACGCTCGCGCACCTGCGCGCGCAGCAGCCGATCCGGGTGGGCCTGCTGCAGGTACCGCTTGATGCCCTTGGGGCACATCATCCCCTGGTTGAACGGGAACTCGTACCAGGGCTCGATGCCGACGACGGTGTCGTCCTGCACCTTGAGCTGCATGCCGCACTGCTGGCCGCAGAAGCAGCAGTGCGTCTTGACGAGGCGCGTCGGGCCGCCGCCGGGCGCCGCGCGGTCGGCCTTCGTGTGGGCGAGGTGCGGGCCGAAGCGCGCGATGACCTCGAGGTCGAGATCCGGTTCGGGGAGGCGGGTCGGCTCGCTCATGGGTAGAAGTTCTCCGCGTCCTCGCGTCCGAGCGGACCTTGTCCGAGTCCCCGGTTCACCGGCACGGGCGACGGGCGGGGCACGCCGGCGGCCGCCACGGGGGCGCCGCCACGGCGTCCCTGCCAGGCGAGCGCCTGGGCGGTGATCCACGAGGCGCGACGGCAGCGGGGGCAGATCCACTGGTAGTGCTCGACGGGGCCCGGCACCCGATAGTCGAAGCCGAGCTGCCGCTGCACCTCGATGAGGTCTTCGACGTGCATGCGCGAACTGAAGGCGTGCCCGCAGCGCCGGCAGTGTGCCGGCTCGCCGGTGCGGCCGGCGTCCTTGTAGAAGCTCACGCCCATCTGCGCCGGGCGCTGGAAGACGTGGAAGAACTTGCCGAACGGCAGCCACAGGAACGTGCCGATCACCGTCACCGCGTGCAGGATGGCGATGAACGTGTACGCGTACCCCTTCATCCACGTATAGCTGGCCGTCAGCATCAGGCCGGTGAGGCTCACGGCGAACAGCAGGATGAGCGGCATGAAGTCTTCGACGAACCGCTGCACGGCCATCGGACCCTGCTCGCGCATGCGCCGGCGCATCGCCAGCATCACGCCCGCGATGACGAGGAACGACGACCACACCAGGCCGTGGAAGAGGAGGAACGCGACGATCGAGTCGTGCGGGAAGCGGAAGGCCGGGAAGCCGAAGACCATCGCCTCGTAAAGCGAGAGATCGCCGGGTACCGGCCTGAAGTACAGCCAGCCGAAGACGAGCGGAAACGTGATGGCGACGGCGAGCAGGCAGCCCCACATGATGAGCACGTGGGCGAGGCCCCGCAGCCGTCCGCGGGCGAAGATGAAGCGGTTCGCCAGCATGTCGGCCGACACGCGCCGGACGCCGGTCACGACGTTGCGCGCGCGCCATCCGCGCCGGAAGAACGCCTGCCATCCGCGGCGCCAGTAGACGCCGGTCGGCGGGCGCTGCAGCCACATCGCGTACCTGTAGGTCAGCCCGAACGTGGCAAAGAGGACGGCGAAGGTATACGCGACCAGAGCGGCGTCGAAGTGCGCGAGCTCGCGCGAGCCTGCGACGATGAGAATGGCGAGCAGCGTCGTGGTGCCGAGGCCCCACGCGATGGCTCTGGTCACGGCGGAGGTCATCGGACAACTCCCCAGGGTGCCGCGGTGCACCCTGCGCCGCATCCTATGGGGTGCGCGAGGGGACGTCAACCGCGGCCACCTGCCACCGCGCACATTGGTAGGCACATACTGACGAGTAGGATGCGGTGGCAGGCGTGGCCATGCCGTCCGCCGCCGCCCGATACGGCCGGGATGCAGCGGCCCGCGAATCGGGTAATGTAGGCCGGTGACCACGCGCGTGGACGACGCCATCCCGCGGCGGCAGCTCCTGCTCGCGACCGTGTCGTTCGGGCTCTGCTTTGCCGCGTGGGGGCTCGTCGGCGCCTTTGCCCCGACGTGGCGGGAGGAACTCGGCCTCAGCGGCCAGGCCACGTCGCTGCTCATCGCCGTCCCGGTGCTGCTCGGGTCGCTCGCGCGGCTGCCGATGGGCATGCTGACCGATCGCTACGGCGGACGCGTCATGTTCACCGCGCTCTTCCTCGTCGTCGCGGTGGGCACGGCCATCGTCCCGTTCGCCCGGAACTTCGGGACGCTCATCGCCTTCGCGTTCTTCCTGGGGCTGGCCGGGTCGTCGTTCTCCATCGGCGTCGGCTTCGTGTCGCACTGGTTCCCGCCGGCGCGGCAGGGCACCGCGCTCGGCATCTACGGCCTTGGCACCATGGGGCAGTCGGCGGCGGTCTTCCTCGGCCCGGTGCTGGCGGCCATGGTCGGACGCGACGCCGTGTTCTTCGGACTCGCGGGGATCATCCTCGCGTGGAGCGTCGTCTTCTGGACGCTCGCGCGCATCTCGCCCACGCGGAAGGCGCCCGCGACGGTAGGTGCGATGGTGGCCGTGCTGACGAAGGAGCCGCTGGCGTGGGTGCTGTCGGCGTTCTACTTCGTGACCTTCGGCGGGTTCGTCGCCTTCTCGGTGTACCTGCCCACGCTGCTGCGCGATGACTTCGACCTGTCGCTGGCCGACGCGGGGTTCCGCGCCGCCGGGTTCGTGGTGCTGGCCACGCTGATGCGGCCGCTCGGCGGCATCCTTGCCGATCGCGCGGGCGGCGCGAACGTGCTGTGGTGGGTCTTTCTCGGCATCATGCCCTTCGCGCTCCTGCTGATGTGGCCGTCGATGGTGCCGTTCACCATCGGCGCCCTCGTGACGGCGGCGCTGCTCGGTGTCGGCAACGGCGCGGTGTTCAAGCTGGTGCCGCAGTACTTCCCGGCGAGCACGGCCACGGTAACGGGGCTGGTCGGCGCCGTCGGCGGCCTCGGCGGGTTCTTCCCGCCGCTCCTGCTCGGGTTCTTTCGAGACACCACCGGCGAGATCTGGCCGGGGTTCGTCCTGCTGGTGCTGTCGGTCGGCGCCCTCTGGGTGCTGAACGTCCGCGTGCTGCTGCGTCCGCCGGCGGCCTGAACGCTCGAACGCGACATGCGGGTTTGCGCGGCGGCAACGTCACGTGAGCTGACGCGTGACACCGTGTGCCTATGATCTCGTCCATGGCCGAGCCCCGGCAGCACTGGATGCCCACCCCATGGCTGCCGCTGGCGCACTTTGCCGGGGCCCACGTCGCGCTGCTCCTCGCCTGTGTGGTGCTGCTGGTGCAGCCGACGCTGCCGGGCGCCTTTCACTACCATCCGCGGATGATCGCGCTGACGCATCTGCTGACGCTCGGATGGATCTCCGGGTCGATCGTCGGCGCGCTGTACATCGTGGGCCCGCTGGCGCTCGGGCTGCCGCTGCCGCGCCGCAGCGGCGACGTCGCGGCTGCCGTGTCGTACTGGACGGGCACCGCGGGCATGGTCGCGGGCTTCTGGCTGGGACGGTATGCCATCGTCGGCACCGCGGCCCTGCTCGTCCTCGCGGCGCTCGCCTGGGTCGGTGGTCGCGTGCTGCTCGGCCTGCGCACCGCCCGGGTGCCGCCGGCCGTCGCGCTGCACATCGGGCTCGCGTTCGGCAACGTGATCCTGGCAGCGCTGCTCGGCCTCTGGTCGGCGGTCGGACGCAGCAGGGGATGGATCGAGGTCTCGCCACTCCACCTCGCGATGGCGCACGCCCACCTGGCGGGCATCGGCTGGGCGGTCATGATGATCGTCGGCATCGCGTACCGGCTCGTGCCGATGTTCCTGCCCGCCGCGATGCCGTCCGGTGCGAGTCTGGTCTGGAGCGCCGTCCTCCTGGAACTCGGCGCGCTCGGCACGGCCTGGACACTCGCGACGCAGGGCGGCACGCTGCTGATCTGGGTCGCGTGCGTGCTTGCGGCATTCGGCACGTTCAGCACGCAGATGCGGCGCACGGTCGCGAACCGGCGGCCGCGCCCGGCCGCGATGAGCGGCCGTGACTGGTCCACCTGGCAGACGCACATCGCGCTGCTGTGGGCGCTCGTGGCCGCAGGCCTCGGCGTCTGGGTGGCGACCCGTCCGGGTCCGACGGCATGGACGTGGGCCTACGCCGTCGCCGGGCTCGTCGGCTTCATCGCGCAGATGGTGGTCGGCATCGCCGGCCGGCTGCTGCCCATCCACGCGTGGTACGTGGCGATGTGGCGCGGTGGCGGCGCGCCCCCGCCACGCCCCGTGCACGCGCTGCTCAAGCCGCGGCACGCGCTCGCGATCCTGCTGTTGTGGCTCGCCGGTGTGCCGCTGCTCGCGACAGGCCTTGCCGGTCAGGCAGCCCCGGTGGTCTCGCTCGCCGCCGGCCTGCTCGCCCTCGCCGTCGTCGCGCAGCTCGCCTACGGCGTCCGAATGCTCACCCGGTAGCGACGGCTCGGTAGGGACGGCTCTCCGAGCCGTCCTTGCCGTGCTCTCCGAGCCGTCCTTGCCGTGCTCTCGGAGCCGTCCTCTCTCGGCGTCTCTTTGAGCCGTCCTTTCTGCGCTGTCCTCGCTCTCCTTGCACCACGACAGCACGCGTCTCGGACGACCCGGAGGGCCGTCCCTGCCGGGGTGTGGTTGAAGTGAAAGCCGCTCCTGACGGATGATGAGGCCGTTCGACATCAACGATGCTCGCGCTCGGGCCCTTCTCAGGAGGTTCCATGACGTCCCTTGCTCGCTTCGAGCCGTACGCGTATGCCGCGCTTCGCTTTGTGGCCGGTTTCCTCTTCCTCTTCCACGGACTGCAGAAGCTGTTCGGGATGTACGGCGGCACGCAGGTGCCGCTGGCCTCGCAGTTCGGACTGGCCGGCATCATCGAGCTGGTGGGCGGCCTGATGATCGCCCTCGGCTTCTTCACGGTGCCGGCCGCGTTCATCGCCAGCGGCGAGATGGCAGTGGCGTACTTCACGGTCCATCAGCCCAACGGCGCCTGGCCGATTCAGAACCAGGGCGAGCTTGCCGCGCTGTATGCCTTCATCTTCCTTTTCGTCGCGACACGCGGCGGAGGTCCGTACAGCATCGACGGCATGATGGGGCCGACGCGGCGCTAGGCGCCGCAGCCGCGAGCCGCGTCGCGCGCGGCAGGGCGGTGGAACGCGAGGGCTGGAGGGCGCGGCTGCCCGCGCCGATTGCCGAGTCGATGGCATCGATGCGTGAACCCTCGCCGCCCGCCGACTGGCCCGCCGACGCGGCGTCGGTCGTCACATCGACACGTGCCGGGGACCGCGTCACCGCGCTCACGGCCTACATCGGCGGGTGCGTGCGCGCCACCCGTCTGCGGCTCCTGGCCCCGCGCGGCGAGTCCTGGATCACCCTCGCGACGTGGCCGGCAGGGGAAACCGCCCCTGTACACAAGGCCCATGATGCGCTCAGGCGACGGGCCGCCGACGAAGACACGATCGTTCGCAGCGACGCCGGCCGCGTGCTGTCCGATGCCGCGGACGCTGCCGACGCCGCCTCCCTGCTGATCCTGCCCGTCGCTTCATCCGGTGCGCAGCGTGTGCTGCTCGAACTGGAAGGCGAGCCCTTACATCTCCCCCCGGGAGCCGACCGCGCGCTGCAGACACTCTGCGCGTTCCTGGCGCTGTCGCTCGACGCGGCGGACCGGCAGCCGGCCGCCGCGCTCGTCGCCGGTGGCATCGCGCACGACCTCAACAACCACCTGACCGCCATCAACGGCCTCTGCGACGTGATCCTCGACGACCCGGAACTCGCGGCGGGCGTGCGCGAGGACCTGACCTACGTCCACGCGGCGGGCGAGCGCGCCGCGCTCCTGACCCAGCAGCTGCTCGCCTTCAGCGGCCGTCAGCTGCTCGACCGGCGTGTCGTCGACGTCGCGAGCTGCCTGGAACAGGCCCTGCCGTCGGTGCGCCGCGTGCTGGACGAGCGTGTGCGCGTCGAGATGATCTCGAGCGGCGTACCCGCGCCTGTCGACGTCGACCCGCAGCAGTTGACCAACGTGCTGCTGATGCTCGCCGCAAACGCGCAGGAAGCCGGAGCGTCGACGATACGGGTCGAGGCCGCCGTCCTGGCCGTCCCCGGCGTCAGCGTCGGGGACCCCGGCCTCGTGCGACTCACCGTCAGCGACAACGGCCGTGGCATGAGCCCGGAGCTGCAGGGCCGTGCCTTCGCGCCGTTCTTCACCACGAAGCGACAACTCGGCCACGTGGGCCTCGGCCTCTGTGCCGCAGCGGGACTGCTGCGGCAGCACGGCGCCACGATTGACCTCACGTCGTCCGAAGGCGCCGGGACCACGGTGGAGATCCGCTTGCCGCTCACCGCTGGCCGCTGACCGCTCACCGCCGGCAGGCACCGCTGCCAGCTCATCGGTTCGAGCCCCTGCCGCCGACCGCTGGTATCGTAGGCCGCAGCGCCGATGCCCTCGTACTCCGGAACAGGCTGGTTGATCGTTCGCGCAGGCTCGCGCGCCTGCGCCATCGCGCTCGACGCGGTGATCGAGACGATGCGCCCGCTGCCCGTCGTGCCGATGCCGGGGACGCCGCCGTCGGTGCTCGGCAGCGCGGTGATTCGTGGCGCGGCGGTTCCCGTCGTACATGCCGCGACCCTGTTTGGCGAGGCGCACGTCCGGCCCGCACGTTTCGTCACGCTGCGCGTGGCGGGGCGCTGCGTTGCGCTCGCCGTCGATGACGTCATAGGCTTTCGTAACGCGGATGCGATGAAGCAGGCGGCCATGCCTCCGTTGCTCAGCCAGGCCAGCGAACATGCCGTGGCGGCGCTGACGGTTTCCGACGACGAGCTGGTGCTCGTGCTGGAAGGAATGCGGCTGGTGCCGCCGGATGTCTGGACCGCCCTCGAACGACAGGATGCTCGGAACCTGCGTGCCAACCTCAGCTGACGTCAGGCGCTTTCGCGCCGTCGTCGCTGCGCGCCTTGGCCTGGACCTGAGCCGCGACGGCGCCGTCGCGCTGAGCCGTCTTCTCGACCGCCGGGCCCGCGCGCGCCGGATGCCGGTGGGCGAGTACCTCGACCGGCTCGATCGTGACGTACTCGCCGACGAGACCCAGGCGCTCGCG
>JBIQIB010000190.1:0-4940 GCA_044508265.1 Acidobacteriota bacterium
ACAACACGCTCGCGTGGAGCCCGGATCGCCAGGTGTTCTACGGCGGCGACTCGGTCGCCAATGTGGTGTACGCGTACGACTTCGACGAGGCGGCGCAGACCATCGGCAATCGCCGCGACTTCCTGCGCGGGTTCGAGCGCGGGTCGCCGGACGGCTCGGCGATGGACGCGGACGGGTTTCTCTGGAACTGCCGCTTCGGCGGCGCGTGCCTCGTCCGCGTGGCGCCCGGCGGTGCCGTAGATCGCGTCGTCGAACTGCCGGTCTCCAATCCGACCAACTGTGTCTTCGGCGGGCCCGACCTGCGGACGCTGTACGTGACGAGCGCGGCGCTGGAGACAGAGCCCGGCGAGTCGCTGCTCGCTGGTGGCGTGTTCGCGATCGAGGTCGACGTGCCCGGCCTGGACACGTTCGCGTTCCAGCTGGCCACCCGCTGACTGACGTCGGGCTGTCGGGACGCCTGCTGAGGCTGGCGTCCGCCGCGCCGTAGCTCGCCGAGGCGGCCGAGCGAGCGAAGGCTTACGGCGTCCACACGATGCCGCGCGGTGTGCTCGAGTGCACGACGGTGGCATCCGGCGGCGGCACGAACAGATGTGCAGGTGGCTCGTTCAAGTCGAAGTTCGCGAACGTCTGCAACGTGCCCAGGACGACGCTCTTCGTGACCTTCACGGTAAAGAAGTTCAACGACGGGGCCAGCCAGGCCTCTCGGCCCGACGCATCAATCTGCTGCAGCACGCGGATGCCCTCTATCGTCGACTCGACGCCCGTCAGTCCTGCACGTCCCACAGCAAAGCGCGTCGGACGCCACTCGCCGTACGGCAGTTGCATCGGGTAGGCGGTCCATTTGTCGGGGCTGCGGCTATGCCACTCGTAGAACGTCGCCTCCGGCACGTTGCGGATGCTGATGTACTCGACGTCTGGCGCTCCCTGCTCCCAGCGCTCCGATCCGTCGGACGAGCGGTAATGCCGTCCGACGAGGTGCATCCCGCGCTGAGGATTCTCGATCGCGCCGTACGCGCTGAATGGCACCCACCCGTCAGGCGACGGGATCTCCTCGTGTTGATTCACGACCTGGCTGAGCCTCAGCGCGAGGGGAGTCACCGCAAAGGGTGCTGCCAGTAGCGTAGCGCCGACGATCACTCGAATAGCCATTGGTCTCATTGGCTCTTCCTTCCAGTCTGTCGTTGCCTGCCCTTTCCTGAAGGCCTAGGTAATACAACGACTCACCTCGGCGGTGCGGCATGCGTAGTCGCACTGTCCACCGTACATGTACATTCACACACGCTGAGGCTTGGTCAGGTCCCGTAAACATATGCCTCTTTCCGAGATCAGCGTCTGTAGAGGTACCCCCGTAAGGAAACAGATCGCGATCCAGCTGGCCACCCGCTGACCGACGTCGGGCTGTCGGGACGCCTGCTAAGGCGGGCGTCCGTCGCGCCGTAGCTCGCCGAGGCGGCCGAGCGAGCGAAGGCGGGTGCCGTCCGCCACATGCCCTCGGCGGCGCAGGCCCACTGAACAGAGATCGCAGAATCTGCCGCGTTACAATCGCGAGACCTGACCCCAGAATGATGGCCATGAGACCTGACCCCATCCTCGCCCTCGTCCTGGCAGTCGCGGTGCCGGCGACGGCAGCCGCGCAGGCCCCTGCGCTGCAGGTGAGCGAGAACCGGCGATTCCTCGTCACCGCGGAGGGCGCGCCGTTCTTCTGGCTCGGCGACACCGCCTGGGAGCTGTTCCATAGGCTCGACCGTGAGGAAGCGGCACGCTACCTCGACGACAGGGCGGGCAAGGGCTTTACCGTCATCCAGGCCGTGGCCCTGGCCGAGCTCGACGGGCTGCAGACGCCCAACGCCTACGGCCACCTGCCGCTCGAGGAACTCGACCCGACGCGGCCACGCGTCGTCGACGGCCCCGCGAACGATTACTGGGACCACGTCGACTACGTCATCGCCGAAGCCAACGCCAGGGGCCTCGTAATCGGCCTGCTGCCGACGTGGGGCGACAAATGGAACAAAAAATGGGGCGTCGGGCCGGAGATCTTCACTCCCGCGACGGCCGAGGCCTACGGCGTCTGGCTCGGCAGGCGCTATCGTGACGCCAGCCTCGTCTGGATCGTCGGCGGCGATCGCGTCATCGAGACGGACGAGCAGCGGCAGATCGTGGAGGCGATGGCGCGCGGCCTGCGACAGGGCGACGAGGGCCGGCACCTGATCACGTTCCACCCGCAGGGTGGGCAGGGATCCGCCCAATACTTCCACGACGCCGACTGGCTCGACTTCAACATGCGCCAGAACGGGCACCAGGTGCAGTTCAACGCCGGGTTCCAGAACACGCGCGTCGACTACGACCGCACGCCGGTCAAGCCCGTCATCGACGGCGAGCCCATCTACGAAGACCACCCGGTGTCGTTCAACGCGAAGGAGCGGGGCCACTCGATCGCGGCGGACGTCCGCCGGCCGGCCTACTGGAACCTCTTCAGCGGTGCCTTCGGGCACACCTACGGACATCACTCCATCTGGCAGATGTGGCAGCCCGGGCGCGATCCAGTCAACACGCCGCTGATGCCGTGGTTCGAGGCGCTCGATCAGCCCGGCTCGGCGCAGATGCAGCACGTCCGGCGGCTCGTCGAGTCGCGGCCCTTCCTGACCCGCATCCCGGACGACTCGGTCATCGTCGAAGACGACGTGCCGACGAGCGTGCCGGGCGCCGGGCGCTACCGCTTCGTCTCGACGCGCGATCTCGATGGCACGTACGCCATGGTGTACGCGCCCGTGGGCCGTGCCTTCCGGGTGCGGATGTCCGTCATCGACGATCCGGAGATTGCAGCCTGGTGGTACGACCCGCGCACCGGCACGGCGACATCAATCGGGACGTTCCCGAACAGCGGTGAACGCCAGTTCATGCCGCCCGAGCCGGGTGAGATGCGTGATTGGGTGCTCGTCCTCGACGCCGTGAGCAGTCGCTATCCGCCGCCAGGCACGCCGCTGCACGGTCCCGCACAGCCGTAGCCACGACGGCCGCCGCCCGCTCTACGCATGGCCGCGTCACGCGCGTGGTGTAATGGTGTTGTCGCTTATCGAGACGCCCCGGGGTGTCCCCCGCCAGGGCGGGTCCGGAAACTGCCGCAACGGCGTGCTCCGTCGTTGGTCCGAATCTTGTGTTCGAGGGCGGGAACGTCTGTCCGCCTGTTCGTAGCGGACGACAGGAACGACAGCGGAATCCCACGAATGCTTCAACTGACACACGCGTCCCGGTTCAGGGCTCCAGGCGCACGGATTGCGCGTCAGGCCTCGGCCATTGTCCTCGCGATGCTTGCCACACTCGCCGTCGTGCAGCCCGCGGCCGCCGCAACCGAGTGGTTCGTCGCGAGCGGGTCCGCGGGCGATGGCTCGGCAGCCGCGCCGTTCGGCTCCATCCAGACCGCGCTCGAAGTCGCGCAGCCGGGCGACACGGTCACGGTTCAGCCGGGCACGTACGCCGAGGCACTCTCGTCGGTGCGCGGCGGCATGGCCGAGGCGCCCATCACCATTCGCGCCGACGGCGAACGCGGCAGCGTCCTCGTCTCGCGCAACGGCCGTCTGCTGACCGTGTCGCATCCCTTCGTGATCGTCGATGGCCTGATCTTCGACGGCCAGTACGCACCCACCGACACGCTGAAGCTGACCAGCGGTGCGAGCCATTTCGTCCTGCGCAACGCGGAAGTGCGGCGTTCCGGCCGCGACTGCATCGACATGAACGGCCCCGGGGACGTCCTCATCGAGCGCACCAGCGTGCACCACTGCCTGTGGTGGAACGGCGCCCGTCAGGACGCCCACGCCATCGTCGCGGGTCCGGTGCAACGGTTGACGCTGCGAGAGCTCGACGTGCACACGTTCTCGGGTGACGGCCTCCAGCTCGACCCGGGCCGCAGCCTGCCGGGATGGAATGACGTCACCATCGAGAACTCGACGTTCCGACTTGCAGCGCTGCCGGCCGAGGAAAACGGCTTCCCTGCCGGTCTCGTACCCGGAGAGAACGCCGTCGACACGAAGACCAATCCGGAGGCGCCGCGCGCCAGGCTCACGATCACCGACACGGTGGCCGAAGGGTTCGGGCCGGGGCTGATCGCGAACATGGCGGCGTTCAACCTCAAGGAGAACGTGGACGTGCTCGTCGATCGCGTGACGGTGTCGATGTCGGAGGTCGCCTTCCGCGTGCGCGGGCCGGGCGCCCGCGGCGGCGCATGGGTGGACATCCGCAACGCCGTGATCCATCACGTCGTTACGGGTGTGCGCTACGAGGACGACATCGAGAAGATCGCGGTGACGCACGCGACGTTCGGCCGCAACGTCAGCCACGCATTCGACGCGGCCTCGTCCGACGACGAGGGCCTCGCGGTGCGCGACAACCTGTTCCTGGCGGGCTCGCTACCAGGGCAGGCGCCAGCGTCCGCAGGGAACATGGCCGCCGACGCCTCGTGGTTCGTTGACGCCACAGGCGACGACTACCGGCTGCAGGCGGGCGTGCCCGCCATCGACGCGGCGCGGACGTCGGCCAACGTGGGCACTGACCGAATCGGCGTCACGCGTCCGCAGGGCGCAGCGGCCGACGTCGGCGCCTTCGAATGGTCGGCGGCAGTGCCGCCGCGCGCGCCGACGAACCTGCGAGCCACGCTCGCCTCGCTCAACCGGTGACCGCGTCTGCCGGTGGCGCGGCGGTGACGTCCCGCCCGGCGGCAGGCTCCGCCGCCGCCAGCCGGCGCCGCACGTAGATCTCGACCAGTACGGCGACCGGGCCGACGACGAAGAGCGCGTAGTACGGCGCGTGCACGAACTCGAACATCCGCAACACCGCCTCGAGCAGTGCGACGAGGAAGACGACCGCCATCTGCGGTACCCGCCCGTGCACGGTCGTCTTCGGGTCGGTGATCATGAAGAAGATGTACAGCTGGTACATCGGCCCCG
>JBIQIB010000002.1:0-54210 GCA_044508265.1 Acidobacteriota bacterium
GCTCGAGTCGGCCCGCAGCCAGATCGCCTCGACCATACCCGAGGCGGAACTGCGGAACCTGCCCCTGAACGGACGGAACTTCCTCGACATCGCGCTGCTGGCCCCCACCGTGGCGCATCCCAACATCAACAACACGCAACTGTTTGCGGAGACGTCGGCGGTGCCGGGCGTTGGCCTCTCCATCGGCGGACAGCGCAACCTGTCCAACAGCTTCGTCGTCGACGGGCTGTCGGCGAGCGACGACGCCTCGGGGCTCAGCGGGATGCCGTACGCCATCGACGCGATCGAGCAGTTCCAGGTGGTCACCTCGGGCGGGCAGGCGGAGTTCGGGCGCGCGCTCGGCGGCTTCGTGAACATCGTCACGCGCAGCGGCACGAACCAGCTTCGCGGCACGGCATACGGCTACTTCCGAGACGACCGCTTCGACGCCGCCAACGCGCTGTCGGGGACGAAGCTGCCGATGTCGCAGCAGCAATACGGGGCGAGCCTCGGCGGTCCGCTCGTGTCGGGCCGGACGTTCTACTTCGCCAGCGCCGAGCGGCGCAACCTGCACCAGACCGGCATCACGACGATTCGTCCGGAGGACGCCGCGACGATCAACGCGCACCTCGCCGCGGTCGGGTATCCCGGGGCTCCGGTGGCCAGCGGCCTCTACGACGCGCCCGTCGAGACGCTCAACCTGCTGGGCAAGGTCGATCACACGCTGAACAGCCGCGGCTATCTCAGCGTGCGCTACAGCCTCTACGACGTCGCGGCGGAGAACGCGCGCGGCGCCGGCGGGCTCGCGGCACCGTCGGCCTCCACTGGCCTGGACAACCGCGACCACGCCCTGGCCGTGTCGAACACGCTGACCATCGGCAGCCGCACCGTGAACGAGACGCGCGCGCAGTACACGCACAGCGACCTGCAGGCGCTCTCGTCGGACCTGGTCGGGCCGGCCGTCAACATCGCCGGCGTGGCGACGTTCGGCACCTTCTCGTCGAGCCCGCAGGGCCGGTTCAACCGGATGGTGCACGTCGTGAACAACCTGTCGCACCAGCGCGGTGCCCACGCGCTGCGGGCCGGTGTCGACGTCGTCCACAACGACGACAGGATCGCGTTCCCGCGTGCCGCGCGCGGGTCGTACACGTTCGCGTCATTGAGCAGCTTTCTCGCGGGCGTCTACAACAACGCCGGATTCACGCAGACGTTCGGCGCCACTGACGTGACGCAGCAGTCGACGAACCTGGGGATCTACCTGCAGGACGCGTGGAGCGTGTCGCCGGCGCTGACGCTCAATCTCGGCGTGCGCTACGACCTCCAGTTCCTCGAGACGATCGAGACGGATACCGACAACGTCTCGCCGCGTGTCGGCTTCGCCTGGACGCCATTCGCGTCGCGTTCTCTCGTCGTCAGGGGCAACGCCGGGCTCTTCGTCGATCGCGTCCCGATGCGCGCGCTGGCCAACGCGCTGCTGTCGGCGGGCAACACGACAGACCTCGATCAGCTGCGGCAGACGAACGTGAGCCTGTCGCCTGCGCAGGCGGGTGCGCCGCAGTTCCCGGCCGTGCTCGACGCGCCCGTGCCGGCGGTCACGCTCTACAACCTCTCGACGATGCAGCGCGACCTCGAGAACCCGTACTCACGTCAGGCGAGCCTCGAGGTGGAGCACCGCGTCGGCGATCACGGCACGCTGAGCGTGGGCTACAGCTACGTGGCCGGCAGGGGCCTGCTGATGGCCATCAACCAGAACGTGCCGTCGTGCGTGGCCTCGGGCACCAACAACGGCTGCCGGCCCATCGCCGCGTACGCCAACGACAGCCGCTATTCGTCCGCGGGACGGTCGTCCTACCACGGCCTGCTCGTCTCGTTCACGCAGCGGCCGTCGCGCTGGGGCTACTACCGCGCCAGCTACACGCTCGCGAAGGCGATGAGCAACGTGGGCGAGTTCTTCTTCAGCGGCCCCGTCGACCCGTACGACCTCGACAAGGACTGGGCGCGCGCGGACAACGACAGGCGCCACCTGTTCGTGTTCTCGGGCGGCGTCAACACGCCTACGGACCGTCCGCGGACGGCGTGGCAGGCGCTGACGCACGGGTTTCAGCTGAGCACGATGGTGCAGGCCTACTCGGCGGCGCCGTTCAACGTCACGTCCGGCGTGACGACCGTGCAGGGCACCGCGGGTCGGCCCGTGGTCGATGGCGCCTTCATCCCGCGAAACGCCGGCACCGGCGACAGCTTCTTCAACATGAACGTTCGCCTGAGCCGCTCGTTCGCGCTCGGCCACGACGTGCGGCTCGAAGCGATCGCCGAGGTGTTCAACCTCACCAACGCCGTCAACGAGACGGTGTTCAACACGAACTTCGGCACGGGCGCGTATCCGGACGATCCGCGGCCGACGTTCGGCCAGGCCACGGCCGTGGGCCAACCGCGCAGCATGCAGTTTGCGGTGCGGCTTCGCTTCTGACGGAATGCGCATGCTACTGAAGCAGGCAGGAACCCTTCTCCGCGTGAGCGCCGCGCTGTCGGCGCTTGCGCTCGCCGGCTGCGGAGGCGGGGCTCGCGACGACACCGGCACCATGTCCGAGTCGCCTGCGGACGCCGCACCCGCCCTCGTCTTCGACGTTCCCGGTCGTTCCGACTCGACGCCCTCGGTGGCCGCGTCGGGCACGTTCGTTGCGGTGGCGTGGGGCGCATCAGCACAGGGCGCTGCCGACGTCTACGTCGCCGTGAGCGATGACGCGGGCAGGACGTTCGGCGCGCCCGTCCGCGTGAACGACGTGCCGGGCGAGGGGCGTCTCGGCGGCGAGCTGCCGCCGCGCGTCGCCGTGCACCCGTCGTCCGACGGGAGTGCGCCGGAAGTCGTCGTGCTGTGGACGGCGCGTGGAGAAGCGACCGAGATCAAGGCCGCGCGCTCACGCGACGGCGGCAGGACCTTCGATGCGCCCGTCGCCTTGCAGGTGGCGGGTGCGGCGGGTGACAGGGGATGGCCGTCGCTCGCCGTCGATCGCGGTGGACGGGCACACGCCGTGTGGCTCGATCACCGCGGCCTCGCGGCACGTCGTGCCGCCGCCGCGGCGGACGGCGGCGGACACGCACACGCGAACCACGGCAGCATGGATGGCGCCGCCATGGCGCAGGGCTCGGCGCTGATGTATGCGTCGCTTGGCGGTGACGACGCCGCACCCGGTGAAGCCGCGATTACCAGTGGCGTCTGCTACTGCTGCAAGACGTCACTCGCCCTGGCTGCGGACGGCACGCTGTACGCCGCCTGGCGGCACGTGTACCCCGGTAACCTGCGTGACATCGCCGTGGCCGTCTCCCGTGACGGCGGACGCTCGTTCTCCGAACCCGCACGGGTCAGCGAGGACCGCTGGATGATCAACGGATGTCCGGACGACGGTCCGTCGCTCGTCGTCGGCGCGGACGGCACGCTGCACGTCGTCTGGCAGACCGTCATCGCGCGTGAGGACGGCGAACCCGAGGGCGCGCTGTTCTACGCGACGTCGCCGGATGGCGTGCACTTCACGCCGCGCCGGCGGGTGCCGACGCTCGGCACGCCGAAGCCCTCGCACCCGCAACTCGGGATCGGGCTCGACGGGACGCTCGTCGTGGCGTGGGACGAGATGGTCGAGGGCCGCCCTCAGGCGGCGCTGCGCAGGATCCGGCGCGGCGGCGACGGCGACGTCGAGTTCGGCGACGTCGTACGAGTGCCCGGGACGGCCTCGGCCAGAAACCCGGTCGTGGCGGTCATCGACGGCGGGGTCTTCACCGCGTGGGTGAGCGGTGCCGACCCATCGCAGGTGGAGGCCAGGACGCTGCGCCTCCCGTAAGCGACGACGAACGCACTTCGCCGGGCCGCGCGGAGCCTCAGCGTGCCTCGCCCTCGCACTCGGGACATGCGTGATCGACGAACTTCAGCCAGTCGCCCAGCGTTGCCGGCGAGGACAGGTCTGCCGTCCGGTGCGCCGTCTCGACGAAGGTCACCTCGCCCCATCGATCGGCAACGACGACGCCTGGCGCTGCCAGCCCGGGCACCTCGTCACGGGTGACGATCACCGCGGCTTCGTAGCCTTCGAGTGCCTCTCGTTCAGCGTCGAGCGCGTCGAGCCACGCGGTGTCGCGGTCGTCTCGCGGTTCCGGCGGGAGCGCCACGAGGAGCAGGTTGCGCCGCTGCCAGACGTCCGCGTAGTCGAACATCGAGCCGCCGAGCGTGGCCACGCGCATGTGCGACGGCATCGTCGTGCCACGGGTGAGGGCGCGTCCGATGCTGTCGCCCTGCACGGTGGACGGTGCGGTCATGAAAGCCTCCAGTCTCCTTCCACCCTACACCCGTTGCGTGGATCCCGGGCACGACGCGGCGCGCCGGCGGTGTTCGCGGGAAGACATCCGTCGAGTGGGTGACGAGAGGGCTATTCGATGGGTTCGTGCAGGTATTGATGGCGCTCCTGCGCGGACAGCGCACGGACCACCCGGCTGCGAGCGAGGCGCAGCAGGTCGTCCACCGGGAGACACACCTCGCACGCGAACAGGCGCACGCGTCCGAGGGCGTTGCCGGCGACGATCCGCCGCCCGTCCGGACTGAACGCCGCGCTCCAGACGGGCATGCCATCCGGCCCGCGCAGCTCGGTGATCGGCTCGCCTGACGACGTCTCCCAGACGCGCACGCTGCCGTCGACACTTGCGGTGAGGGCGAGCCGCCCATCGGCGCTGAAGGCCCCGCGCTGGATGGGAGCCGTGTGCCCGCGGAGTACCGCGCGTCGCGTTCCGGACGAGACGTCCCAAAGGGCTGCGCTGCCGTCGAAGCCGGAGGTGAGTACCGTCCGCCCGTCGGGACTCGGCACCGCATGGGCCAGCGGCCCGTCCGCACGCAGAGACAGGCGCTGCGCGCCGTCTTCTGCCGCCCAGACCCTGGCCGTCCCGTCGTCGCTGGCGCTGTAGAGGAGCGTGCCGTCGGGCGAGAACTCGAGCGATCGCACGCTGGCCTCGTGGCCCTTCAGCACGAGGGGTGCTGCCGGCCCCGGCAGACCCCAGAGGCGGACCAGGCGGTCGGCGCCCGATGGCGTTGACGTCCGCGCATCGCGGAAGCTCCCGACGGCGGTGGCCGCGCGTGTGCCATCCGCGCTCATCGCGACGTGGTGGACGGGACCTTCGTGGCCTTTCAGCTCCGCAACGAGCTCGTTGGTCACCGTGTTCCAGACACGTGCGCTGACGTCTTCGTTCCCGTCCTGCAGCGCGTCCGAGGATCGTGGATACCGGCTGCCCGTGACGACCGTGGCGCCATCACGGCTGAAGGCGACGTCGAAGGGGTCCTGCTCCTCGCGTGTCCACTGGCCGACCGGCACGAGGCCCTCCACACGCCAGCGGCCGATGGCGCCGGCCCAGTTGGCGGCGATGACTTCGTCTCCGTCTGCCGTGAATGCCACACGCGGGGTGCCCTGGCTGCCTGACGTCACTTCACCGAGCAGCTCGCGAGGGGTAGCGACCCAGAGGCGTGCGGTGCCGTCCTCGCCGGCCGTCAGCACGAACGCCCCCGACGGGGAGAACGCGGCGCTGTACACCTGGCCGTTGTGACCGCGCAGCACCGCGAGCTCCGCGCCCGTCGTCATGTCCCAGAGGCGGGCGGTGCCGTCGGCTCCCGCCGTCACCGCGATGCTGCCGTCGGGATGCAGCGCGACGCCGTAGACGTCGCCGCGATGCCCGTCGAGGTCAGCTACCTTCGCGCCGATGTCCACCAGCCAGATGGCCGCCTGTGCCCCGCCGGGACGGACGGTCCGCGACGATTGATCGAAGGCATCCTCGAATGCGCCCGGGGTCGGCGCCTTCACGACCTGCAGCGACGACCGCGGCAGCCTTCGCCGCATGGCGGTGAGCAGACGCCTGCCGTCGGCGCTCAGCGCCACCGAGCTGATGGCGTCTTCATCCGAGCGTTTCACCTCCAGCGTCGCCGCGGGTCGCCACGTCGCCGTATCCCAGACGATGGCGAGCCCGTCCTCGCCGGCGGTGACCACGCGCGTGCCGTCGCTGCTGAAGGCCACGTCGTTCAGCGGTCCCTGATGTCCCTCCAGCTCGGTACGCACCTGCCACGTCGCCACGGACCAGACGCGCACGACGTGATCGTCACCGGCGGTGAGCAGCCAGGCACCATCCGGACTGAAGCGGACGACGGAGATCTGACCTGTGTGGCCGTCGAGAGTGGCGACGCGCTGTCCTGATGCCCGCTCCCATACGCCGACCGTGCCGGCGCCATACGACTCTGCGCTCGCCTCCGCCGCGAGCCACCGGGCGTCGGGGCTGAAATCGAGCGTGGCGAACTGCCCGTGCAGGCCCGCGATCGTGTGCAGCGTCTGGCCGGACGCGAGGTCCCAGATCCGTGCGGTGCCGTCTGCTGCTTCGGACGCGACGTACGCGCCGTCGCGGCTGACCGCGAACGCGTGGACCACGGCGCTGTGCCCCTTCAGGACCAGGGTCGGGTCGCTGCTCTCTTCCGACCAGACGCGCAGGGTGCCGTCCGCGCCCGCGGTGACGAGAGTCGCTCCGTCGTGAGCGAAGCCTGCGTTCCAGACGCGACCTTCGTGTCCCCGGAAGATGCGGTAGTCGCGGACGATGTCGATCGCCTGACGCAGCGCGGCGGCCGACTCGGCGGTCGATGCCGCCGCTTCGGCCTCGATTGCGAGCAGGAGGCTGAGCTGCGGGTCCGTATCGAGCTGGCGTATCGCGTGGCTCGAGAGCTCGCGTGAGCTTGCGACACGCATCTGGCCGACGGCCTGGTACCAGCCGACGACGGCGACGCCGACCATCAGCAGGAGGATCGCGGCGGCCACCGCCATGCGGCGCGCGTGCTCGCGCGTCCGCCGCTCCTCCCGTGTGGCCGCCTCGGCCAGCGACCGCGCGTGCTCGACCTCGCGTCTGGCCGCTTCGTCCTTCTCGCGCTGGGCGCGTGCCTGCGCAGCCCGACTGGCGTCGAGGTATTCGGTCTCGAGCGCGTTCAGGTCGGTGTAGCGGCTCGCCTCCTCGAGGGCCGCTCCGCGCAGCAGCCCCTCTTCGTCACGCCCGTGCATCAGCCACTGGTCGGCCGCGACGGTCAGACGAATCCGCTGCCTCAGCGACGCGCGCTCGTCTTCGAGCCACCCCACCAGCCGCGGCCAGTTGCGAATCAGCGCCTCGTGCGCCACCTCCGCCTGATCGTCGTCGCGCGTTTCGCCAGGGGTCAGGCGGACGAGCCCGGCCGTCACGAGCTTGTCGAGCACGCGATCGACCTGGTCGGTCGCCTCGCCCGTCGTGTACAGCGCGCTGCGCGTCATGCGATTGCTCGTGACCTCGAGCCCCTCGCTCGGACGCGCGAGACGCAGGAGGATGCGTCGCGCGGTTTCCTGGTCCTGGTAGATGAGGCGCTCGAAGAACTCGTCGGCCGTCAGCGCGAGCGCGCCGCGCGCGCCGTTGAGCGCCTGGTACGCCCTGAGCGTCACGCGGTTGCCTTCGCGTGCGTTCCAGAGGCGGCACAACGTGAACTGCAGCAGCGGCAGGCCCGCCGGTTCGCCGAGGATGTCGCGCACCAGCGCGTCCACCACGCCGTCCTCGAACCGGAGGCCGACGCGCCGGGCCGGCTCTTCGATCACCTCGCGCAACTCGGTGGCGGTGAGCGGCGTCACGCGCACTTCACCGGAATGGACCCACCTGGCGATGCGGGGCACCCGCACGAGCTGCGGCTCGAAGTCGGTCCGCAGCGTGATGATCACGCGATGCGGCGCCGTCTCGTCCTCGACCAGGCGGACGAGGCCTTCGATGAACGCGGTCCGCACTTCGTCGTCGGGGCAGAGGGTGAACGTCTCCTCGAACTGGTCGATGACGATCACGGCGGTGCCGGACGTGTACGCCTCGACGAGTCGCGTCAGGTGGCTGCCGTCACTGCGCAGCAGGGGCACGTGCTCGCGTACCCACTCGCCGGAGGACACGTCTTCGGGCTTGAGGGCGAGCGCCACGGCGCGAAGCGGCGCGGGGCCCGGCACGAACGGCGGGACGTACGTCCAGGTGTCGCTCGACGGCAGGGCGCCGGCCCTGAGACGCGGCAGGAGTCCGCCCAGCACGAGCGACGACTTGCCGCTGCCCGACGGTCCGAGGATGGCGGCAAACGGCTGCACGGCCAGCCGCGCCACCAGCGAGGCGATGAGGCCGGAGCGCCCGAAGAAGCGGTCCTGGTGCTCCTCGTTGAACGCGGTCAGGCCAACGTACGGACAGGCCGACTCGTCGAGCGCCGGCGCGAGCGCTGGATCGTACTCGTCGAGCACCGCGTCCGGCGGGGCCGCGCCTGAGCGGTAGAGCATCGTCACCCAGTAGTCGAGCAGGCTCTGGGCGGTCTGCCGATCGTGTTCGGCGTCGAGCAGCGATCCTGTCGCCGCACCCTGACGGATGAACGCGTCGACCTGGGCGATCGTCTCGGCGGTCTCGCCGTGCTGCCGGTGGTACTGGAGCAGCTCGGCGTGCGCCGCCTTGAGCGCGACGAAGCTCGCGTACGGCACCGCGCCGTCGGGCGTGACGTGGCCGGAAGGCGTGGGCAGGTTCATAGGATCTCTGCCAGGGCGGCCAGCGGCTCCCCGATGCGCCGGAGCTCGTCACACAGCTGCTTGAGCTCCAGGTCCACCCGATAGAACTTGTTGTCCACACGCGAGCGGTACTGCCTGAAGATCTGCCGCGTGCGCATGGCGTCGCCCGCAGCGAGTGCGTCGTCGAGCTTTGCGGTCGTCTCCTGCAGTCGAACCGCCCATTCCTCGGCACGCCCGTCACACCGTTCGGTGGTGTACGCGCGCAACTCGGGCCACGACACCTGGAGGTCCGTGGTATCGAACGCCACGCTGGCGTCCACGCGTCGCAGTTCGTCGTCGATCCGCTGCCAGGCGTCGTGCTCGTCGATGAGGGCGGTGACCGTGTCGGCAAGTTCGCCGACGGCATCGACACCGGTCTTGAAGCGCGCCAGTGTCTCGTCGTTCACCCCGCTGCGATGGAAGGTCTCGTGAAGGCGGGCGAGGGCATCGGCGAGCCTGTCGAGCGGCAGGGCGCGGGCCGCCTCGGTCAGTCGCGCGTTGAGGCGCGTGGGCTCGGTTGCGAGGATCCGCCGGAGCGGCGCCAGCGCCTGCTTCAGTGCCTGGCCGTCGCAGTCGCGGACGGCAGACGACACCGCACGCAGGTCATCGGGCAGGCGCATGACGAGGGGGCCGGCCCGCTTGACGAGCGCATCGCGGCTCGTCATACGCGCGAGCGAGCCGAGCATGTCGTGCAACGCGTCTTCGTGATCGACGCAGTTGTCCCAGACGCTCACCTCTCCCGGTGCCTGCTCGAGGGTGCGTACGATGACGGAGAGGTAGTTGTAGCACTTGAACTGCAGCGTATGGAGCAGGTCGTGCAGGTCCTTGTAGTACGCCAGCACCTCGATCTGTCTGCTCGACTCGCCGAAGATGGTCTGGAACGTCGCGACGTCGGCCTGCGCCGCCGGGTCGTCGATGATCTCGAGCAGGGCGTCGAGTCCCTGCCGGGCGGACCCGCTGGCGGCCTGAACCTCCACGGGCCCGGGGAGCGGCGGCGGCGATGACGACGAGGGCCGTGTCGTGCGGCCTGCCGGGCGCAGCGCACGCAGCAGCTTCTGCCACTCGACGGCGTGGTACGCCGGGTCGGCGAGGTCCACGTACGTCAGGAAGCTGATCGACCGCGGCAGCGTACACGCGTCGCGCCGCACGGGAATCAGCTTCCGCTGGGTGTTGGTCGGGTCGTCGGTCTGCAGAAGGTACCGCTCGAACGTCGTCCATTCGCTCTGCAGGTAGTTGTCGCTCAGGACGAGCAGCGTCTTGCGGCTCTCGTCTATCGCGCGCTGGATCTCGGTGATGGTGGGGGCGCCCGCCTCGAAGTCGCGGAAGTCGATGAGCACCGCGAGGTCGTGGGCCTCGAGCTTCGGCAGCAGGTCCTGCCGTACCCACTGGTTGTCGCGGTGACTGTAGCTGAGGAAGACGTCGTAGCGCGGGGAGACGAGCTCAGGCACGAGGCCGCCTCCCGGGATACGCGCGGGCAGCGGCGCCCGTGCGGTGCCTGGCAGCAACGCTCCGCGTCACGTCCAATGGCGGCTTGATCTCAGCCATACGTCACCCGCCGGTGCGATCCCGTACGGCCGGTGCAGCTGTCCTGTGCTGCACTGAACAACGACGGGCTCACGGGCGGGCGAACATGGACGGCCGGCGCGACGGGCCGTTCGCTGCGGCGGCGCGGCTACGGACGTGCCAGCGCGGACCAGTAGTAGCGGCGCCGGTGGTCCATGCGCAGGAACCCCTCGGCGACCAGGATGCCCGTCACCTGCCGGTACAGTCTGTCGTCGAGGTTCCACAGCCTGCGGAACTGCGACGAGGACAGGCGCATCCCCGGCATCTCCCGATAGTCGGCCCTGATGGCTTCCAGCAGCGGATCGAGGGACGAGACCGCAGATGTCGACATATTGGCGTTTCCTCCTGCCCCAGGGGAGCGGACGTGCGCACCCCGCCGGCGGCCGACGGGGGCGTACGCGGGCCGTCTGCTGGTGGGGTGGCTGACGCATGAGACCGGAGCAAGACGGGTGCCGGTCGCGGTGTGGTGCCGACGCGTGACGCGTGTGGCGCGCTCGCACGGGAAACGCGTCCTGATTCGTCGCAGCGTAAGCGTCAGCTCAGCTGTCAGCGCGGGATATCTCTCACGGCGAGGGAAAAGTTCCCGTTGAGCTGTAGATCTTTCAAGGTTCTTTCAAGCTTCCGCGCCCGCCGGAGGTGTAACGTCCTGAGCTCCTCCTCCCCGGAGCTTTCAACGCAAGGAGCCCACACGGGCACAGGACACCATCATGCGAACACTTATGTGCAGTCTCGTCGCGTCAGCGGTACTGGCGCTCGGCTCGGCGGCCGACGCGGCGTCGTTCCGGTTCGACACGGATCCCTTTGCGGGCAGCAACGCGTCGGATCCCGGCCGGCAGGTCGTGGGTGGCGAAGAGTTCATCGCCTTCGACATCGCCAACGACGTCTTCTCGCTCGAGTCCACGGTCTTCGGGATCGCGGGCACGCAAATCAACTTCTTCAACGGACTCGCCGGCGCGATACCGTCGGAGGGCGTGAACGTGATCGTGCTGCAGACGTTCGACAACGACGGCGACGTGAACACGCCCTTCGCCGCGGGCACCGCGGCCAACCTGATCGCAGACCAGGTCACCACGTCGGCGCCGGGATTCTTCATTTACTTCAACAGCAACCTCAACGTGCCGCGGCTCGTGTTCTCCCAGGATCTCAGTGACAACACGGCCGACCTGAAGATCCTGTTCCGCCTGACGAACTTCGAGGGCGACCCTGGCAAGCTGCAAATCCCTTCCTTCAGCGCGTCGAACTTCGAGCTGACGGACGTCCCCGAGCCGGCGACGCTCGCGCTGCTCGCTCTCGGCATGGCGTGTGGCCTGCGAAGGGCGAGGCGGATCGGCTAGTCAGCGAGTCGGCTGGTCGGCTGGTCGGCTTGTCGGATCGCTTCAGCGTTCGACGCGGTCGCGCGGAGATCGTCTGTCGCAGGCTTCCTGTCCACGTGGCGCGGACGGACTGTGCGGACGGGTGTGCCCGCAGGCATACTGGTCCGCATGCTCACGTCCTCGACGTCGGCCTCCCGCGCCGGGTGGTCTCATGGGTGGCGAGTACTCCCGCTCGCGGTCGTCGTCGTTCTGGCGATGACCGCGAGTGCCGTCGCGCAGACTGCCGCGCAGCCGCGCTTCCGCCTCGCGATCGCGGGCCTCACGCACGGCCACTCGTTCATCGCGTTCCGTACGCTCACCAGCAACACGAACGTCGAGGTCGTCGGCATCTCCGATGCCGACCCCGAGCTGCGCGCACAGGCAGCCACGGTCTGGCCCGACGTGCCGCTCTTCGACGACCACGAGGCCATGCTGGACGCCGTCAGGCCGGATGGCGTGTGGGCGTTCGTCGACAACCATCAGCACGTCGAGATCACGCGGACGTGCGCGGCGCGGGGCCTGTCGGTGATGTTCGAGAAGCCGATGGCCACGAGCTACGCGGATGCCGTGGCGATTCGCGATATCGCCCGCGACGCCGGCACTCAGGTGGTGATCAACTCGCAGCCGCCATGGTGGCCAGCCAACCATACGGCGGAGGACCTGGTACGCCGCGGTGCCGTCGGCTCCGTCTGGCGCGTGCATACCGTGAGCGGGCACGGCGGGCCGGGAGGCGCGCCTGCGAGCAGCACGTCAGCCGCCACCAACGCATCGCAGGCGACCTCGGCACGACGCACCGCCGGCAGCCGCGCGTTCTGGTCGATGCTGAACAGCGCCGAGCGCGGCGGCGGCGTCCTGCTCGACTTCGGGCCGTACGGCGCCGCGTGGGTCCGCTCGTACCTGGGCATGCCGACGACCGTGTACGCGACGCAGGGCCGGACCCGTCCCGACACGTACCACGTGCCCACGAACACGACCATCCTCGCGACGTATCCGGATCACCGCGTCGGCATCATGGAGGCGTCGTGGGACCTGCCGCGCAACATCCAGCAGGTGGAGGTGTTCGGCGACAGGGGCAGCGTCGATCTCGTCTCGAACTCCGGCAGCCAGCTCGTGCGGTTCGAGCACTGGGTGGCCCGTGAGCGCCAGGACGTGCCGCTCGCCACGCCCGAGGCGCACTGGTCCGACCCGGCGACGTACTTCGCGCACGCGGTGCGGCGCGGCCACGTGGACGAGTTCGTCAGCGCGGCGTTTCATGCCGACGTCATGGCGATCCTCGAGGCCGCGCAGCGATCCGCCGACACGGGACAGCCGGTGGCGGTGACGGAGGTCACGGGGAAGTAGATCGGCGGGTCAGCAAGTCGGCAAGTCGGCAGGGCGGCAAGTCGGCAAGTCAGCGGGTCAGCAAGTCAGCGCATCGGCGAGCCGGCACGCCGGCAAGCTGACAGACCGACGATCCGACAAGCCGACAAGCCGACAAGCCGACAAGCTGATCAGCGCTCTTCAGTGTGGACCAGGACGGCCCGCAACCACGGCCGATGTGTGTGCCACAGCCAGCCGCCGTACGTGGTGGAGGCGGTCACGAGCATGACCCAGAACGAGGTGCTGCCCGCCTTCAGGGGAGGGAGGTCCTGCTCCCAGATGAACATAGCGGCAAGGCTGGCGACGGCCAGCAGGCCACACGTGCCGAGCAGCCAGACCATCGTCCGAACCTTCGCGGTCAGCCTGCCGACGGCCCCCAGGTACTCCGCGAGCAGGACGCTCGCGACGGAGGCGAAGAACAGGGTGAGGGCCGGGCGTCCGTCGCTGATTGCGGATGGGACTCCCCAGAGCGTAGCGGCGAGGACAATGCACATCTTCGCCCGGACCACGTAGTCGTAGACGACGTCAAGCCATCGCATCATCGCGCACGCTCCGCCGGCATGCCGAGGCGCAGGGACGCTGGCGTCTCGCACCGTACCGAAGGGACATGACCATCCACGCGGCAGACGACAGCCGTGCCGGGAACGGCCACCTCGCGCACGAGCCTAGCAACGCGCAGCGGGGCGACGGCGTCGGGCACGTCGAGCTCGAGGATCAAACGGTAAGAGGAAGGTGACGACATCGGGCGCTCCTTCCGGCCGGGGCCGGCGAACCACCCTGAGCACGCGAGGCCATCGCGCGCGGACACTTCGTTGTGGCGGCTCGTGCGGCCGTTCACCACATCTTCCCCGGTACCGCGTTCACGGGCCCGGGGAGAAGGCACCTTGGGATGTCCGTCCCAGGTTGCCGGGCAGCCGTGAGGCACGGCCGCCACTCAGGATGCTGGCTACGAATGTAGCTGGAGAGCGGGAGGCGTCTCAAGGTCGAGGTGTGTCACAGCGCCGTTCGGCACGTCCGGCATGAACGTTGGACAGTTCGAGTCACTGGCACAACGGGCACATCGAGGCTGGATGTCGCGCACGCGATGCCGGTCCATGTCGAACGCATGCGCAGGCAGTGCGACAGCATCTGGTTACGTGTCGCTGCGCCAGCGCGCTGAGGAAGACGGATGAGCGAGGTATTCGACGGCACGGTAGAGGTTCAGGACGGAGCCGCCAGCACCACGGTGCTGCTCGACGGCACACAGGGCGATGCCCACGTCGGCGGTGGCGGACAGGACGGCACGCTGCACGTGCTGGACGGCGCGGGCAACCTGCGCGTGGAACTCGACGGGGCCGCCGCCACCGTGGTCATCCGGTCGGCCTCGGGCAATCCGCTGGTGGAAATCGGGCCCGGTGGCGAGATCGGCATCTTCAGGATCGTCTCCGGCGAGAACCGCGAAGTGATCCGTCTGCAGGCCACCGGTGCCGAGCTCAGAGTGGGGGCGCTCGGCCAGGCCGGAGACGTGCGCGTGCGCGATGCCGCGGACCGCGAGGTGCTGCACCTCGCAGCCAGCAACGCCGCACTCTTCGTCGGTGCCGAAGGCAACGAGGGCGACATCGTCGTGCGCGACGGAGCTGGCACGGACGTGTTCCGTGTCAACGGCGCCGCTGCCGCGGTGCACGTGGGCGGGAGCGGCAACGAAGGCGATCTGGTCGTCTATGACGGCGGCGGCCGCGACGTCATCCGTGCCAATGCCGCGAATGCAGTGCTCTCCGTCGGCACGGAAGGCAACGAAGGCGACATCGTCCTGCGCGACGGTGCGGGCAGGGAGGTATTCCGCGTCGACGGCGCGGCGGCCGCTGTGTACGTCGGCACGGCGGGCAACGAAGGGGACGTGGTCGTCCGCGACGCCAATGGCCGTGACGTCATTCATGCCAACGGGACGACCGCCGCGCTTTATGTGGGCGCCAATGGCAACGAAGGCGACGTCGTGGTGCGGGACGGCGGCGGGCGCGACACCATCCACCTGGACGGGGGCGGTTCGAACATCACCGTGCGGCGCCGCGTCGGACGCACGTTGCGCGACGTGCTCCAGTTCAACGGCTCCAATGCGGCCCTTCATGTCGGCGCCAACGGCAACGAAGGCGACGTCATCGTCCGCGACGGCTCGGGACGGGAAGCCGTCCACCTCGATGGACAGAGTGCGGCCCTCTACGTAGGCGTGGCGGGGAACGAGGGCGACGTCGTCGTCCGCGACAACGCAGGCAACGACGCGGTGCACCTCAACGGCGCCAACGCGCAGGTCTTCGTGGGCGCGCGCGGCAACGAGGGCGACATCATCGTCCGCGACGATGCGGGTCGCGACGTCTTCCACATGGATGGCCAGCACGCCGCCCTCTACATAGGGGCGAGCGGCAATGAAGGCGACCTCATCATCCGCGACGCGGGCGGCCGTGACGTCTTCCACTTCAGCGCAGACTTCGCGGTGCTCGATGTCGGTGCGACCGGGAACGAGGGCGACATCCGCGTGCGCGACGATGCCGGCAACGTCAGGATCCATCTCGACGGCGGGGCGGGCGACATCCGGCTGCACGGCGCCGACTGCGCCGAGCACTTCGACGTGCGCGACGCCGCGACCGTCGACGCGGGTACCGTGCTCGTCATCGATGACGCCGGCGGCCTGCGACGCAGCATGACGGCGTACGATCCGCGCGTCGCCGGGGTCGTGTCGGGCGCCGGCGGGTACAAGCCGGGCATCCTGCTCGACAGCTTCGACGACGACCCCGACCGCAGGCCCGTGGCGCTCGCCGGCAAGACGTTCTGCAAGGTCGACGCGTCGCAGGGCGCGATCAGCGTCGGCGATCTGCTCACGACGTCCGACACGCCGGGACACGCCATGCGTGTGGTCGATCCCGGACGCGCGTTCGGCGCGGTACTGGGCAAGGCGCTGGCGCCGCTGCCGGACGGCCGCGGCCTGATCCCCATCCTCGTCACGCTGCAGTAGGGTACTGTCGATGGCTTCGCTTCGCAGTCTAGCCTCGTGCATCGGCATCAGCAGTTCCAGCTCCTTCTCGGTGCTGGGCGACTACTTCGGCTTCGCTCGCGGCGTGCTTCCGCCAGACCCGACAGGCGCCGACGTGACCGTGTCGCTGCTGCGGCAGGAGCAACGTCTGCAGGGCGACTTCCTGCACCTCAACGTCATCGCTGTCGGCAGCGACCAGTTCACCGACAACGACTACATCGAGATCGACTACAGCATCTTCAGGATCAGGAACATCTACCACACGGTGGGCCTCGGCATCGGGCGCGTACGGCACTACATCATCCCGACTGCCGACGCCGACGGCCTCGACTCGCCTACCCGCCGCGGCGACCTCGAAGACCTGACGGACAACTGGTCGGTGAACAACAGCGGCATCGACGTCTTCGTGCCGCACAACATGATGATCCCGTCCGGCTCCGGCATCCTGCTCGGCCGCTCGGCCGTCAACGGGCCGTGCGACAAGGACGCCAAAGGCCTCACAGGCGCGACCACCGGACTGTGGGGCTCCGAGCAGACGGCGCGCACGTTTGCCCACGAGGTCGGGCACTACCTGAGTCTGAGACACCGCAACAACCAGCCGACGAACCTGATGTGCCAGAGCGGCTCGGCGAGCAGCACCCGCAACTCCGTGCTGCTGACGAGCGGCCAGGGCGACGACATGGACGATCACTGCTCCGTGCGCGGGGCGTGCTGAGGAGACATCGTGACGAGGCCCCGCACGACGGACGACGCGACCTGGCCGGACCGCTATTCCCTCGAGGAGCTGCGTGCCGCGGCGCTGCGTGGCGAGGGAGAGCTGTCACGCCCGCTGGCGCTCGCGCTCCTCTCGCGGGTCGACTACGCCCAGAAGGTGCGTGACATGAGCCGGCTGCTCATGGACGACGCCGAAACGCCGCGCCTGCGGGGGATGGCGGCGACGGTCCTGGGGCAGCTGGGGACGCGCTCGGCCGTCAACGCGCTCCAGCGCGCGCTCGCCGTCACCGACGACGTGGCGCTGAGGGGCGTGCTGCAGGGGCTGTCGGTTGCGGGTGGCGAGGCGGCGAGTACCGCCGTCCGCACGCTGTCGCGACGCCGCGGAGTCGTCGGCGACGCCGTGCGCAACACCGGTGTCCTGCTGCGGCACCGCCTGGGGGCCGCCGGAGCAGGTCCCGTGCGGCCGTCAGGCACGCTGCGCGTCAGCACGAAGCACGCGCAGCCCATCGAGGTGCGCAGCGCCACCGCGTCGCGGGCCGCGGAGGCCGTCGAATCCGTCCGTCAGGAGGAGCCCGCGTTGCGCCTCACCCCGTCCGGGGCCATCGCCCTGCGCTGCATCGACCGCGACCTGCTGTTCGTGTTCAGTGACGAGGCCGTCACCGGGGGGGTGGCGCGGCTCGCCAGCGCGAACGCCCAGGCCGGCGTCGTCGCGTTGCGGCGAGTGCTCGAGGGCAGCGGCTGGGAGGTGAAGCACCACGTGCTCACCGAGCCGATGAAGGACGGCACGATCGGCATCACCGTCACGTCGGTACGTGGCCGCGCGCTCTACGCGGGCACTGCGGCTGTCCACGGCGAGCAGGCCTCGTTCGTCCTGCGCGCACTCGATACCCGCGGCGTCGCGGCCGTAGACGTCCGCGGCACGTTCGCGCGAGGGCGGCTGTCGATCACGCAGGCGCGTACGGACGTCCGCGTGCGCCGACCGAAAGCCACGCCGGCCCCGTTGCGACGCGAGCCCTGACGCGTCAGGCCTTCATCACCGCTTCCATCAGGCCCTTGATGTAGCCGAAGGCGAACATGGCGCCGAGGTCGTTGTAGCCGGGGAACCGGTTCTCCTCGAGGCCGGTGACGGTGGCGACGTGGTCTGGCCGTATCGGTCCCCGGAACCCGACGTCGTAGTACGCCTTCATCGCCGCGTACATGTCGTTCTGTCCATCGTCGTGCCAGGCTTCGACGAAGCTGGCCGGCGTGCCGCGCACGTCCCTGAAGTGCACGAAGTGGATCAGCCCGCGCTCGCCGAACCAGCGAATCGCCCCGGGAATGTCTACGTCCGGTCCCTGGCTCGCGATGCTGCCCTGGCAGAACGTCAGGCCGTTGTGCCGGCTCGGGTAGATCTGCGTCACCCGCTTCAGCGCGTCGATCGACGTGATGATGCGCGGAATGCCGCGGAGGCGCTCGACGGGCGGGTCGTCGGGATGCAGCGCCAGCAGCACGTCGTGCTGCTCGGCCTCGGGAACGACAGCCTTCAGGAAGTAGGTCATGTTCTTCCAGAGGTCGTCGTGGGTGAAGCGATCGCCGTACTCGGTGAGCTCCGTGCTGGCGTGTTCGAGGTCGAAGGCCGTGACCAGCGAGCCGCCGCGGTCGGGACGCGCGGTGTCGCTGCGCGACCAGTTCACGGCCGGCATCCAGTTGTAGCAGATGACGCGCTGGCCGACGGCGGCGCAATCGCGAATCAGGCGGATGAACCGTTCGATGTCCTCGTCGCGGCCCTCGACGCCGAGCTGGGCGCGCGTCAGGTTGACGCCTTCGAGCACCGTCCACTCGAGGCCCATCTCCTCGTACGCCCGCTTCGTCTCGGCCACATCGCGACCGCCGCCGCCCACGCCGCCGAGCACGCCCATCTGTCTGGCCATGCTCACGCGCTCGGGCCGCGCGCGCACGCCGCCGTGGAAGTAGGCGAATGAAAGCTTCATCCACGCGCACGACTCATCCCAGCGCTGGCTGGTGCCGGGTATGGACCGCGCGCCGGCGGGCACGGCGCCCGTCGAGGCGAGGGCGGCAAGTGCCGCGCTCGAGCCGATGAACTCGCGACGTGATCGCTTCATGCTGGATGCTCCGGAGGCATGGTACGCCTGTCGGACCGCCTGGGCACGAGGGCCGGGCGCGTCACGCCGTCGTCCGGAGCCGCGAGCTCTGCCTGGCGGAGCAGAACGTGTGGTGATTCGTAAGGGTCTCGCGCGGGACGGGGGTATGGGCGGCTAGCGGGGGAGACACCCGTAGCTCGCCGCAGTCGTGAGGCGCCGGTCCGAGTGTGTGGACCGGTCCGCCTTCGCGCCTGCGGCGCTTCGGCGGGACAGACTTCGCTGGGGGGGTGGAGCTTACGTGGACGAAGCTCGTAAAGCTGGTGAGCTGGCCTGGACGAAGCTCTCGCCGAGAGTTCGTGAGCTTGCCTGGACGAAGCTCGCCGAAGGCGAGCGAAGTCTGGTGCGGAAGGGGGGACTCGAACCCCCACGAGCTTGCGCCCGCCAGCCCCTCAAGCTGGTGCGTCTGCCAATTCCGCCACTTCCGCGTGCGGTGGGATGCCGGCCGTCACGCCTGGCAGGTGCGTGCCGTTGTCGCCGGCCGAGCCCCGGACTATAGCAGGTCGCGGGGCCTGTGAGAAGAACCGAAAGGCCTTCCCGAAGTACGTCTACTGCTTGGGTGGTTCGGACGTGGCGTCAGACGCCTCGGGCGCCTTCGGAGCCTCGTCCTGCTGCACGGCCTCCGGCTGCGTGACCACCGGTTCCTGCGCCACGGGCGCGGCCGGTGCGGCCGCTTCAGGCGCCGGCTGGGACGAAGGCGTGGGCACGCCGCTCATCACCGACCCCGGACCCCGCTGCCCGACGATGGCCAGCGCCAGCGCCCCGATCATGAACAGCCCGCCGAGAATCGCCGAACCCTTCGCGAGCACCGTGGCGCCCTGACGGGCGCCGAACGCCGCCTGGCCGCCGCCGCCACCGAACGCCGCCGCGATGTCGCCGCCCTTGCCCTGCTGCAGCAGTACCGCCACGAGCAGGAGGACGCAGACGATCACGAAGAGGGCGACGAGCAATCCGTACAGCATAACGCCTCAGTATACATCGGGTCGGGTCGCGGCGGTAGCGCTGGCTTCAGCGGCACTACCGCCGGGCATTTCGACTACAGCGCCGCGCGCGCGATGGCCAGGAAGCTCTGGACGTCGAGGCTCGCGCCGCCCACCAGCGCGCCGTCCACGTCGGGCTGCTGGAGGATCGCCTTCGCGTTGTCCGGCTTGACGCTGCCGCCATACAGGATCTGGCAGCCGTCGGCCGCATCCGCGCCGAGCCACTGCTGCAGGCGTCCGCGGATGTGCGCGTGCGCCTCCTGCGCCTGGTCCGGCGTCGCGTTCCGCCCGGTCCCGATCGCCCACACCGGCTCGTACGCGATCACCATGGTGGAGAACTGCGACGAGGACACGTCCTCGAGCGCGGCCTTGACCTGCGTGTCGAGGACGTCGAACGTCCGGCCGCCGTCACGCTCGTCGAGCGTCTCGCCCACGCAGACGATCGGCGCCAGGCCCGCGCCATACGCCGCGTGCACCTTGCGGTTCACGTCCGCGTCGGTGTCGCCGAACACGCGCCGGCGCTCCGAGTGTCCGACGATGACGAGGGCCGCGCCCGCTTCCTGCAGCATCGGCCCGCTCACGGCGCCGGTGAAGGCGCCTTCCTTCTCCCAGAACAGGTCCTGGCCGGCCACGGCGACGTTCGAGTTGCGCAGCGCGTCGGCCACGGCGTTGACGGCCGTGAACGGCGGCGCGAGCACCAGCTCGAGATCGACGATGTCGGCGGCGAGCACGCGCAGTTCCTTGGCGTAGGCCACCGCCTCGTGCACGCCCTTGAACATCTTCCAGTTGCCGGCAATCAGCGGAACACGCATCGGACGCTCCTCGGCTCCTCAGTCGGTCGATTGGTCGGGCAGTACGGCCACCCCCGGCAGCGTGCGTCCGCCGAGGAACTCGAGCGAGGCGCCGCCGCCGGTGGAGATGTGGCTGATGCGATCGGCCACGCCGGCCTTCGTGACGGCGGCAATCGAGTCGCCGCCCCCGATGATCGTGACGCCGTCAACCGCCGCCACCGCGTCGGCCACGGTCTTGGTGCCGTGCGCGAACGCGTCGATCTCGAACACGCCCATCGGGCCGTTCCACACGACGGTCTTCGCGCCGCGGATGATCTCCGCATACCGCGCCGCCGTCTCGGGGCCGATGTCGAGGCCCATCCGCTCGCCAATCGCGGCGTCGCCCACGGCGAGCGTCTCGGACGGGACGTTCGCGTCGAGCTTCTCCGCGACGACATGATCGTTCGGGAGGGCGAGCGTGACGCCCGCCTTCGCGGCGGCGTCGATGAGCTCGCGCGCCGTGTCCACGAGGTCGGCCTCGACGAGCGACCTGCCCACCTCGAGCCCCTGCGCCTTGAGGAACGTGTATGCCATGGCGCCGCCGATGATGAGCGCGTCCACCTTCGGCAGGAGGTTCTGGATGACCTCGAGCTTGTCGCTCACCTTGGCGCCGCCGAGCACGGCGACGAACGGGCGGTCGGGCGAGGTGAGCGCCTTGCCCATGTAGCCGACCTCGTTGGCCATCAGCAGGCCGGCCGCGGCGTCGTCCACGAAGCGCACCATGCCCTCGGTCGAGGCATGCGCCCGATGGGCCGAGCCGAACGCGTCGTTGACGTAGACGTCCGCAAGCTCGGCGAGCTGCCGCGCGAACGCCTCGTCGTTGGCCTCTTCGCCTGCGTGGAACCTCAGGTTCTCGAGCAGCACGACGCCGTTGGCCCCCGCGGCCGCGATGGCCTGGCGGGCCGGCTCACCGACGCAGTCGCTCGCGAACGTGACCGGACGGTCGAGGAGTTCCGACAGCCGTGTGGCGACGGGCTGGAGCGAGTACTCGGGGTTCGGCTTGCCCTTCGGGCGCCCGAGGTGCGACGCGAGGACCGCCGTCGCTCCCTGCTCGAGGACGTACCTGATGGTCGGCAACGACGCACGGATGCGTGTGTCGTCGCCGATGACGCCGTCCTTGAGCGGCACGTTGAAGTCGACGCGCACGAAGACGCGCCGTCCCTTCAGGTCGAGGTCCTTGACCGAGCGCTTCACCTCAGAGGCCCTTTCCAGCCATGTACAGGGCCAGATCCACGCAGCGGCTGCTGTAGCCCCACTCGTTGTCGTACCAGCTCAGCACCTTGACGAAGTCGCCGTCCATCACCTTGGTGTAGGCGGCGTCCACGATCGACGAGTTGCTGTTGCCCCGGAAGTCGATCGAGACGAGCGGCGCGTCCTCGATGGCCAGGATGCCCTTCAGCGGGCCCTCGGCTGCCTTGCGGAACGCCGCGTTCACCTCGTCGCCCGTCGTCTTCTTCCCCACGATGACGGCCAGGTCCACCACCGAGACGTTGGGCGTCGGCACGCGCATCGCGAAGCCGTCGAGCTTGCCCTTCAGGTCCGGCAGCACCTCGCCGACGGCCTTCGCGGCGCCGGTCGTGGTGGGGATCATCGAGACCGCCGCGGCGCGCGCCCGGCGCAGGTCCTTGTGCGGCAGGTCGAGCAGCTGCTGGTCGTTCGTGTAGCTGTGGATGGTCGTCATCCAGCCCTTGACGATGCCGAACTCCTCGTGGATCACCTTGGCGAACGGCGCGAGGCAGTTGGTCGTGCACGACGCGTTCGACACCACCTGGTGGGCGGCCGGGTCGTAGTCCTCGTGGTTGACGCCCATCACGAACGTCGCGTCGGGACCCGTCGCCGGCGCCGTGATCATCACGCGCTTGGCGCCCGCGGTGATGTGCTTCGCGGCGTCGTCGCGCTTGGTGAAGCGGCCGGTGCCCTCGAAGACGAGGTCGACACCGAGGTCGCCCCAGGGCAGCTGGCCCGGGTCGCGCTCCGACAGCACCTTGAACTTGTCGCCGTTGACGCTGATCCAGCCGTCGCCGGCTTCGACCTCGGCGTCGAGGTTCCCGAGGATCGAGTCGTACTTGAGCAGGTGGGCGAGCGTCTTCGTGTCGGTGAGGTCGTTGACGGCGACGAAGTCGATGGCGTTGCCATGCGCCATGGCCGCGCGCATGATGTTGCGCCCGATGCGTCCGAAGCCGTTGATGCCTACCTTGATGCCCATGCAAGACCCTCCACTGGGATGGCGAGACCGTCGCCTGAAATGATGCCGATGACCGGGCGTCACGGGGTCCTGCCTGAGCCGGCAGGAGGCGCCGGGGCGCCGCTCGGAACCTCCAATACTACCGCATCGGTGCGCTATACTTCCGCCCCGGTATCCTCGACGGGCCCCGGGCCGCGGCCGTCATGTACTTCCTCTACAGCTGCGTCGGTTCGGTGGCGTTGACCCTCGTCTCGCCATGGCTGCTCTGGCAGGCCTGGCGGCACGGCAAGTACACCGACGCCATCGGCGAACGCTTCGGACGCCTCCCCGCCACCCTCGGTGCGGACGGCCGGCCATCCGTGTGGGTGCACGCCGTCTCGGTCGGCGAGGTGCTGGCCGCGCGCGCGCTGCTGCCGGCGCTGCGCGAACGCTTTCCCGGCCACGCCGTGGTGCTGTCGACGACCACCCGCACCGGTCGCGACATCGCCGCGCGTCAGTTGCCCGGCCTCGACGGGCTGTTCTATCTGCCGCTCGACTTCGCGTTCAGCGTCCGCCGCGTGCTGCGCCGGCTGCGCCCCGCGGCGCTGCTGGTCGTCGAGACGGAGATCTGGCCGCGGCTGATCAGGGAATGCCGGCGACATGGCGTGCCCGTGGTGCTCGTCAACGTCCGCGTGTCGGACAGGAGCTTCCCCCGGTACCGCGCCGCGCGTGTCCTGCTCAAGCCCGTGCTCGAACAGGTCGCGCTGCTCTGCGCGCAGTCGGAGCTGTACGCCGGCAGGCTGCGGGCGATGGGCGCGCCCGCAGATCGCATTCTCGTCACGGGCAGCCTCAAGTACGACGCGCTCGACTGGTCGCTGCTCGAGCGCAGCGCCGCGCACCCGGTGCTCGCGTACTTCAGCAGCGTCGGCACGAGGCCCGTCCTGCTGGCGGCCAGCACGCTGCGCGGCGAGGACGCGCTGGTGCTCGACGCGTTCGAGGCGCTCCGCGCGCGCGAGCCGTCGGCCCTGCTCCTGCTCGTGCCGCGGCACCCCGAGCGGTTCGACGAGGTGACGGCGCTGGCGTCGGCACGCGCCTTGCGAGTCGTGCGCCGCACGTCGCTCGCGCCTGGCGATCCGTTGACGGCCGACGTCGTGATCGTCGATACCGTGGGTGAGCTCGCGGCCCTGTTCGCGCTCGCGACGGTCGTGTTCGTCGGCGGCAGCCTCGTCGACGGCGGCGGCCACAACGTGCTCGAGCCGGCGCTGTTCGGGCGTGCGATCGTGGTGGGCCCGTCGATGCACAACTTCCCGGAGATCGCGCGGACGTTCATCGACGAGGACGCACTCGTGCAGGTCGGCGATGCCGAGGCGTTCACGCGCACGGTGCTCGAGCTGTTCGCGTCGCCGGCGCGCCGCGAGGCGCTGGGCGCCAGCGCGCGCGTGCTGGTGCACCGCCATCGCGGCGCCGCGGCGCGCACGATCGAGGCGATGGCCAGCGTCGTACCCGCCGCCGGCCACGTGCCGCAGGACGCGGCAAGGACGTGATGCAGACGTGAGTGACTGGTCACTGGGAATGACTCGGGCGACGGCACGCCTGTATGGCAGTGTCGCCGCCGCACGGCGCCACTGGCGGCAGAAGGCGCCACAGCGGCTCACGCGGCCGGTCATCAGCGTCGGCAACCTCGCCGTGGGCGGGCGCAGCAAGACGCCGGTCGTGGCGACGCTTGCGCGGCTGCTCCACAGCTGGGGCGAGCGTCCCGCCATCCTGAGCCGCGGCTACCGCCGCGAACGCAAGACGCCGGACGTCGTCGTCGTCCGCGACGCGGAACGCATGCGGGCCGACCTGGCGGAGAGCGGCGACGAGCCCTACATGCTCGCCCGCGAGCTGCCGGGGTGCTGCGTCCTCGTGCATCCGCGGCGGCACCTCGCCGGGCTGTACGCCGAGCAGCACCTCGATTGCACCATCCACATCCTCGACGACGGGTTCCAGCACGTGCAGCTGGCGCGCGACGTGAACCTCGTCCTGCTGACGCTCGAAGACCTGCTGCACGGCGAGGTGGTGCCGGCCGGACGGCTGCGGGAATCGCGCGCGGCGCTCGCGTTTGCCGACGCCATGCTCGCCGTCGGCACGTCGGCCGCCGAGTTCAGCCTGGCATTCGGCCGTGAGACGCTCGGCGACAGGCCGGTGTTCGAGGTCACGCGCCACCTCGGCCCGCCGCGTCCGCTCGCGGGCGTGACCGACTTCCGAAGTCTGAAGAAACAGCGTGTGCTGCTCGTCACGGCCATCGCGTGGCCCGAGCGCGTCGCCGACGACCTCACGCGCGCAGGCTGGCAGCTGGCCGGCCACGTGCGCTTTGCCGACCACCACGTGTTCACCGACGCCGACCTGCACGACATCGAGCGTCAGGTCGCCGCCGCGGGCGCCGACGCCATCATCACGACGGCCAAGGACGCGGTGAAGTTCGAGCGGCGCAAGCCGGCAGCCGTTCCCATGGCGGTGATTCCCCTCGACGTCGCCATCGAGCCTGTCGAGGCCTTCCACGCCTGGCTGCGGGCGCGCCTCGACTACGACGCGGAGGGCGCATGACGCCGAGCGTGCGTCACCGCCTGGAGACCGCGCTCGTGCGCGGGACGTCGGCTGTCGTCCAGCGCCTGCCCCAGCGGGTCGTGCTGGGGCTTGGCAGCAGCATCGGGAGCGCCGCCTACGTGCTCGACGCGCGCCACCGGCGCATCACGCTCGACAACCTGGCCGCGACGTTTCCCGAGCGGTCGCCCCGGGAACGGCGGCGCATCGCGCGGAACGTCTTCCGCCATTTCGGCCGGAAGATGCTCGAGCTGCTGCGCTTCAGCGGGCTCTCGCGCGAGGAGATGCTGGCCGCCGTGGAGTTTGCCGGCACCGAGCACTTCGAGGCCGCACAGGCGCTCGGGCGCGGCACGCTGTTCATCACGGGCCACTTCGGCTTCTGGGAGGTGCACGCGGTCGCGCACGCGTTGCGCTATCCGCCGATCGCTGTCGTCGCACGCGCGCTCGACAACCCTGAGCTCGACGCACTGCTCGAGCGGCTGCGGACCAGCACGGGCAACGTGGTCATCGACCGCAAGGGCGGCCTGCGCCGCATCCTGCGCGCGCTGTCGAACAACCAGGGCGTCGCGATCCTGATCGACCAGCACATCCTCACGACCGACGCGGTGAAGGTGGACTTCCTCGGACGGCCCGCGGCCACGACGTCGGCCGTGGCGTCGTTCGCATTGAAGACGGGGGCGCCGATCGTGCCGGTGTTCGCGCTGCCGCTCAACGACGGCCGTTACCGCCTGATCTACGAGCCGCCGATCGAGATGCCCGACCCGGATGCGCCCGACGCGGTGCGCGAGCTCACGCAGCGGTGCACGCGGATGCTCGAACGCTACATCCGTGCCCATCCCGAGCTGTGGCTCTGGATGCATCGCCGCTGGCGCGACGACGTGCCGACGTCGGACGCGCCGCAGCTCCGGATGGAGCCGCCTGCCGGCGAGGCTGATTCGTGACCACGCCCTCACGCGTCGTGGTGCGTGCGCCGAACTGGCTGGGCGACGTGGTGATGGCGGCGCCGTCGGTGCGGGCGATACGGCGCGCGTGGCCGGAGGCCGTCGTGGACGTTGCGCTGCCGGCCGCCTTCGCACCGCTGGTGCCGATGATCGACCCGGCGCTCGGCGCCGTGCCGCTGGCAGGGAAGGGCGTGCGCGGTCTGGCCGCCCAGCGCGCCGACGCCGCCGAACTGCGCGCCGGCGGCTACGATCTCGCGCTGCTGCTCACCAACTCGTTCGGTTCGGCCTGGGTGATGCGCCAGGCAGGCATTCCCGAACGCTGGGGCTACCGCCGCGACGCCCGGGGATTCCTGCTGACGCGCGCAGTGCGGCCGGGGTCGGCACGCCGGACGTCGCGCCACCATGCCGACTACTACGCGGCACTCGTCGATGCCGTGGGGCTGCCTCGGCCTCCGCTCGAGGTGCGTCTGCACGTCCCCGCGCAGGCGTTGGACGAGGCTGACACGTTGCTGCGGGATGCCGGCTGGGACGGCGAGGCGCCGCTGCTCGCCTGTGCTCCTGGCGCGGCGTACGGCACCGCGAAGCAGTGGCCGCCCGCGCTCGTCGCGCGCGTCGCCTCCCGATGGACCGACGAGCGGAAGGGCGTCGTCGTGCTGGTGGGCGCCGTCTCCGATCGGCCGGCCGCGCAGGAAGTGATACGCGCGATGCCGAGGCCGGCGGGCGCCCGCGCCATCGACATGACGGGCGGCACGTCGCTCGCGCACCTGGCGGCTCTGCTCGCCCGAGCCTCGCGCGTGCTCGCGAACGACTCCGGCGCGATGCACCTGGCCGCGGCCGTGGGCACGCCTGTCGTCACCGTCTTCGGCCCGACGGACGAACACGCCACTTCGCCGCTCGGCCCGCACACCATTCTCACGGCCGACGTCTGGTGCCGGCCGTGCATGCTTCGCGAGTGCCCCATCGATCATCGCTGCATGACGCGGGTCACGCCGGAGCGCGTCATGGACGCACTCGGGTAGGGACGGCTCTCCGAGCCGTCCGCGGCGGATCAGCTTGTCAGCGGGTCAGCGGCTCGGCGGGTCAGCTTGCCGGTCCGTCGGCGCAGCGCGCGGCGGTCTGCGATTAGCGGACGACCCGGGCGCGCCGAGCGGTTCGCGGTCAGCGGTTCACAGCGTGGACGGCTCGGAGAGCCGTCCCTACCTACGTCTGATCCAGTTCGACGTTCCAGTAGAGATAATCGCGCCAGCTTTCGGGCGTGTGGCGGAGGCCTATCGTGAGCCGCACGGCCGGCGCCTTCGACGGTCGCTTCGGCGGCCGCACGAGCGTCATGCCGGCCTGATCAGGCGTGCGTCCGCCCTTGCGCCTGTTGCACGGCACGCAGGCGGCGACGATGTTCTCCCAGGTCTTGCGTCCGCCCTGGGCGACCGGGATGACGTGATCGAACGTGAGGTCCTGCGGATGATGGCGCGTGCCGCAGTACTGGCAGGTGTTCTTGTCGCGTGCGTAGATGTTCGCGCGGGAGAAGGGCACGTCGTCGAACGCCCGTCTTATCCGGATGCGACGCAGGAGGCGTATGACCGACGGCAGCTTGAAGCTGACGGTCACCGACCGTACCTCCCGGTCGTATACGGAGACGACCTCGACCTTCCCCTGGCACCACAGCGTGATGGCCTTCTGCCAGTGGACGACCTTGAGCGGTTCCCACGTCGCGTTCAGCAGGAGTGTGTGATCCATGGGGGATCAGCTCTCGCGCCGGATCCAGGCGGACGTTTCGTGCGATCCTGTGCGCTGATGCTGACGAGTGTTGCCGAGGCGGCCCTGCCGTGTCAAGCGTCACCTCGGTGTAACGTGCTCTTAACGAACGAGTTATCTTGACGCGTCCGACACTGGCCCTCGTCGTCGCCGCCTGCGTGGGCTGGGGCGCCGGCTGTGCGGCCCGCTCCCAGGCACCCACCGCCCGCGTGGCACCGCCCACGCTGGTGGCCGCCGCGGTCATCGACGAAGCCAGGCTGCTGCAGGGAACGGCTTACAGCGCCGGCGGCGTATCGCCGACGGGGTTCGACTGCAGCGGCTTCGTCCAGTATCTGTATCGGCGGCAGGGCGTGAGCCTGCCGCGAACCGCGGCAGCGCAGTTCCGTTCGGGCCGCCGCATTCGCGCGGACCGCATCCGCCCGGGAGACCTCGTGTTCTTTCGTACCTCAGGCCGGCGCATCTCGCACGTCGGGGTCGCGCTCGGCGACGGCGCCTTCATCCACGCACCCAACGTGGGCAGCCACGTGCGCATCGACAGGCTCGAGGCCACCTACTGGGCGCGGCGTTTCGCGGGCGCCAGGCGGGTGACGCCATGAGCGCGAGCATCAGGCGCCTCGCGCCGTCCGCCGTCACCGGTGGCGGGCGCCTCACGATCGAGGGCGACGGCTTCGACGTCGGACCGGGACGGCTGCCGGCCGTGACGGTAGGAGGCGGCGCCGCGCGGCTGTCGTGGGCGTCGAGCCGCACGCTGGCCGTGCGCGTTCCCGACGACACGCCGGGCGGATTGCAGCCCGTGACCGTCGACGGCGTGGCCGGCGCCACGGCGTTCGTGCAGGTGGGAGAGCCCGTCGCGACGGGACTGCACCAGGTGGACAGCCCGGTCTTCGACAGCGAGGGCCGCCTCTACGCGACGCTGAGCGGCGGACGCGGGCAGGAGACGCCCGTCTCCGTGTTCCGCATCGAACGGGACGGCACACGCGAGGCCTTCGTCACCGGCATCTCCAATGCCACGAGCCTCGCGCTCGACGGGGAAGGCGTCCTGCACGTCTCGAGCCGCTTCGAGGGCAGCGTCTACGCCGTCGATCCGGAAGGGCAGTACACGGAGGTGGCCGAAGACCTGGGCGTAGCGTGCGGCCTCGCCTTCGGGCCGGACGGCGCGCTCTACGTGGGCGATCGCTCCGGCACGATCCACAGGGTGCCCGAGGGCTCGCGCCGGCCCGAGACCTTCGCGACCCTGCCGGCCAGCATCGCGGCCTTCCATCTCGCGTTCTCGCCCGATGGCGTGCTCTACGTGACGGCCCCGACGCTCGCCTCCTCCGACGCCATCTACCGCATCACGCCGGACGGCACGGTCACGCGGTGGGTAGAAGGCTTCGGCAGGCCGCAGGGGCTGGCGTTCTCGCCCGACGGCGTGCTCCACGTCGTGGACGCGCTCGCCGGCGCGAGTGCGCTGTACCGCGTGCACGCCGACGGCGGCCGTGAGCTCATGGTCTCCGGACACGCGCTGATCGGCGTGGCGTTCGACCCGCTGGGCGGCTACGTTCTGTGCTCGTCCGACGCCATCTACCGGTTCGCGTAAGCGGACGCCGTCATTCCGCCTTGGCGCGCGTGATGCGCCGCACGTTGCCCTCGTAGGTGATCGGCGCGTCGCCCGCCGGCGCGAAGCGCGGCCGGCCGTAGACGGGGTACGCCTCCGTCCGCAGGTGCGACGACATGTGATGGCCGACGCGCGTCTCGCGCTCGTGCCGCAGCGCGGCGACGTCGACGGGCGCCACGACGATGCGCTCGCCCGGCCCGGGCGAGGCTTCTGCCAGCAGGCGGCCGTCGAAGTCCACCACCTGGCTGCCGCCCGGCCACGAGTACGGCGGATAGTGACGGAGGCTGGCGCCCTGGTTCGCCGCGACGACGCACGCGATGTTCTCGATCGCCCGAGCGCGGTTGATGATCGTCCACCAGTTCATCGGCTCGGTGGCGCCCCACGGGTCCATGTAGGCCGACACGCGGATCAGCACTTCGGCCCCGTTGGCGGTGAGCTGCCGGAGTACCTCAGGGAACAGCCAGTCGTAGCAGATCGCGCAGCCCAGGCGGCCGATCTCCGTCTCGACGACGGGGAAGAGCGGCTCGTCGTAGCCGGGGAGGTCGTGCGGGCTGGCGTGCACCTCGAACGGGATCCACGTGTTGACCTTCCTGTAGCGCGACAGGAGGCCGTCGGGGCCGATGAGGCACGTGGTGTTGAACACGACGCCCGGCCATCGTGCGTCGCGCTCGATCATGGAGCCGCTCTGGATATAGATGCCGTGGCGGCGCGCCCGCTCGTGCAGGCGCTCGGTGTGCTCGTTGGGGATCTCGACGGCCAGATGCTCGAGCAGCGCGTCCACCGTCGGGTAGACCGGCGCCGCGTGCGCGAACTCCGGGAACACCACCAGCCGCACGGGCAGGAAAGGGCCGCTGCCCACGACCGCTGCGTCGATCATCTCGATCATGCGGTCGGTGTTGGCGCGCATCCCGTCGCGATTCGTCGGGCACGGAAGCTCCGTCTGACACGCCGCGGCGGCGTAGCGCAGGAGGCTCACGGCGCAACTCCGCCCAGGCGCGGCACCTGCCGCCCGACGACGCGCGTGTTGTAGCGCGTCACCCAGTCGGGATCCGCAGCGTCGTACGCCGCCTCGTCATGCGTGGTGGCATCGGTGCGCCGGGTCGACGGCGCCGGCGCGCTCGGGTAGCCCGGCATGCCGTGCCACGGCAGCGGCCAGGCCTGATCGGGGCTTGCGGAGTTGATGTCCATTTCCTTGCTGAAGCCGTCCGCATGGAGCAGGTACGTTCGCGTCCAGCCCTCACGCAGCGGGGGGAGACCACGGGCGTCGAATCGCAACGCGACGTCGTCGCCGGGACGCGCGACGACAAAGCGGTCGTCCACTGCCTCGAGCAGCATCCGGACGTCGCCTTCGCGCGTGTAGCGGCCCGGCATCTGCTTCCAGGGCGACGCGGACGACACGCGCGCGTAATCGAACGTCAGCGGCTCGCCGTCGGAGGCGATGGCGGAGAAGCCGCGCCACCGCAGCGTCGCGTCGGCGGCCGCGAGCCGCGTCATCACGGGCCGCAGCACCGTGTCGCGCGACGCGACGGCCGCGGCGTCCCAGTAGATGCGCATCGAGGTGCGGATGCGCACGCTGCGGTCGGCAGACAGGAACCTGTCGGTGAGATCGACGACCACCGTCTGCGGACGCCCGACAGGGACGCCGACTTCCTCGACGACGGTCTGCCAGGTGCCGGCCGCATCGCGCACGGCCAGCGACGGCGGCTGCAGCGCGTGGCCGGCCTGCGCCGCCGCGACGTTGTCGCTCGAGAACGCGTAATCGGTCCACCCGGTCAGCAGCAGGAGCGTGCCGCGCGCGGGCGCATCGCCGAGATCGAGCACGAGGTCGTGCGGCTCGGCGTAGCCGCGGATGGGCAGCAATGGCAGGTCGTCCACGTACGCGCGGTCCACGGCCTGCAGCGCGTCGCGCACGTCGCGGCCGTGCCCGTCACGCGCACCGGCGACGGGCAGCACGCCCCGGGCGGCAATCAGCTCGAACTCGGGGAACGGCGGCGCGAAGAGCCCTTCACGCGGATGTACCTCGACGTCGGCTGGATGGTCCACGGCGATGAGGGACGCGCCGTCGAGGAACAGCGTCTCCTCGAGCTCGTTGGTGACCCGCAGCTCCAGGTAGCCGTCGCGCGGCTGCAGCTGGTCGCCGCGGATTCGGACGTACTCCTCCGGGTCGGGCGTGTTGAACACACCGGGCGCCAGCTGATACCCCATCTCGCCGCCGCCGAGGAAGTCGGTGACGAACTCGAACCGCTCGCCATTCCACGTGAAGAGATACGGGCACGACGAGGGCTTCCGATCGAGCTCGACCACGTCGACGCGCGCGATGGCCGCGCCTCCCGCGGCGGATGGGTCCGCGCCGGCTTCAGCGGCCTGCACTTCGGCCTGGACGATGCCGGCAGGCCACAGGACGCGCACGACATCGACCTGCTGGCGGGGGCCCAGACCGAAGACGAGATCCGCCGGCGTCGCCGCGGGCGACGACGCGGCCGTCTCGATCATCTGCCAGAGGCTGCCGGCGCGCATCTCGACCTTCGCGCCGACGCCTGAGCGATTGCTTACCTGTCCGCGCAGGCTGACGACGACGGTGTCGTGGACGGCGCCGGTCGGCCGCCACAGCTGCGGCTGGCCGGCGTTCAGCGTGGCGAGGTCGAGCCGGCCGTCGCCCTGGGCGTCCAGCGCCACGAGGGCCGAGAGACCCGCCTGTGCCGCGTCCGCGTCGTCCCCAACACCGGCGGCGGCCGTGCCAGTCGGCAGCGCCTGCCATCCGTCGCCTGCGTTACGCGCGATGGCGATGCCCGCGGGTCCGGCTGTCACGACGTCGAGCAGGCCGTCCGCGTCGGCGTCGAGCAGCAGCATGGCCGTCGCGTCAGGTGCGAGGGCGTCGACGGTGCGAACCGCGAAGCGTCCGGCGGAGCTGTTGGTAGCCACTGCCGATCCGCCACCGGCCGCGCTCACCACCACGTCGGGATAGCCGTCCTTGTCCACGTCACCGACGGCGAGCGCGCTGGCCGCGGGCAGCGCTTCGAGCCCCGCCGCCGCGGTGGCCTCCACGAACGTGCCGTCGCGCATGTTGCGCCACAGGTGCACCGTGCCGCTGCTGGTGCGTACGAGCAGGTCGATATCGCGCCGCAGGTCCACGTCCGTCGCGATCACCTGCCGGACGCTCGCCGGCGCCTGCGTCGGGAAGATCGTCGCGGCGAGCTCGGTGTAGGTGCCGTCGCCGTTGTTGCGCCAGGCCTCGAGCGGCGCCGGCTTGCCGTCTCTCGTGTCGCCGCCCGCAACGATGTCGAGGTCGCCGTCGTGATCGAGATCCACGAGGGCGACGGCATGGACGTCGAGCGCGCTGGCGAGCCCCGCGGCCGTTGTCATGTCGGCATGGCCATCGTCGGTCTGCCGGAGCAGCCGGAGCCCCTGACGTCCGTGTGCGACGAGGTCGGCGCGGCCGTCGTTGTCCATGTCGGCAATCGCGACGCCCCGGGCGTCGAGACCTTCGACGGCGACGTCGCGCACGAGGGCCGACCCGTCTTCCTGGCCAAACTGTGGCCCATGGAGCAGTCGCACCCGGCTGGCTTCGACGACCACGAGATCCGTGCGGCCGTCGCCGTTGACGTCAGCGGCGTTGATCCCGGCCGCCGCGGACGGCGCGCGGCTGATCGTGTCTGAGGAGACAAGCTCGAACCGCAGCGCCGGGATGTCCCTGGAAACGAGGCCGGCTTCGGCGCCCGTCGAGAGGATCGCCTCGGCGTAACGACCCTGCTCCATGTAGACATTCGAGTAGGTCGTGCCGTAGCCAGACTCTCGCAGCGCCTGGAAGCGCTTCATCATCCCGGCACCCTGCGCCCGGTCGCCCGCGCGCGTGTGGGCCACGGCGAGGTTGTAGAGCGCAGACACGTTGTATGGCTCACGCTCGACGGCCGTGGCAAACGCCTCCACCGCGTCCGCGTACGCCCGCTGCTGCAACAGCAGCTGTCCGAGGTTCACCAGCGCGCCGACGTCGGCCGGGTCGTCCTCGAGGACACGGCGGAACGCCGCTATCGCGTCCTCCTCGCGGTTCTCGGCGCGTGCGACGAGGCCGAGCACGAAGTCGGCATGGGGCGGACTGTCGGGCTGTCGTGCTGCTGTCTCCGCCTCGCGGCGTGCCGCCTCGAGATCGGGCGCGTAGAAGTGCGCGATCGCGAGGTTGACGCGCGCAGGCGCCAGCGTGTCGTCGATCTCGAGCGCCCTGCGGAACTGCTCGGCGGCGCGCCCGTAGTCGTACTGCTCGAGGTACGCGACGCCGACGTTGTTGGCGCGCCACGCCCGCTCGCGCCGCGACTCGTCACCCGCCGGTCCCTGCGCGCCCACGACGGCAAGGCCGGCGCCGGCCAGGATTGCGACCGACGCGGTCGTCAGCCATGAACGGAGTCGAAGCGGCACAGACATGGCAGTTCTCTCACTCAACGCGCAAACGGCATCGTCTTGACGACGCCACGGCCTTCCTCGATGACGATGGTCTGGCCCGCGGTCTGGGCGCCGATCCGTTCGACGGCGCCGGACGGCCATCGCACCTCCAGCGCACGCACGCCGGAGGCGCGGCCGAGGCCGAACGTCAGGGGCAGCTCGCTCTGCGAGAGGTAGCTGGATCCGGTCTTCACCATGCCCATGCGCTGCGTGCCGTCCTGCAGCGTCGCCACGACCGTCGTCCCGATGCCGGCGCGGTTGGATGTCGTGCCGACGAGGCGGACGCGCAGCGCGGCGTTGCGCGACCCGCCGTCGTTGCGCAGCAGGCGTGCGGGCCCGCCGTTGGCCGTGATGACGAGGTCCTGATCGCCGTCGTTGTCGAAGTCGAGGTGCACGGCGCCGCGTCCGACGACGGGCCGCGCGAGGGCGGGCACGGAGGGCGCGATGTCTTCGAAGCGTGTGCCGCCGCGCGAGAGGAACAGGTGCGCCGGCTGGGCGTGCGTGAGTTTCGGCTGCACCCGCTGGATGTCGTCGGCGACATGGCCGTTGGCCGTGAAGATGTCGAGCCGGCCGTCGTTGTCGGCGTCCACGAAGAACGCCGCGAACGTCAGGGTCAGGAGCGCGTCGCGGCCGAGGCTCGACCCGGGCGCCTCATCGATGAAGAGGCCGTCGCCTTCGTTCCTGTAGAGGGCGAGCATCTCGTGCGAGAAGTTGCCGATGAGCAGCCCCGGCCGTCCGGTGCCGGCCCAGTCGGCCGCGTCGGTGCCCATGCCCGCGCGTGCGGTGCCCACCTCGCTGAAGGCCACGCCGGCCGGCACGCCCTCGTCGGTGAAGGTGCCGCGGCCGGAGTTGCGGTACAACCGGTTGGGCTGCGTGTCGTTGGCCACGAAGAGGTCGATCCAGCCGTCCTGGTCGGCGTCGATGAGGGCGATGCCGAGCGCCTTGCTCTCCGGATCGTGCAGGCCGGCGCGTTCGGTCACGTCCTCGAACGTGCCGTTGCCGTTGTTGCGGTACAGCCTGGGTGACACGCCCTTGTACGCCTCGGGCGTGCAGTACGACTTGGTCTTGCCGTCGAGCGAGCAGCGCAGGTCGCCTTCGAGCGACCACTGCACGTAGTTGATGACGAACAGGTCCACGAAGCCGTCGTTGTCGTAGTCGACCCATGCGGCGCCGGTGGAGAAGTCGCTGCGGCCCACGCCCGCTTTCGCCGTGACGTCCTCGAAGCTGCCGCCTCCGGTATTGCGGAACAGCCGGTTGCCTTCGAGGGCCGTGACGAACAGGTCGATCTGCCCGTCGTTGTCGAAGTCGGCGGCGGCCCCGCCCATCCCGTACATCGACACCGCGAGGCCGGCCTCCTTCGTCACGTCGGTGAAGGTGCCGTTGCCGTTGTTCTTGTAGAAGGCGGGGAGCGCGCCGCTGTCGGGACGGCCCGGCCAGTGCCGCCCGTTCACGAAATAGAGGTCCTGATAGCCGTCGGTGTTGTAGTCGAACGCGACGACGCCCGACCCCATCGTCTCCGGCAGGTACTTCTGGCCGAAGGCGCCGTTCTCGTGAGTGAAGCCGATGCCGGCCTGCTTCGTGACGTCGGTGAAGGTGAGGGACGGCGAGGTCTGCGCGGAGGGCCGGCTCATGCCTACGGCCAGGCTGGCCACGAGCGCGGCCACCGCCGTGCACTGTCGTGCTCCATTCATTCCGACTAGGGTATGCCCCCGGACACAGGAGCTGCCTAGTAAAAAGGGACTAGCAGGTGCGATTAAACGCACGGCAGCTCAGCGCGCGGCGATGAAGTCCTCGTACTGGTCCGTCGCGATGAAGTCCACGCCAGCCTCGCGCGCGGCACGCCACCTGACGGCGGCCCGTTCCCTGCTGCCAAAGTTGTACCCGGCAAACCAGCCCTGGTTGCCGTCCTCGCCGTGTCCGTTCAGCGTGTAGAACCGGATCCAGAGGCCTTCGCCATGCGCGCGCTCGACGAGCGACCGGAGGCGTTCGTCGTCGGCGTCCGTCCAGTCGCCAGCACGCGGCGGGCCGCCTGCCTCGACGACACCCCACGGGAAGTTGACCCAGCGGCGGTAGTTCCCCGAACGGCGGACGATGAGCGTGTCGGGCGGCATCGTCGCGAGCGCCTCCGCGCGCGCGGCGGCGTCGTCACCCGTCGGCGCGGGCACGTCGATGGCGCCGAAGAGACGCAACGTGTCGCCGACAGGCACCGCGTCGTGGAACCGCGCCGCCTGGTCCGCGCTCGTGCCCGTCAGCACGAGGAGCGGGCCGACCGTCAGCGGCTCCGGCCTGTCTGGCGTGTCGGTGCGCGGCGCCGTCGTGAGCCACGACTCGTAGGTGCCGAGCGTCTGCCACACCGCCTCGAGATGCTCCGGCTCTGTCGTCTTGAAATCCAGGTTGAGGACGAGCACCGGCCAGCTCGCGCGATCGTCGTCCGCGAGCGCCTGCTCCATGAGAGGACGGACACGCTCGAAGAAGTAGCTCACGAACGTCGGCGCGTCGCCGGCGTGTTCGACGTCGTGCGCGACGACCGAGTCGCCGCCGCCGTCCGGGCGCGGCCGCCAGATCAGGTCCTGCTCGATGGCCACGGGCAGTCCGGTGGCGAGCCCGCGGTCGATCCTGTCGGCGAAGCGCCCCTCGTACGGGTACGCGTTGTGGGCGTCCAGCAGCACACGCTCACCGGGCCCGAAGCCGGCCGGCGTCGCTGTCGTCGTCGGGGTGTCAGCGCCAGGCGGCGTCTTATCCGGCGCGCAGGCCACGCTCAGCGAGAGCGCCACCGCCAGGCCGGCGAGGCGGAGTCCCATCGTCAGCCGGCGCGCCGCCGGCCCTTCGGTGCCCATGCGCTGTGTCACGGCAAGTGGTGTACTCCGAACCCGCGCAGGTGGCAAGTCCGGCAGCTCGCGGAGGTTCACCGCGCTCAAGCGACCCGGGCGTGCTGCCGATGTGGCAGGAGACATGGAGCCAGCTGCCGTTCCGTCCGCCGCCGTCGCCGAGCCGCCGATCAACCGCCTGTTCCGGCTGATGGTGCAGACCGGAGCGTCCGACCTGCATCTCAGCGCCAGCGTCCCGCCGCTCATCCGCAAGGACGGGCGCATGATGCCCATCGATCCCGCGGCGCCGGCCCTCACCGCCGACGACATCCACCGCCTGCTGTGGCCGATCACGCCGGAGAAGAACAAGGCGGAGTTCGAGGCCCGGCGCGACTCCGACTTCGCCTACGAGGTCGGCGGCGTGGCGCGCTTCCGCGCCAACATCTTCATGGACCGCAAGGGCATGGGCGCGGTGTTCCGCGTCATCCCCTCGAAGATCCTCACGGCCGAGGACCTCGGCCTCTCGCCGCACATCCTCCAGCTGTGCGGCCTGAGCAAGGGGCTCGTGCTCGTGACCGGCCCCACGGGCTCGGGCAAGTCGACGACGCTGTGCGCGATGGTCGACTACATCAACCGCACGCGCCACGACCACGTGATCACGATCGAGGACCCGATCGAGTTCGTGCACGAGAACAAGGCGTGCCTGATCAACCAGCGCGAGGTGCACAACCACACCGACTCGTTCAAGGACGCGCTGCGCGCGGCACTCCGCGAGGACCCGGACATCATCCTCGTCGGCGAGATGCGCGACCTCGAGACCGTTGCCATCGCCATCGAGACGGCCGAGACCGGCCACCTCGTCTTCGGCACGCTGCACACGACGACGGCGGCATCGACCGTCGATCGGATCATCGACCAGTTCCCGGCCGACAGGCAGAGCCAGATCCGGGTGATGCTCAGCGAGTCGCTGAAGGGCGTCATCGCGCAGACGCTCTGCCGCAAGATAGGCGGCGGCCGCGCGGCGGCACTCGAGGTGCTCATCGTCAACAACGCGGTCAGCAACCTGATCCGCGAGGGCAAGACGTTCCAGATCCCGTCGATGATGCAGGTCGGCAAGGCGCTCGGCATGATCACGCTGAACGAGAGCCTGTTCGAGCTGGTCAAGAACAAGGTCGTCGCGCCGGAGGAGGCGTACTCGAAGTCGGTGGACAAGGCGGGCTTCGAGACGTTCCTGAAGCGCGGCGGTTTCGACACCAGGTTCATCACCCCGTCGGCCGCCCCCCCGCCCGTCGCCCGCCCGGCCTGACCATTCCTCCGCCCCCCGTCGGCTGCCGGGCGCCCACCCGCGCCCGCGATAGAATCGCGGCGTGATACGCGTCCGCGATCTCCACTACGCCTACGGCGACACGCCGGCCGTCCAGGGGCTCGGCTTCGACGTCGGTGCGGGCGAGATCGTCGGCCTCCTCGGCCCGAACGGCGCCGGCAAGTCCACCACCGTCAAGGTGATCACCGGCATGCTCGAGCCGGCGCGCGGCGAGGTGCAGGTCGCCGGCTACGACGTCGTGGCCGATCCCATGGCGGTCAAGCGGCGCGTCGGTTACGTGCCCGAGTCGGGCGCGCTCTACGACGCCCTGACGCCGGACGAATACTTCCGCTTCGTCGCGCTGCTCTACCGGCTCGAGCCCGAACACGTCGAGCCGCGCGTCGAGGAGCTGATGCGGATGTTCGAGATGTCGGACATGCGTGGCACGCGCATGGTCGGCTTCTCGAAGGGCATGAAGCAGAAGGTGCTGATCGTCTCGGCGCTGCTGCACGCCCCCGACGTCCTGGTGCTCGACGAGCCGCTCAACGGCCTCGACGCCAACGCGACGCTCGTCTTCAAGGAGCTGCTGCGCGGCCTTGCCCTCCAGGGCCGCAGCATCCTGTTCTGCTCGCACCTGCTCGACGTCGTCGAGCGCATGTGCTCGCGGCTGGTCATCATCGCCGACGGCCGCGCCATCGCCGAAGGCACGCCCGAGGAGATCATCGCCCGCAGCGGCCGCGCCAGCCTCGATGAGGCCTTTGCCGCGCTCACCGGCGCGCGCGACGTGACGAGCGCCGCGGCGGCGGCACTGTCGTCACTCGAGTGGCGCGGATGATCGACATCGTCGCGCGGGCGTTCGGTGCCGATCCGATTCAGTGGAGGGCGCTCGTCCACATCTCGCTGCTCAGCGACCTCCGCGACATCCGCGGCGTGGGCACGCCGATGGGCCGGTCGGGCGCGACGACCCTCGTGGGCGCGCTCTTCACGCAACTGGTGTACGGCGGACTGTGTGCGCTGTTCATCGCCACGTTCGACGACACCTTCCTGGCGAGCACCATCTACATGGTGCTGCTGGCATCGACGGTGGCCCTGGCGCTGCTCGTCGACTTCACGGGTGTCGTGCTGTCGCCCGACGACTACGGCATCCTCGGGCACCGCCCCGTGGATGCGCGCACGTTCTTCGCCGCGCGCCTCACCTCGGTCATCGTCTACATGTGGGTGCTCGCGGCGCCGTTTGCGTGCCTGCCGGCGGTCGCCTACGCGATCAAGTGGAACGGCGGATCGGTGGCGGCGGCATTCGCGAGCCTGCTGGCCGCGCTCACGATGGCCGCGCTCGTGCCTGTTGCAGTCATCGTCGTCTTCGTCTCGCTCATGACGGTCGTCCCGGCGCAGCGGCTGCAGCGCGCGCTCGGATACCTGCAGTTCGGCATGTCGTTCGTGTTCGTCGGCGGGTTCCTGCTGTTCTCGCGGACGCTGCGCGACCTGAGCTCGTTGACCCTGGCCAGGACGCCAGCCACGTACCTCAACCCCGCCGCCTGGTTCGCGGCGTGGATCGAGATCGTCGAGGGTCGCGGCACCCGCCTCGACGTCGCCGTGTCGGTGCTGCCGCTCGTCTTCCTGGCGCTGCTCACGTGGCTGGCGCAGGGGCGACTGTCGCTCGCCTACGCCCGGTACGTCGGGGCGGGGACGCCGGCGTCGCGCGGCGTTGTCGAGAGCCGGCTGCCGTTGCAGACGCTGGTGGCCGGTCCGGCCCACCATGCCGTTGGACTGCTCGCCAGGGCGCACTTCCGCGTGGACCAGAAGTTCCGGCTCGGCGTGCTCGGCATCCTGCCGCTCACGATCATCTACCTGCTGGCGGGCTTCAGCGACAGCGGCGGACCCGACGCGCTCAGACAGGAGCCCATCCTCGTCTACTATGCCGTCCTGTTCTTCCCGTCCATGCTCCGGCAGTTCCTCGTGCACAGCGAGTCGTGGCGGGCGTCGTGGATCTTCCACGTGTCGCCGATGCCGTTCGATGAACTGGTCGTCGGCCTCAAGAATGCGATCGTCGCCCGCTTCCTCGTGCCGTACCTGGTCGTCGTCCTCGGCCTGCTGCAGTGGCAGGCGCCGCGGCCGTGGATGCAGCTGGTGGTGCACGGCGTGATGCTGGGGCTGCTGTCGCACGCCATCCTGGTGGCCGATTTGTGGCTCAACCCCGCCCTGCCGTTCTCGCAGCCGACGCGGCAGGGTGTACGATCGTTTGCGCTCTTCGTCCTGATGCTGCCCGTCGTGGCCGTGATCACGACCATCCCCCTCTGGCAACCCGTCGTCTACGCGTCGACGGCCCGCACGTTCGCGGCCCTGGGGGGACTGGTCGTGCTGAACGTGATGCTGCACGAGGCGCTGCTCACGCGCGTCGCACGCGTCGGGCGGCAGTGGCGCTTCGCCGGATAGAACGCGATCATCATGTGGACTCGCTCCCCTCAGCTCTCGGCCATGGCCCCGCTCGTCGTACACCTCCGCGAGGCGATTTGCCTCGAGGAGGCGGGGAGCGGCACGGCGTTCGTCAACCCGGCGTACTGCGAGCTGTTCGACCTGCCCCGCCAGGGTGACGGCATGACAGAGATGGCGCAGGCGGCCGCGTCGGCGGCGGCCGCGGCGCGATGCGGAGCGCCTCCCGACTGGGAGGACGGCATCGAGGCGCTGCGGGCGGCGGCGCAGCCCGCCCCTCCCCAGACCTTCACGGCGCCCGACGGCTCGACCATCGATCGCGACTACTCGCCCGTCGTGGTCAACGGCCGGCTGATTGGCCACCTGTGGAAGTACCGCGACACCAGCCGCCGCACCCGCCTCGAAGAGTCGCTGCGGCAGTCGCAGAAGCTCCACACGGTGGGGCGGCTCGCGGGCGGCATCGCGCACGACTTCAACAACCTGCTGACGGCCGTCGTCGGGTACTGCGACCTGCTCGACTCGCAGTTCGACACGGGCGACGCGCGCCGCTTCGACCTCCACGAGATCCGCAACGCGGCAATGCGTGCGGCAGCGCTCACGCGTCAGCTGCTGGCGTTCAGCCGCCGGCAGGTGATGCAGCCGGAAGTCGTCGACGTCGCGATGATGGTCGGCGAGATGCAGAAGATGCTCGGCCGCCTCATGGGCGAGCAGGTGACGGTGGCGCTCGACGTGCCCGACGTGGCCGCCGACGTCTTTGCAGACCCCGGGCAGATCGAACAGGTGATGTTCAGCCTCGCCGTCAATTCACGTGACGCGATGCCGGACGGCGGCACCTTCACCATCGCGTTGACGCTGGAGCCGCTGGGGCAGACCGACGCCGAGGCGTTGCAGGTGAAGTCCGGACGCTACGTCCACATCGCCGTGTCCGACACCGGCACGGGCATGGACGAGGAGACGAAGGCACACGCGTTCGAGCCGTTCTTCTCGACGAAGGATCCGGGCCAGCGCTTCGGTCTCGGACTCGGCCTGCCCACCGCGTACGGCATCGTGCGGCAGACCGGTGGCGCCATGGCCATCGAGACGGCGGCCGGGCAGGGCACGACCGTCCACGTCTACCTGCCGGAGCACGCCGTGGAGTCAACCGACGAGGCCTCGGCAGGGGTGGGCGGGATGCCCGACATCGTCGCGCCCTCGCGAGCCGAGCGCACGGTGCTCGTCGTCGAGGACGAGACCTCGGTGCTGAAGCTGGTCAGGCGGCTGCTCGAGACGGAAGGCCTGGTGGTGCTGTCGGCGCAGAACGCCGACGAGGCGCTGCTCCTCGGCGGGCAGCACGCGGGGCCAATCGACCTGCTCCTCACCGACGTGGTGATGCCGGGACTGAACGGGCTGGCGCTTGCCGAGCGATTCGAGACGCTGCGGCCCGGGACACCGGTCCTGTTCATGTCGGGATACGCCGATGCCGCTGTCGTCCAGCGCGAGATCATCGACGCGGGACGCGCCTTCCTGCAGAAGCCGTTCGCGCCCGATCGGCTGCTGAGCCGCGTGCGCGAAGAGCTCGCCCGCGCCGTCTAGCGCGCGACGCGTCAGGGCCACAACGTACGACGGGGCGAGCCACCAGCGTGGCACGCCCCGAAGGTGAATGCGGTGGTCAGGCCGTCAGGCGACGCGCTCGATGTCGATCCGCTCGATGACGACGTCGTTGACGGGACGGTCCATGCGGCCGGTGGGCACCTTGCCGATCTTCTCGATGACGTCGAGCCCCTCGACGACCTCGCCGAACACCGAGTGGCGGTCGTCGAGATGCGGCGTCGGCGCGAGCGTGATGAAGAACTGGCTGCCGTTGGTGTTCGGGCCCGCGTTGGCCATCGACAGGATGCCGGGGCGATCGTGGCGCAGCGTGGGGTGGAACTCGTCTCCGAAGCGGTAGCCAGGACCTCCCATCCCGTCGCCGGTGGGGCAGCCGCCCTGAATGACGAACCCATCGATGATGCGGTGGAAGATCAGCCCGTTGTAGAAGGGCCGGCGCATCTCCTGCTTGGTCACGGGGTCGAGCCAGGGCTTGGTGCCGTCGGCGAGGCCAGCGAAATTGGCGACGGTGTTGGGCACTTCCTGCTCGAAGAGGCGGGCCGTGAACGTGCCTTCGCTGGTGGTGAACTTCGCGTAGAGTCCGGAAGCCAGTGACATGCCCCACACCTTATCACTCCTGCTCGTGCTGGGTCTGTCGGTGGCCGGCGCCGCGCGGCAGGACGGACCGGCATGCCCGCCCCCGGACCAGCCACCACTCACGGCGTCTAGGGGCGAGGACGCCCGCGTCCTCCTGCGGCAGTGCGTGCGGGGCGAGCTGCGCCGGGGCGCCTGGGATGAGGCCGATCGCCGTATCCGCGCCGCCCGCGAGGCTTACGTGTCGGGCCTGTCCTCCGCCGGGCGGGGCGCCACCGGCTCCGGCGCCCGGGAGGCGTGGCACGACCTTCTCGACAGGCTCACGGCCACCCGCATCGTCGATGCACGCGCGTGGACGCGGGCCCCGGAGCTCGCGGGCCCACTGCGGGAGCGGACGCCGTGGCTGGCGTCCATGGTGACGGGGCTGGCGACCGCGCGTCTGGCGTGGCGCACGCAGGACGCCGCGGCGTTCGACCGCGTGCTGGAAACGGCGCGTGCGCTGGCGGCACAGGGCGAAGCGTCCGGCGACCTCGAGATCGTCCGCGCCGCGCGCCTGGTCCAGGCCGCCGTGGCCGGAGGGCAGTACGAGCGCGACGAGATGCAGCTGCTGCTCGACGAGGCGGACGCCACCGAGACGGCCCTCCGCCACACCCTTGGCGACGCCTACGTGCCCGTCGTGATCGCCCGGGAGCTCGAGGCCGACCTGCTGCTGCAGACCGACAGGTACGCAGCCGCCGTCACCGCGTACGAGGCCGTGATCGCGGCGCATCCGTGGCGCGTACAGCCGTGGCTCGGCCTTGCGGCCGCACACGAGCGGCTCGGACATTCCGCGGAGGCCGCCCGCTGTCGCGAGGTCGCCGCGGCGATCGCGCCGGGTTTCACCTTCGAGCCGACGGATGGCCCGGCGGCGCGCCCGTGAGCATGCGACGCTCGTCAGCCTTCAGGCGTTGACGTTGACTCCGACGGCGCGCGCTGACACCTGGGGCAGTAGTAGGTCGAACGGTTCAGCACGCCCTGACGCCGCATCTCGATGCGCGTGCCGCAGCGCCGGCACGGGCGTCCCACCCGGCCGTAGACCCACAGCCGCTCGGCGGGATTGAGCCGCCCCGTGGTGCGGCGCTGACCGGTGGACGTCACAAAGCCCGCGGCGGCATGGTCGACGACGTTGGCGCGAAGCTGGCGGCGTGCTTCCGCGATCAGGGCCTCCCAGCCGGGGACGTCGAGCGCGCCTGGCGCCAGGAAGGGCCACAGCCGCCGGACGAAGAGGATCTCGCTCTTGAAGACGTTGCCGATGCCGGCAACCGCGCCCTGATCGAGCAGCGCCTCGGCCAGCGTTGCCTGGGTACTGCCGCGCAGCCGCCTCACAGCCTCCGCCACGTCGAAGGGTTCCTGGAGCAGATCGGGGCCGAGTGCCGCGAGCACCGGATCCGTCGGGAGTGATCCTTCGTCCACGAACTCGGCGACGGGAACGTCGAAGCCGACGGCGACGTACGCGGGTGTCGCCACGACGATCCGCGCCGCTGCCGCCGGCCGCCGCCACTTCTCGCCCGGCCGGTAGACGTGCCAGCTGCCGGACATGCGCATGTGCGTCCGCAGCGTCAGGCCGCCGCTGAGCTCCACCAGCAGGTGCTTCCCCCGTGCGTAGACCCGCTGCACCGTGCGACCGGTGATTGGCGCGTTCTGGTGCACGACGGCGAGATGCGCGAGGCCCGTGTCGAATCCCGTCACCGGCTGTCCCGCGAGCGCGCGATGGAGCGTGCGCGCCGCGCGGAAGATCGTGTCGCCCTCAGGCATGCGGCGCCCGCATGCCGCGTGCGCCGGGTGTGAACCCCGACGCGCCGAGCGCGGCGGCAAGCGGGTGCCCGGCGATCGGCGCCCCGTCGACCTCGGTCAGGAGCAGCCCGCCGTCGCGCGCCCGCAGCAGCGGCGACTGCGCGAGCGCCGCGGCGAGTGCCTGAACGTGGCGGCCGCGGTCCGGCTCGTGCTCGGGCAGCCAGGTGATGAGCGAAGCGGCGCCGCGCGGGATCCACGCCGCGAGGTGGCCGTCCACGAGGACGACGTGCGCGCCGACGCTCCGGGTGGGGCCGCGGCCCGGTCCGGCGTGATCGGCGCCCGGCCACTTCAGGAGGGCCCCGTACGGATTGGCGGGGTCCGTGGCGGCCAGCACGACGGCCGTCGGCTCCTCGTCGGGCACCCGCAACGCGCGGAGCTGGTCGACCGCGGCCGGCGCGGCAAACTGCATCCCACTGAGCCCGGCGACGAAGAACCCGCGGCGGATGCGCCCGCCTTCTTCGAGCGTACGGAAGACGTCGTACACCGCCGAGAACCCGCCCGGCAGGCCTTCCGCGGCGGCCGTGTCGCGCGTCACCAGACCGTACCGCGTCAGCAGCTGCTGACCCATTGCCGCGGCCCAGTCGGTGGCGGTCACGTCTGCCCGCGTCGGCAGGAGCGCCCAGCGACCCGCGGCCTCGGGGGGCGACTGTCGCCGCGTGCGGAAGCTGCGGCCGTCGATGCCACGCGCACGGCGCTCGCGGCTCTTCGGCGGTGCCACCAGCGCGCGCAGCGCCTGCAGCGTGTCGTTGGTCGCGAGCCCCCGCCAGACGAGCGTCCACAACGCGTCCACCGTGTCGCCGGGGAAGCCGCCGCCGACGGCGTCGTGCAGGGGCCCAAAGAACTGGGCGCCCCGTCCGCCGAGGACGTCGAGGATCCGCTGCTCGCGCTCGGGCAGCGGCTCGTCCGCCGGCGCGACGACGCCGCGCCACAGCACCGGGAGGTGATCGGTGAGGTACAGGGCGATGCGGCCGTCGCGCTCGCCGAGTGGCCCGACCCCGCACCAGACGACCTCGCCCGCCGACAGCAGCGCGTCGAGATCTGCCGGCTGATACCCGGGAAGCCGCGCCGGCAGGATGTCGCGTTCGAGGATCGAGGCGGCGATGGGCAGGCCCTGCAGTGTCTCGACGATGTCGAGCAGCGCGTCGAGGCCGCGCCGGGGCCGCCCGACACCCTGCCACTGCGTGAGCAGCCGGCCGAGCGCGGCGATGTCCACAGGCTCGACCTCGCGGCGGAGCCTCGCCAGCGACGTTCGGCGGACGGTGGCGAGCACGCCGGGCTCGCACCACTCGCGCTGGGTGCCGCCCGGGCGGAACTCGCCGTCGAGGAGGCGGCCGTCGGCCTGCAGCGACAGCAGCGCCATCCGGGCGGTGGCGACGCCGAGGCCGAACCGTGCGGCGAAGTCCTCGGTGGTGAACGGCCCGTGCGTCCTGGCGTAGCGCGACGCCAGGTCACGAAGGGCGTCGGTTACGGGTGAGAGCAGCGCATCGGGCAGACCCGGACGGAGCGGCACGCCGAGCCCGTCACGATAGCGGGCGGCGTCCTCGACGGCTGCCAGGCGCGATTCGCCGGCGACGGGGAGCCACAGGGCGCGCCGCGCCTCCACGAGTGACGCCGCGGCCGTGCGTGCGTCCACGCCGTGCGTCCGCGCCTCGAGCTCCGCCGCCGTCAGATCGCCAATCCGCAGCAGCAGGTCGTGGACCCCGTCCACCGACCGTGCCCGGTACTCCTCGGCCAGCGCCTGCAGCTGCGCCTCCGTTCGCGCGAGCGCGTCGGCGTCGAGCAGGTCGCGCAGCTCCGACGTGCCGATGAGCGCCCGCAGGTGCGTCTGGTCGATGCTGAGCGCCTGCGCCCGCCGTTCCGCGAGCGGCGCGTCGCCGTCGTACAGGTAATTGGCGACGTACCCATTCAGCAGCGACGCGGCAAACGGCGAAGGCACCGCGGTGTCGGCGTGCGCCACGCGGAGCGACCGCCGCTCGAGCGCCTCGAGCGTGGCCACGAGCGCCGGCATGTCGAACACGTCGCGCAGGCACTCGCGATAGGTCTCGAGCAGGATCGGGAACGAGCCGTACTTCGCGGCGACGCCGAGCAGGTCGTGCGCACGCTTGCGCTGCTGCCACAACGGCGCGCGGCGGCCGGGCCGGCGGCGCGGGAGCAGCAGGGCGCGACCGGCGCACTCGCGGAAGCGGGCCGCGAACAGCGCCGTGCTGCCGAGTTGCCGCAGCACCAGCCCTTCGACCTCGTCGGATGCAGGCAGCAGCCACTCCGGCGGGGGCGGCTCGTCCATGTCCGGCACCCGCACGACGAACCCGTCGTCGGTCCACATGGTCTCGACGTCGAGGCCGAGCTGCTCGCGCAGGCGGGCCATGACGGCCATCGCCCAGGGCGCCAGCACCTGGCCGCCGAGCGGGGAGAGCAGGCACAGCCGCCAGTCGCCGAGCTCGTCGCGGCACCGTTCGATGACGATGGTGCGGTCGTCGGGCACGGCCTCCGTGGCGTCGTCCTGCGACGCCAGGTACGCGAGGAGGTTCGTCGCGGCGGTGTCGCCGAGGTCGTGATGGGTCACGAGCCGCTGCTGCGCAGCCTCCGGTGGCTCACGCCGCAGCTGGCGCACGAGGGCGCCTATCGCCTGGCCGAACTCGAGCGGGCGGCCGGGCCCGTCGCCCTTCCAGAACGGCATCTTGCCGGGTTCGCCGGGCGCCGGCGTGACGAGCACGCGGTCGTGGGTGATCTCCTCGATGCGCCACGTGGACGCGCCGAGCAGGAACGTCTCGCCGGGCTTGCTTTCGAACACCATCTCTTCGTCGAGCTCGCCGACCCGGGCGGCGGTGGCCGGCGCGCCTGCGAGGAAGACGCCGTACAGGCCGCGATCCGGAATCGTCCCGGCGTTGGCGACCGCCACGCGCTTCGCCCCCTGGCGGGCCGTCAGGCGTCCGGCGAGCCGGTCCCAGGTCAGGCGCGGGCGCAGCTCGGCGAATTCGTCCGAGGGATAACGGCCAGACAGCATGTCGAGCACGCCGTCGAAGACCATGCGGTCGAGCGCGGCGAAGGGGGCAGCCTGGCGCACGCGCGCGAAGAGCGCGTCCACGTGCCAGTCGTCCATGGCGACCATCGCCACGATCTGCTGCGCCAGCACGTCGAGCGGGTTGCGCGGGTAGCGCGTCGCCTCGACGCGTCCCTCCCGCATGGCGCGCGTGACGGCAGCGCAGGCCAGCAGGTCGCCGCGGTACTTCGGGAAGATCACGCCGCTGCTCACGGCGTCCACCTGGTGGCCCGCCCGCCCGATGCGCTGCAGCCCGCTCGCGACGGACGGCGGCGCCTCGATCTGCACCACGAGGTCCACGGCGCCCATGTCGATGCCGAGTTCGAGCGACGACGTGCAGGCCAGGCCGCGCAGGCGGCCGGCCTTCAGCGCGTCTTCGATCTCGACGCGCTGCGTCCTGGCGAGCGACCCGTGATGCGCACGCACCAGCGGCTCGCCGGCGAGCTCGTTCAGGGCGGCCGCGAGCCGTTCGGCCAGGCGCCGGCTGTTGACGAACAGCAGCGTCGACCGATGCGCGCGCACGAGCTCGAGCAGCCGCGGATGGATGGCCGTCCAGATGGACGGCGTCGAGGGGCCCTGGGCCGCCGGGCCGCTCGGAATGGGCTCGGGCACCGTCATGCGGGCCATGTCCTCGACGGGCACCTCGATGCGCAGCGCCAGCTGGCGTGCGCGTCCGGCGTCCACGATGGTGACGGGGCGCTGCACACCGCCGGGCGTGCTGGCCGCTGTGAACTCGTCGTGCACCTCACGGACGGCCGTGTCTTCGCCGCCGTCGCCCAGCTCCGCGCCGTTCTGCGCAGCGGGCCGTGCAGGTCCGGCCGCATCCGCGACCGCATTCGCGCCAGCGTCCCCGCCCGCGGCGGTGCGCCCGCCGCCGGCGGGGGGTGGCAGCGTGCCGCCGAGGAAGCGTGCGACCTCGTCGAGCGGGCGTTGGGTCGCCGAAAGGCCGATCCGCTGCACCGGCTGCCGGACGATGGCCTCGAGGCGCTCCAGCGACAAGGCCAGGTGCGCGCCGCGCTTGGTGGCGACGAGCGCGTGGATCTCGTCCACGATGACCGTGTCCACCGACCGCAGCGTCTCGCGTGCGTTCGACGTCAGCAGCAGGAACAGCGACTCCGGCGTCGTGATCAGGATGTCAGGGGGGTGCCGCTGCTGACGCGCGCGTTCGGCCGGCGGGGTGTCGCCCGTGCGGATGCCCACGGTCGGCACGAGGTGCGGCGTGTCCGTCTCGCGCGCGAGCCGCGTGATGCCCGCGAGCGGCGCCCGCAGGTTGCGCTCGACGTCCACGGCGAGCGCCTTGAGCGGCGACACGTACAGCACGCGGCAGCGGCGCGCCCGCTCGGGCGGCGGGTCGAAGAGCACCCGGTGCAGGCTCCAGAGGAACGCGGCGAGCGTCTTCCCGCTGCCCGTCGGCGCCAGCAGCAGCACCGACTCGCCCCGCGCGATGGGCGGCCACCCGCGCGTCTGCGCGGCGGTCGGCGAACCGAACGACTCGTGGAACCAGCGGCGCACGAGCGGGTGGAAGGGCGCGAGGGGACCCACTGCAGGTAGGGTAGACTAGTCGGTCGAGGCCCATGAGGTCATCGGCCTCATCCTGGAGGGAATGCATACATGAGTGACGCCGGCGAAGGGCTCGTCGACGCCGAGGCCCGACTACAAGAACAGCTGGATGCCCGCGAGCACGAGCGGCGTCGCCGGGGCCTTGCCGCGGGGGTCGACCCCGAGAAGCTCCGTGCGCACGAGTCGCTGCGGCTTGCAAAGGCCGAACTGACGCGCCAGCTCGACACCACGCAGCACGCCGTCCGCAAGGCGCAGCTCGAAGCGGCCGTCGCCGAGATCGATCGCCGTATGGCGGAGCTTCAGTAGACCCAGTCCATTCGGTGCGTCGGTCGTCCGGCGCCTCCCAGCCTCACGCGTATGCCGCCAGCCTCCGCCCACGTCATCTGGCGCGTGGTGGCGGCCCACGCCGTCCATGCCTACACGGCCAGCGGGGTGCTCCTGGCCGCGCTCGCCACGATGGCGGCGCTCGCCGGCGACGTGCGCATGGCCCTCGCCTGGCTCGCGGTCGCCGTCTTCGTGGACGCCACCGACGGTGCCCTTGCACGCCTCGCGCGTGTCGACAGATACGCGCCCGGCATTGATGGCGCCCGCCTCGACGACATCGTCGACTACCTGACCTACGTCGCCGTCCCGGTGCTCGTGGCCTGGCAGGCCGGGGCGCTGCCCCGAACGTGGGCGTGGCTGCCTGCCGGTGCCGTGCTGCTGTCGAGCGCCTTCGGCTTCGCCCGTGCCGACGCGAAGACCACCGACCATTTCTTCACCGGCTTTCCCTCGTACTGGAACATCGTCGTCGTCTACGGGCTGGCGTGGCAGTGGCGGCCGGAGACGTTCGCGCTGATCCTGCTCGCGTTCGCGGCCGGGGTGTTCATCCCGGTGCGGTACGTCTACCCGTCGCGCACCTCGACATGGCAGGGGCTCACGCTCGTCCTGACGACGCTGTGGGGCGTGCAGGTGCTGCTGATGATCGCGTGGATCGACGCCGCCCCGGGCTGGCTGCTGTGGAGCGCGTGGATCTATCCGGTCTACTACGTCGCGCTGTCGGTGATGCTCGACCGCCGGCGGCGCCGGGGGCTCGACGCCGTCACCAGGCGCCGAGCCAGGCCTTCAACGCCGCCTGTTGGCCGGCCGTGACGTTCGGCCGCAGGCGCAGGCGCCAGGCGTTGCCGGGGTCGGCCGCGAAGGTCACCGGCAGGCGCAGCAGCTTGCCCCGCCGCGCGACGAGCACCTCGGCCTGACGTGACGGCGGGTACTGCAGCAGGCGGCGGTTCCACTGGTCGGCTGGCACCCGGTAGTCGTCGATGGCCAGAATCTCGTCGTCCACATTGAACCCGGCGTCGTGACCCGGTGTGCCGCGCACCACGCGCGTCACGACGAGCCGCCCCCCGTCGTCGCGCGTCTCGAGGCCCAGCCATCCGCGCGACAGGTTCGCGTCGGCGGGCGCGAACTGGAGGCCGAACGTCTCGAGCAGCGGCGTGTAGTCGAGTTCGTCCGTGCCGTCGACGGCGCTGGCCAGCCACGGACCCTGGTCGCTCCCGGCCACCTCGCTGACGACGGCGCGCAGGTCGTCTTCGGTGAACCCCGCCTCTCCAGCGAAGCGCTCGTACAGCCGCCGCATCACGTCGTCGAGCGACCGTGTGTGGCCAGACGCCGCACGGATGCGCGCGTCGAGCAGCGCAGCGATGACGGCGCCCTTCGTGTAGTAGCTGACGGCCGTGTTCCGCGTGTTCTCGTCGGGGCGGTAGTACTTGATCCACGCGTCGAAGGAGGCCTGCCCGACAGACTGCACCTCACGCCCCGGCGTGGTCTGCAGCGTCCTGATCTCTTCGGAGAGGAAGGCCAGGTACTCGGGCGGCGATGCGAGTCCGGCGCGTCGGACGAGCAGGTCGCCGTAGTAGCTCGTGAAGCCTTCCGCGACCCAGAGGCTGGGCGTGTAGTTCTCGCGCTCGTAGTCGAACGGCCCAAGGGCACGCGGGCGCAGCCGCTTGATGTTCCAGACGTGGAAGAGCTCGTGGCTCACGAGGTTCAGCCAGTTGAGGTAATCCTGCCGTGTGCCCATCGCCCAGCGGCTGGTCATCAGCACCGTCGAGTTCGCGTGCTCCAGTCCGCCGCCTGCCTCCGAGATGACGTTGAGAAACACGTACCGCTCGTACGGCAGCGATCCCCAGAGCTCGCGGTGCGCCCGGACGATGGCCGCGACGTCAGTGGCGGCGCGCGCGCCATCCCAGCTGGCCTCTTCGTTGACGTTCACCAGCAGGTGGGGTACCCCGTCCACGTCGAACTCGTGTATGGCGGGCGAGCCGGCGACGATGGGGCTGTCGACGAGCACGTCGAAGCTGGCGGCGCGAAAGGGATCGTCGGCCGAGCCGGTGCCCGGCATGCCCGACACCGCCGTCTGCCAGCGCTCAGGCAGGGTCAGGTCCACGAGGTGCGGGCGCTGCAGTCCGTCCACCAGCGTGAGGAACGTGGGTGCGCCGTTCAGCAGCGCGAAGCCGTCCTCGATCCAGTTGGTGCGCACCGACATCTCGCGCCCGTACACGCGATAGCGGACGGTGACGCGTGGCTGGCCGCCGGTCGGAATCCGCCAGCGGTTCTTCGCCGTCTTCTCGACGCCCTGCGACGACGCGCCCGAGGCGCTGGCCACCTCGACGCCTTCCACGTGGCGCGCGTACTCGCGCACCAGGTACGACCCGGGCGTCCACACGGCCATCATCAGATCGACGTGCGGCGCGCCCCCGGTCGGATAGGACGCCTCGACCTCGACGTAATGCGTCGACGGCGACGGAAATCGCAGCGAATATCGGATGGCCTGGGCCTCGGCCGTCGGTTGAGCGGAAGCAGTCATGGCGAGCACGAGCACGGTCGGGATGGCCAGCGCGGCGGCAAGATGGTTCATGGGGCTCTGTTAAGATCGGCATCGGAGGACGTTCGATGCGCCTGGCAGGTATCGTACTCGTTGTGGCCGGCGTCCTGGCGCTCGCCTACGGCGGTTTCACCTACACCACCCGCGAACAGATCGTGGACATCGGCCCGATCGAAGCGACGGCCGAGACCGAGAAGACCGTGCCGCTGCCGCCGCTCGTCGGCGCCGCTGCGCTGATCGGCGGCATTGCGCTGCTGGTGGCCTCCGGACGCCGCAGGGCGTAGCGCTCGTGCTCACCCCCGGGGCTCTCTTCGAGCGGCGATACGAGATCGTCGAGTTGCTCGCCCGCGGGGGAATGGGCGCCGTCTACAGGGCGCGCCGCACCGTGCTCGGCGACGACGTCGCGATCAAGGTGCTCACCGCGCCGCACGACGAGGCGCTGCGCGAGCGCTTCCTGCGCGAGAGCCGTGCGGCCGCCCAGCTTCGGCATCCCCACATCGTCTCGATCCTCGACTACGACGTCGACGCCGAGGGCCATCCGTACATGGTGATGGAGTACCTCAACGGCCCGAGCCTGATGCAGCGGCTCGCCGTCGACCGGCGCCTCCCGCTCGACGAGGTGCTGCGCGTCGTGCCGACGATCTGCAGCGCGCTGCAGGCGGCGCATGGCGCGGGCATCGTCCATCGCGACATCAAGCCGGGCAACGTCGTGGGCCACGAGTATGCGTCGGGCGAGTTCGTTTACAAGCTGGTGGACTTCGGTCTGGCGCACCTGCGCGCGACGGGTGACGACCAGCGCCTGACGAGGGCGCACGACTTCCTGGGCACCGTGACGTATGCGCCGCCCGAGCAGCTGCGCGGGCAGCCGACCGACCCGCGGTCCGATCTCTACAGCCTGGCCGCGATGGTCTACGAGCTGCTCACCGGACAGCCGCCCTTTACGCATCCCGAGCCGCTCGTCGTCGTCACGCGTCACCTGACGGCTCCGCCGCGCCCGCTGCGCGAGCTGGTGGCGGACGTACCGGCCGCTGTGGAAGAGGTCGTCCTGCGCGCGCTCGCAAAGTCGCCTGACGACAGGTTCCCGTCGGTCGAGGCCTTCGCCGCCGCGCTCTGCGACGGCGCGTCACGCGACGCAGCGCGGCCAGCGGTCGCGGGAGTGACGGATCACACGTCCGACGCTGCCGCGCGTGCGCTGCCCGTCGTGGGCCAGTACCAGCTCGAGCGCCCGCTCGCGGCAGGCCGTCTCGGCAGCCACGTCTATCTGGGCCGGCACGCGACGATGCAGACGCCGGTCGCCGTACGCGTGCTGCGGCGCGACGACGTCACGGACTGGGCGGCTGCGCGCGAGCGGTTCCTGCGCGAGGCGCGTGCCATGCAGGTGGTGCACCCGAGCATCCTCCAGGTACGCGACCTCGGCGAGACCGACGAGCTGCTGTTCCTCGTCACCGACTTCATCGAGGGTGACAGCGTGGCCGAGCGGCTCGCCCGCGAGGGGCCGCTGGCCCTGCCCCTGCTGCACCGCTTCGCCGCGCAACTCGCGGACGCCGTCGCGGCGCTCCACCGGCGCGGGTCCTTCGTCTGCGGCATCAGCCCGTACACGACCCGGATCCTGCACGACGCGGACGGCGACCGTGTGCTCGTGTCGTCGGGCGGCATCAGCCAGGTGCAGGACCTGCTGGCCACGCTCAGCGACGCCGCACTGCGGGGCGAGGCGATCACGCACTCGGAGTTGCCGTTCGTCGCGCCCGAGGTGCTGATGGGCGACCAGCCGTCCGCGGCGGGCGACCTGTTCACCGTCGGCGCGCTCGTCTACTACATGGCGACGGGCTCCGCGCCATACGTCGGCGGATCCTTACCCGAACTGATGGGCGCCATGCTGCGGACGCGTCCCGAGCCGCTCGGCGCCCTGCGCGAGGACGTCCCGCCGCCCTTCAGCGACGCGATCATGGCGTGTCTGTCGCCGCTGCCCGCGGAGCGCCCACCCGACGCGCGCGCGCTCGCGATGAGGATGTAGCGGCGGATCGGCGAGTCGGCGTGTCAGCTTGTCAGCAGGTCGGCCAGCCGGCCAGGGCGGCCAGCCGATCCGCCGACAAGCTGGCACGCCGATCCGCCGGCAAACCGACAAGCTGGCACGCTGACTCGCCGATTCACCGCTTCACCAGTCCCGCCGCGTACGTCGCGGCGCCGAGCAGCCCGGCCTCGCGGTTGAGGACGACGTGCACGGGCATCGTGGCGAGCAGCGGCG
>JBIQIB010000002.1:54310-64992 GCA_044508265.1 Acidobacteriota bacterium
AGCCCGGCCTCGCGGTTGAGGACGACGTGCACGGGCATCGTGGCGAGCAGCGGCGTCATCGGCGGCTTGTCGAGGAAGGCGTCGAGGAACTCGGGCCGGTCGAACGCCGGCAGGATCTTCGAGGGGATGCCGCCACCCAGGAAGACACCGCCCGTCGCGACGCAGTGCAGGCCGACGTTGGCGGCGGCGCTGCCGTAGATCTGCAGGAAGAGCGACAGCGCCTCGACGCACGCCTGGTCGCTGCCGTCGATGCCGCGCGCCGTCACTTCGGCAGGCACGTCGTCGAGGTTGCCCTCGAGCAGGGGCGACGCCTCGTCGCTCGTGAAGCGCAGCAGGTTGACCAGGCCTGGTCCCGACAGGATGTGTTCGTTGGAGACGCGCCCGTAGCGGGCGGTGAGGAACTGCAGCAGGGCGATCTCGCGCGGCGTCCGCGCCGCGAAGTCGGTGTGGCCGCCCTCGGATGGCGAGGGCACCAGGCGCCCGTGTTGTCGAACGAGCATCGCCTCGCCGAGGCCGGTGCCGGGCGCGAGGAGACACGCGTTGCCGTCGGGCGAGAACGTGCCCTTCTGCACGACGTGGAGCTCGTCGGGGTGCAGCACCGGCACGCTGTGCGCCATCGCCTCGACGTCGTTGAGCAGCCACACGCGCCGCAGCCCCGTCGTGGCCATGAGCTCGCGCGCGTCCACCGTCCACGGGACGTTGGTGACGTTCACCGCCTGCTTGCGGATCGGCCCGGCGACGCCGACGCAGGCCGCCTGCACCTCGTGCGGCAGGGTGCCCGTCGCGCCGAGGAACGCCGACAGCATGGCCGACAGGCCGGGGAAGTCGCGCGTGGCGTACGCGCGCATGTCGAGGAGATCCGGGCGCCCGCTCGTAGGCTTGAACAGGCCGAGCAGCGTCTTGGTGCCGCCCAGATCGCCGGCGAGGAGCATGGGGCTGAGGATACATGATCTGCCGATCTGCTACGCTGGCCGGCATGGTCGATCAGCGCGTCCCTGCCCGCGTGGTGCGGACGCGATTTCCGGCCGTCCGCGACGAGCACCTGCGCTCGCTGGCCCAGTGGGGACTGGTGGAGCCGCGGCGTGACGGCGGCGAGATCGGGTACTCGTTTGCCGACCTCGCTGTCGTGCGCGAGGTGCAGGCGGCGCTCGAGAGCGGCCGCACGTTCCGCGCGATCGTGCGAACGCTGCTCGCCGAGCGGCAGGGACAGCTCTCCCTCTTTGGCGCCCGCACGCTGGCCGCCGACAGGCCCGCGCCGCGCGTCGTGGTGCTGGCCGAGCGCACGGCCGCCGCCCAGGCCAGCCCCGCCGCCGCTGCCGCCGCCGATCGCGAGCGTGCCGAGGCCGCCTTTGCCGCCGCCACGGAACAGGACACCGATGCTCCCGGCGATCGAGGCCTGGCGATGGAGCTCTATCGCGAGGCGCTGATGCTCGACCCCACGCTCGTGCCGGCGCTCGTCAACCTCGGGAACCTGCACTACTCGGAGGGACGCCTGCCCGAGGCGCACGCGCTCTACGAGCGCGCCGTGCACCTCGACGACACCGCGTTCGAGGCGTGGTTCAACCTCGGCAACGTGTACCACGACCTCGGCCGCTGCGCCGAAGCGGTCACCTGCTACCAGCGGGCCCTCGCGATAGCGCCCGAGTATGCGGATGCCTGCTTCTATCTGGCGGTCGCGTACGAGAAGCTGGGCGAGTCTGACGCTGCCAGGCCTTACTGGCAGCACTACCTGCGCCTTGCGCCCGAGGGGGAGTGGGCGTCGCTGGCGCGGGAGTTCGGCGAGTGATGCGCCGGCGGGGCGGCAGCCCCGGGGCCGGTCGTCAGCGGACGCGGAAGGTGATGATCCCGCGGGAGGGATCGTAGGGCGACACACCGACGGTGACCCGGTCGCCCGGCACCACCTTGATGCGGAAGCGGCGCATCCGGCCGCTCAGCTGCGCGAGGACTTCCTGGCCCGAGTCGCACTGCACGCGATAGAGGCCTCCGCTATGCACGGCGCTCACCGTGCCCTGCACGTCAATCAGATCGTCTTTGCTCAAACAGTTCTCCCAACCAGATATTGTAGCTCAGGGTTGGGGCCCCAGTGCGCGCACCGCCGCTTCGACGCGGGCCGCGAGCGCCACGTAGTCGTCACCCTCGAGGCGCAGCGGCGGCCCGAACGTCACCCGCACCGGGCCGGGCCGGGCCATCTTCCAGTGCTGGTGCAGCACCCTGTCGGCGCCCTCGATGCGCACCGGTACCACGGGCACGTCGAGTCGCGCGCCGATCATGCCGATCCCCGCGCGGAACGGGTTGATCTCGCCCTTCAGCGTCCGCTTGCCCTCCGGGAAGATGAGCAGCGACTGGCCTTCCGCCAGCAGGGTGCCGATGTAGCGCAGCGTGTCGCGGGTGCCCGCCTCGCGCTGCGGCAGCGGGAACGCGTTGAAGAACAGCGACGCCAGATAGTAGTTGAGCGAGTTGGTCGCCCGTGCGCGCCGGCTGTGCCGCTCGGGGTAGAAGTGCGCGCTGAAGAACTCCTTGGCCATGGCGACAGCCGTCGCGTAGCGCCAGCGCGGCGGGAGCGCGAGCAGGATGGCCGGCGTGTCGATGTGGCTCTGGTGGTTGGCCGCCAGCACCACCGGACCGCGCAGGTCGCGCAGATGCTCCCGTCCCTCGACGCGGACCCACATGAACACACGCGCGAGCGGCAGAATCCAGGTCGCGAGGCTCAGGCGGCGCAGCCAGTAGGCCCACCGCGCCCGGTTCCACCGCGGAAACGCCAGAGCCTGCCGCGTCCCTGACTTGTCCGTAGCGCCCCGCGCCAGGGCGGAGCCGTCCTGCCCGCGACGCCCCGACGTGTCCGCCGAAGCATCCTGCGCGAAGGCGGAGCCGCCTTCTGCCGGACGGTTCTCTGACGGACGGCCCGGAGGGCCCTCCCTACCGAGCAGCGTGCGCAGGTCGCCGATGGTCCTGGCGGCGCCGAACGCCATCTCGTCGATCGTCGTCTCGAACCGCTGCTCGAGCGCCATCAGCAGCTCGACGTGCTCGAGCGAGCTCAGGCCCAGTGCCTCGAGGCTGGTGTCGTCGGACAGGTCGTCGTGCCCCCGGCTCACCTGCATCACGACGTCGAGCAGCGCGTCGCCCGTCACGCCGCTGGAGGTCGCCGGCACGCCGCCGCGCTCGACCCACTCCTTCACCAGCCGCCGCTGCAGCTTGCGCGTGCCGGGCGTCCGCGGCAGCGACTCGTCCGGCCACACCGAGACGCTGCGGATACGCTGATGGTCCGCGAGGCTCGTGTTGGCCCGCTCGACGATGGCGTCGGGGCGGGCCCCTTCGTCGACGACGAGCACCGCATGGACGCGTTCGTCGCCGCCCCACAGGCGCCCCACCACCGCCGCGTCACGGACGCCCTCCACCTGCAGCAGGGCCCGCTCGACGTCCTCGGGAAAGACGTTCAGCCCCTCGGGCGTGACGATCATCTCCTTCTTGCGGCCCTTGATGATCAGCCGGCCCTGCTCGTCCAGCTCGCCGATGTCGCCGGTATGCAGCCAGCCGTCCCTGAATGCCGACGCGGCGTCGGGGCCGCCGCCTACGTAGCCCTTCGTCACGTTCTCGCCGCGCACGAGCACCTCGCCGTCCTCGGCGATGCGTACCTCGACGCCGTGGATCGGCTTGCCGACGGACCCGCGGCGCGCCGCGAGCGGATGATTCAGCGTGACGATGGGCGCCGTCTCGGTGAGGCCGTAGCCCTGCACCACGAGGAACCCGAGACGTCCCCAGAACGCCTCGAGCGCCGGGTCGAGCGGCGCCGCGCCCACCACCGCGGCCCAGAACTTCCAGCCGAACGCCCGATGCACCCGTCGATAGCGCCACCACCGCCGGTACCACCGCGTGCCGGCCGTGGGCTCGACGGCCGATTCCGGAAAGCGATGGCTGACGTATTCACGCAGCACGTCGAGGATCTTCGGTACGCACACGAGCACCGACACCCGCCGGTCGTGAATCTGCCGCACGATCTCCGCCGGCGCGTACCCGGCCATGAAGACGACGGTGCCCGTCAGCATGGGCGGCACGAACGTCGCCATCGCCTGGCCGAACATGTGGCTGAGCGGCAGCAGGTTGAGGAACCGGATCGGCGAGACCACCCGCGCATAGCGCAGGTACTTCTGCATCTCGCGCTCGATCGGCACGATGTTGGCCAGCACGTTCCGGTGGGTGATGACGACGCCCTTCGGCTCGGCGGTCGCGCCGGAGGTGAAGATGATCTCGGCGGTGTCGTCGCGGCCGATGTCCACGGGCGGAAGCGCCTGCGGCACGTCTCCTTCCGGTGCGTCGTCCCGCAGGACGTCGTGCAGCCGCCATTGCCTGAGCGGCGCGCCCTCCCCGCCGGTCCCGAGCGCCGCCGCCTCCACGTCGTCGCCGGTGAATATCGCCGTCGCCCCGACGACTCCGCGGACGCGGTCCACGAAGGCCGCCGGCGATCGGTAGTCGATGGGCACGACGACGACGCCGCGCAGCAGCGCGGCCCAGAACGCGACGATCCACTCGGGACGGTTCTCCGACCACAGGAGCAGCGGGTCGCCCTTGCGGAGGCCCTCGTCGTGCAGCCGTGCGGCGAGGCGCTGCGCCGCGCGGCCGATCTCCGCATAACTGTACGTCCTCGACCGGTACCCGTCGTCGTGGACGAGAAACGGCGCGGGACGCGTGGCAAAGTCGTGGAAGAAATCGAGCAGGGTGGCCCGGGTCACCGTTCGATATGATACGTGCCCCATGGCCCTGCCTCCGGCCTTCGCGGCGAGCGCCCTCTATGACAGCCTGCTCCAGGGTGCGCTCAAGCGCTTCCTCGCGCGAGCCACGCTGGAGGTGGAGTCTGCGCTGTCGGAGTCGGCCGACGGGCGCCTCGCGATGGACCCGAGCGACGATCCCTGCGAGATCGTCGTGCGCTGGTTCGGCACGCGCCACATCCTCCACGTGCCGCGCGACCAGCCGTTCACGGCGCATGAACTGCGCGTCGCCAGGGCGATCGGCCAGGTGCTCGAGGCGCGCTATGCCGCGATCTTCGACCCCGGAGTGCTCGCAGCGCGGGCGGACCTTTTCCAGGGCCTGATCGAGGACCGCTATGTCGCGGCGTTCCTCGACGGCGGGCCGTACGAGGCGACGGCCGACAGGACCCATGCCGACCGGCTCGCGACGTGCATCGAGGTGCTCCGCGTGGCGGCGCTCTCGAGCTACGAGAACCGCCCCATTTCGTCGGGCGTGCTGTGCCTCGGCGAGCCGTCGGGCCATCCGCGGCACGCGATGGCGCGGCTGTACGGGCAGCCGCTGACGGCCGTGAAGAGCTTCTACCGGCTGTGTGACGGCCTGAGCACCGTGTTCCTCGTCAGCGAGGACGGGCTCCTGCTCGACATCGTCGACGTCGCGCACCGCGCGCGGGACCTTCATCCGACGCCATCGACCGAATCGCCGTGCGCCACGGCATATCGCAAGCACGCGGCAGCGACGCTCGGCACGCGCGACACGGTCATCGTCCTGAGCCCGTCGCACGAGATCAAGGTGTTTGCCGAAGGGGCGCACGTGTTCACGTTCCGCAACGCGGCGTGGCACCTGCTCGACATCGAGGCCAAGTACGCGCAGTGGCTCCGCGCCGTGGGCACGCGCGGCATCGCCGAGCGGCTGTTCCAGGCCGCGCTCGACATGGCCGACGCGCGGCAGGGCGCGCTGTTTGTGGTCCTGCGCGACCCGGACGTCTCGGCAGGCGAGCTGGTGGCGCACGTCGATCGGCTCGACGTCAGCGCCTCGAGCCGCGCGGCCGAGGGGCCCGGCGCCGCCGAGCGCAGGCCGCTGCAATACCTCATGCGCGGCCGCCACCTCCACGACCTCGACGACAGCGTGCTGCGCGGCCTGGCCAGCCTCGACGGCGCCATGGTCGTGGATACCGCCGGACGCCTGGTGGCGACCGGGGCCATCCTCATGCACCCGCACCAGGATCTCGGCTACGCGTGGGTGTCGGAAGGCGCCCGCACGACCGCCGCGCTGGCGGCGAGCCGCTATGGCCCGGTGCTCAAGGTCAGCACCGACGGCGTCATCACCTGTTACGACGACCGCAAGCTGTGGGAGATCTGAGGACGCCGGGGGCGTCCGGGCGAGTGGGCTAGAATGCGACCGTCCGCCCGCGCCGCCCGGCGCCGCGGCGGCCATGGAGGGAGCGCGGACGTATGCGGGTGTTTGTGACCGGGGCGACCGGCTACATCGGGTCGGCAGTCGTGGACGCGCTGCAACGCGCCTCGCACGACGTGATCGGCCTGGTGCGGCACCAGGAGAAGGCCCGCCGGCTCGCGACGCGCAACGTGCATGCCGCGGTCGGCACGCTCGGCAACCCCGCCACCTGGCACCAGGAAGCCGCCAGTTGCGACGTCTTCGTCCACACCGCCTTCGAGTTCTCCGACAAGGGGCCGGAGATCGACAGGATCGCCGTCGACGCGCTGATTGACCTGGCGCGCCACGCGGCCGAGCGGGGTCCCGCGGCCCTCATCTACACGTCCGGCGTCTGGGTGCTGGGGTCGTCCGACGCGCCGATGGACGAGGACGCGCCGCGGCATCCCGCCGAGATCTCGGCGTGGCGTCCTGCCCACGAGGACCGCGTCCTCGCCGCGGCCGGCGGCAACCTGCGCGTGGCGGTCGTCCGCCCGGGCATCGTCTACGGCGGCTCCCGCGGGATCGTCAGCGACCTGCTGCGCGATGCCGAAAACGGCCTGATGCGGATCATCGGGTCGGGCGAGAACCACTGGCCGGTCGTGTACGACAGGGATCTCGCCGACCTGTATGCCCGCATCGCCGGCGAGCCGACGGCGAGCGGCATCTATCACGCGAACGACGAGGGCGACGAGCGCGTGCGTGACATCGTCGCCGCCATCGTCGACCACCGCCCGCATTCCCCCGACGTCCGCCATGTGCCCATTGCGGAGGCGCGCGCGAAGCTCGGTCCCCTTGCCGACGCGCTCGCGCTCGACCAGCGCGTCCGCAGCACCCGCGCGAAGGCACTCGGGTGGACGCCGGCCCTGCGGTCGATCAGCGGGAACGTGGCACGGCTGTTCGAGGAACTGCGCCGCGGCCGCCGGGCCGAGGAAGAGCACCGCGACTGAGCGTCGCCGGACGCTACTTGAAGCTGACGCCGGCCGAGATCACGAACATCGACACCGTCGGGTTGCCGATGTAATCACCCGACAGCTCCCGCGAGCCGACGCGGTAGAACCGCAGGTCGAAACCGAAGGCCGCATGCTCGCTGATGAACCAGCGGGCGCCGCCTCCCAGGTTCAGCGTGAGCAGCTGCGGGCTGCTTTCGAGCGTCGTGGACTCGGCGCGGCCCACCTTCAGTCGCGACAGTCCGTAGCCTGCGCCGATGTAGCTCCAGCCGCGCGACGTGCCGAAGTTCAGCGACACCTGCGGCGCGATGCCGGTCAGCGTGAAGGTGCCCGAGGTCACCGGGGCGTTCGGGTCGCCTGCGTCCTCGTCGCCGCCCGGGGTCTGCGTACCGCCGAGGCGGACGAACGACGCGCCGACACCCAGCGTCACGGGCCCGCGCACCGGGTACACGTGGGCGCCCACGTCGAGGCCGAGGACGCGGCGCGGCAGCTCGCTCGCCTGGAGTCCGCGCGGCAGCGCGAGATCGTCCGACCGTCCCACCGTCGAGAAGGCGCCGCGGGCGTCGATCACGAACGGTCCCGGCGGCTCGGCGAGCTGGGCCCGGGCGCTGGCGGCGCCGCAAATCAGTAAGCAGAAGGCGACGGATGCGGCCCGGGAGCGGAGGCGGACGGAATATGACGCAGACATGTGGTCTGACGGCAGTATAACGACCCGTCCGGGCGTGGATGCTCGGCTACAATGTCGGCCACGACACGTCCCCCCTTCAGGAGCCTTCATGCTGCGCCGTGCATTTCCCTGGTTGAGCGTCTCTCTTCTTTCCGTTGCGGGCACGTCCGCGCTGCTCGTCGGCGCGCCTCCGTCCCGCGAGCCGGCTGCCGCCCCTGCGGCGGTCGCGCAGGCCGCTGCGGCGGAACCCAGGGTGGCCGCGCTGAAGGCGGCGGCCGTGGACGGCGTCGAACGGCGTGCGGCGCTGGTGCAGCAGATCGTCGACAGCGTGTTCAGCTTCGGCGAGCTCGGCTTCCAGGAGGTCGAGACGTCGCGGTACCTCACCGAGCTGCTCGAGCGCGAGGGGTTCACGATTCAGCGCGGCGTGGCGGGCATGCCGACGGCGTGGGTCGCCACGTGGGGCAGTGGCAAGCCCGTGATCGCGCTCGGCTCCGACATCGACGGGATCCCGAAGGCGTCGCAGAAGCCCGGCGTGGCCTACCGTGATCCGATCGTGGAGGGTGCGCCCGGCCACGGCGAGGGCCACAACTCCGGACAGGCCGTCAACATCGTCGCGGCGATCGCGGTGAAGGAGCTGCTCGAGCGCGAGAAGCTGCCTGGCACGCTCATCCTGTGGCCGGGCGTGGCCGAGGAGGTCGTCGGCAGCAAGGCATACTTCATCCGCGAAGGTCTCTTCAAGGACGTCGATATCTGCATTTTCTCGCACGTGGCCAACGGCCTCGGCGTCTCGTGGGGCGACGCGAGGGGCACCGGCCTGGTGTCGGTGGAGTACACGTTCGGCGGGCAGAGTGCGCACTCCGCGGCCGCGCCGTGGCGCGGTCGCAGCGCCCTCGACGCCGTGGAGCTCATGAACATCGGCTGGAACTTCCGGCGTGAGCACCTGCGGCTGCAGCACCGCTCGCACTACGTCATCACCAACGGCGGCGACCAGCCGAACGTGGTGCCGTCGACGGCCTCGGTCTGGTACTACTTCCGCGAGACGGAAGCGCAGCACATCCGCGACCTGTGGAAGACGGGCGACGAGATCGCGGCCGGGGCCGCGCAGATGTCGGGCACGACGCTGGTCGGCTCACGCGTGCTGGGGTCGGCATGGCCGCGCCACTTCAACAAGGTCGTGGCCGAGACCATGGACGCCAACATCAAGTCGCTCGGCATGCCGACGTGGGACGACGCCGACGTCACCCTCGCGAAGGCGGTGCAGGAAGCGCTCGGCTCGAAGCCCACGGGGCTGTCGACCGAAGTGGAGGAGCTGATCGGACCGGTGCCGCCCGAGGAGAACAACGGCGGCGGCTCCGACGACATCGGCGACATCTCGTGGGTCGTGCCCACCGTGACGCTGCGCTACCCGGCGAACATCCAGGGGCTGCCCGGGCACAGCTGGTGGAACTCGATCGCGATGGCCACGCCGATCGCGCACAAGGGCTCGGTGGCCGGTGCGCGCGTGATGGCGGCGACGATGGTCGACTTCCTCCTGCAGCCGACGCTCGTCGAGCAGGCCTGGACGTACTTCCGTGACGTCCAGACGAAGGACATCACCTACACGCCGTTCATCCGCCCGCAGGATACGCCGGCCATCGAGCTGAACACCGAGATCATGGCCGAGTTCCGCGAGAAGATGCGGCCGTTCTACTACGACCCGACGCGGCATCGCACGTACCTCGAGCAGCTGGGCATCACGTACCCGTCGACTGAAAAGCCGGCCGGACGCTGACGCGACCGGTAAGCGAGGCCGACGTGCTCGCAACACGTGCCGCCATCGAGGCTGCGGCCCGCCGCATCACGGGCCTCGCGCGCGTGACGCCCGCGCTCGACCTCGCGCCCCTGGCGCCGCTCGTCGTCAAGTGCGAGCAGATGCAGCCCATCGGCGCCTTCAAGGTGCGGGGGGCGGTCAACTTCATGGCGCAGCTGCCGGCGGCGCGGCTGCATGCGGGCGTCATCACGTACTCGTCGGGCAACCACGGGCAGGCCGTGGCCTTCGCGGCCCGGCAGATGGGCACGCACGCCGTGGTCGTGATGCCGGAGACGGCGCCGTCCGTGAAGGTGGAAGGCGCCCGCGCGTGGGGCGCCGAGGTGCTGTTTGCCGGCACCACGACAGTGCACCGGCAGGCGCGCGCCGAAGAGGAGGCGGCGCGCCGTGGCCTCACAATCGTGCCGCCGTTCGACTGCCTGCGCATCATCGAAGGCCAGGGCACGGCCGGGCTCGAGATCCTGGCGCAGGTGCCCGGCGTCAGGACGATCTACGCGCCCGTGGGCGGCGGCGGCCTCATCTCCGGCGTGGCCGCGGCCGTCAAGCTGACGGACCCTTCCATCCGCGTGATCGGCGTCGAGCCTGCCGGCGCGCCGAAGATGTCACGGTCGCTCGAGGCCGGCCGGCCCGTCACGCTCGATCGCGTCGCGAGCGCGGCGGACGGGCTGCTGGCGGTGCGTCCGGGCCTGCTCAACTTCCTGCACGTGCAGGCGTTCGTGGACGAGGTGATCACCGTCGAGGAGGACGAGATCGCCAATGCCGCGGCGTGGCTCTTCACGGCGGCACGCCTCGTCGTCGAGCCGAGCGGCGCCGTCGCTGTCGCCGGCTGGCGCCGTCTCGACTCCGGCAGGGACGGCCCTGGTAGGGACGGCCCTGGTAGGGACGGCTCTCCGAGCCGTCCTGACGCCCGTCATCCTTCGTCGTCCGTCGCCGTGCTGAGCGGAGGCAACGTGGCGCGCTGACGGATCGCCGCGGACGTGATGCCGCCAGCGGCCTCCGCTTCGAAGCCCGGCCTCTCGCTCGGACGCCGCCCGGCCCTGGTAGGGACGGCCCTGGTAGGGACGGCTCTCCGAGCCGTCCTGACGCC
>JBIQIB010000002.1:65092-68938 GCA_044508265.1 Acidobacteriota bacterium
CGGCCCTGGTAGGGACGGCCCTGGTAGGGACGGCTCTCCGAGCCGTCCTGACGCCCGTCATCCTTCGTCGTCCGTCGCCGTGCTGAGCGGAGGCAACGTGGCGCGCTGACGGATCGCCGCGGACGTGATGCCGCCAGCGGCCTCCGCTTCGAAGCCCGGCCTCTCGCTCGGACGCCGCCCGGCCCTGGCGAGGGTCGCCCGCCAGTGCTCGCCGACAGGCCGGAAGCGATGGCGGGCTCAACCTCGCCATGGAGAGCGTCCTTCGCTCGTGGCGCACCGTTTGACGGGCTTCTCAGAGTCGGCCGCCGACGGCATCACGTCCGCGGCGATCCGTGGCCCCTCCACCGGCGCGCTTCGACGCCCGACTCTCCAACACGTCACGGGCCGGCGGGCGAATCCTTCCCCCTCCGCCTTCCCTCCGGTGGCATTCCGACGAGGCGCCACACGCGCTGCCGTGCATCGGCGAGGGCCTCCTCGTGCGTCGTCAGCGCGCCGTCGAGCTGCATGTCGTACACGGCGCGCAGGATCTCGCCCATCCCCGGCCCGGGCTCGACGCCGAGCGCGATCAGGTCGCGTCCGCGAAGCAGCGGCGCCGGCGGCTCATGCTCCACGCCCAGGCTTTCTGCACGCTCGATGAACCAGCGTGACGCGCTGCAGTCGAACGTCCCGCCGCGGCCCATGCAGTCCGCTTCCGCCAGCCGCGCCAGCAGCGCGAGGTCGGTGCGCCGGGCCATGCGGCGGAACGCGCCGTCCTGCACTGGCGGGTCTGCCTTCTGCCAGGCCCCGGGGATCATGTGCAGCTGCACCAGCTCGAGCACGCGGGCGCGGACGTCGTAGCCGTCCATGGTGTGCACGTTCAGCCGGTCGAGCATGCGCGTGGCCGGGCCCACGCCGGCGCTCTCGTGCGCCGGTGACCGGACACGCCCGTCGATGACGGCGGTGGTCGCGGGTTTCCCGATGTCGTGCAGCAGCGCGCCGAGCATGAGGCTCACCTGTTCCGGACGGGTGAGTCCCTCCTTACGCCTGGCCGCTTCGTCCACGACCATCAGCGTGTGGGTCCACACGTCGCCCTCCGGGTGCCACTCGGCGTCCTGCGGGGTGTCGGCCAGCGGCACGAGCTCCGGCCACAGCTTCTCGACCACGCCGAGGTCGCGCGCGAGGCGCAGGCCGATCGACGGGCGTGGCGCCAGCAGCAGCAGCTTCTCGAGCTCGCCCCAGACACGCTCGGCCGGCAGGTCGTCGAGCGGCAGCGCGCGGCAGACGTCCGCCGTCGCCTCGTCGATTTCGAGCTCGAAGCGGGCAGCGAACTGCAGGGCGCGCAGCACACGCAGGCTGTCGTCGCCGAACGTCGCCGGATCGACCATCCGCAGCCGGCGCCGCCGGAGGTCGCCGCGGCCGTCGAAAGGATCCAGGTACTCGTCCGTGAGCGGATCCCAGCCGATCGCGTTGATGGTGAAGTCGCGGCGTGACGCCGCGGCGTCGAACGTCAGCGTCGGGTCACCTTCCACGGTGAAGCCCCGGTGCCCGCGGCCGGTCTTCGACTCGCGTCGCGGCAGCGAGACGTCGAGGTCGCCGATCTTGTAGACGGTGAAGCTCTCGCCGACGGTGTTGACGCGGCCGAACGTCTCGAGCAGCGTCCGCAGCGCGCCGCCGTCGAGCCCGAACACCTCGACGTCGATGTCCTTCGATGGATGCTCGCGCAAGCGATCGCGCACGTACCCGCCGACGATCACGGCACGTCCACCGGCGTCCCTGACGGCGAGGGCGATGCGGCGCGACAGCTCCAGCGCGTCGTTCATCGCGTGTCCCTCGGGCTGCGCGAGAACCTCATCGCGATCCGATCCATGAGGCCGGGCGCCAGCGCGGCCGCGACCCCGACGAGGCGCGACCCGCGGAACGGGTAGAGGTCGGCCCGCGGGCGCCGCAGGCACCGCGCCATCGCGCGCGCGACGACCTCGGCAGGCTGCCGCGGCCCCCGGCCCTCGACGTCCTGGCCGAACTCGCGGGCCATCGCGTCGCGAAACCCCGTCTCGGTGCTCACGGGGTGCACGATGGTCACGTGCACGCCGGTGCCGGCCAGTTCCGCGCGCGCGGCCTCGCCGAGCCCGACCTGCGCAAACTTCGTCGCAGCATACGCACCGCCCCGCGCCATGGCCCGGCGCCCGACGATCGACGACACGATGAAGAGGTGTCCGCGCCCGGCGGCGCGGAAGTGACGCACCGCAGCACGGGCCGGGTAGAACGTGCCGAAGAAGTTCACCTCCATCAGGCGCCGCATGGCATCGGTCGGCGTCTCGTCGAGGCGCCCGTTGTAGCCCACGCCGGCATTGCACACCATCACGTCGAGCCGGCCGCGTGTGGCCAGCGTCTCGTCTACGACCTGTTCCATCGCGGCTTCGTCGGTCACGTCCGCCACGCGTGTCGTGGCGCTGCCGCCGTTCGCAACGATTGCCGACGCCAGGGCGTCGAGCAGCTCTGCCCGGCGCGCGACGAGGACGACGTGCAGGCCGTCGCGGGCGAAGGCTCGTGCGCACGCGGCGCCGATGCCGGACGACGCGCCGGTGATGATCGCGGTCTGCATGCCGTCCGGGATCGTAGCCCACCTGAGGCATCATGGACGGCCATGCCCGAGACGCTGACCCTGCTTCGCGAGCTCGTCGCCATCGATTCCGTGAACCCGTCGCTCGTGCCGGGCGGCGCCGGCGAGGGCGAGGTGGCCGCGTGCCTCGAGGCGTACTTCAGACGCCACTCGATCGACGTCGAGCTGCACGACGTCGCACCAGGACGGCCCAACGTCGTCGCCACCGTCGAAGGGCGAGAGGACGGGCCGACGCTCCTGCTGTGTGGACATCTCGATACCGTAGGCGTCGAGGGCATGGACGCGCCGTTCACGCCGGTCGAGCAGGACGGGAAGCTCTACGGCCGCGGCGCACAGGACATGAAGGCTGGCGTGGCGGCATGCGCCGGCGCGTTGACGGCCCTTGCGTCGGAAGGCCTCGAGCGCGGGCGCGTGATCTTCGCCGGCGTGATCGACGAGGAGCACGCGAGCCTCGGCGCCGAGGCCCTCGTGCGGGACGTCACGGCCGACGCCGCGATAGTCGCCGAGCCGACGGACCTGCAGGTGGCCATCGCGCACAAGGGTTTCGCGTGGCTCGACGTGGAGGTCCGCGGCAGGGCCGCGCACGGCAGCCGTCCCGACGAGGGCCGCGACGCGATCCTCCGCATGGGCCGGCTGCTCGGCGTGCTCGAGCGCTTCGACAGCGAGCTGCGCGCGCGGCCGACGCATCCGCTGCTCGGCAGCGGCTCGCTGCACGCCTCGCTGATCGAGGGCGGACACGAGATGAGCTCGTATCCGGCGCTCTGCCGGCTGCGGTTCGAACGCCGGACGGTGCCGGGCGAGGAGGGCGGACGCGCGCTGGCCGAGGTCGAGCAGATGATTGCCGTCCTGCGCGAGGCGGATCGCCATTTCGACGCGCACGCGCGGGTGGTGATGGAGCGCCCGCCGCATGTCGTGGACGAGCGCAGCGAGATCGCGCAGGCCGTGATCGCGGCGTGTGCCGATGCGCAACTGGCGGCACCGCCCACGGGCATGACCTACTGGACCGACGCAGCGCTTCTGGCAGCCGCCGGTATTCCGACGGTGATTTTCGGGCCGCGCGGCGCAGGGCTGCATGGCACGGTCGAGTACGTCGATCTTGCGAGCACGACCACCTGCAGGCAGATCCTCGTGGCGGCGGCGCGCCGCTTCCTCGAAGGGACGCCGCCCGGGCAACCCACGTAAGCAGGCCCGCCACCATTCGTTACAATGGACGGGTCTCTACAGTGGGTATGCCGAGGCTGACTCTG
>JBIQIB010000002.1:69038-83319 GCA_044508265.1 Acidobacteriota bacterium
GTAGGCGTCGGTGGCCGCTGCGGCGCCGGCTTCGTCGGCCACGCTCTCGCCGAGCAGATCCAGCGTGTGGGTCAGCCCCTGTGACTCGAGCGTGCGCGCCACGGCAATCGCCTCGTCCACCGTGTGGCCGGCGATGAAGCGCCGCGCGAACGATCGCGGCGAGCGCATGCCGTAGCGGCTGGCCGCGTGCTTGAGGGTGCGGCTGTCGGCCAGCGTCCCGAAGAACGCCTTCGACAGCGCGTCAATCATCGGGAGGCTCGGGCGGCGGCGCGAGCAGGTGGGCGATCTGGCGGGCGTAGTAGCGCAGCACGGCGCGCTGACGGACGCGCACGACGCGTCCGGAGACCGCGAGCACGTCGCGCTCGCCAAGGAGGTCGAGGCCCGCGGCGGCTGCCTCTCGCGGATCGCGCGTGTCGATGTTGGCCCCGTCCTTGTCGAGCCGCTCGAGCAGGCCCTCGACGCGGCCCTCGAGATCGGCCAGAGGCATCGACGGACGGACGACGCTGGCGACCACGGCTGTCGGCAGGACCTTGTGCAGCCGCCCGATCATCTGACGCGTCGCATGCGCCAGCTCGATGCCGTCGCGCCGGCCGCGTCCGCCCTGGCGATCCACGGCGACCGGGTCGCCGAAGGTCACGAAGGCGCGTGAGTGGTAGCCGACGGCCGTCCCCACCATCTCGGCGAGCTCGTGCGTGAACGGACGCTGACGGCTCTTGCGGCCCTGGCGCGCGAGAATCGAGTCTTCCAGCACCAGGTCGTAGGCCACGGCGACGGGCATCACCTGCAGCGGGATGTCGGCCATCAGCACGGCCTGGAACAGGCCCGTCTTGGGGGGCTTCAGCTCGCCGCTGTAGCTCCGTCCGCCCTCGGGATAGAAGAAGAGGTCGTGGTACTGCAGCAGCTCGGCGACGTAGGCCCGCAGCGTCACCAGGTAGGCGGGATCGCGCGTGCTGCGACGGATCGGGATGGCCCCGGTGACGTGCTTGTGCAGCAGGCCCAGGGCGCCGCCGAAGAGGTTGATGCCGGCCGCGATGATGGGCGGACGCAGCGAGTGGTCTTCGAGGATGAGCGGCTCGACCAGGTAGTCGAGATGGCTCTTGTGATTCGAGACGAACACCACGCGGCCGTTGTCGAGCGCGCGCGTCAGCTTGTCGATGTTCTCGCCGCGTCTGTCGATCTTGCGGAGGATCGGATACAGCGGATGTTTCAGCGCCCGGTAGAAGGAATGGCGCTGGCGCGTGCGCAGCTCTTCCAGGTACCCGTCGATGCGGGCCGCGGCGCCCGGGTCGTCGGCGGCGTCCTCGCCGTCGAGGAAGCGGCGCACGTCGGGTCGCGCAAGCACGGCCTGACGGATGCGATCGGCTGTAGCGAAGGAGCTCACGGCAGGGCCCATGGATCAGGCCTGCGCCTGGGCGATCTCACCAATCACCGCATCGGTGAACGCCGTGGTCGACGCGCTGCCGCCCAGGTCGGCCGTCAATGCGGTGCCGGCAACGAACACGCGGGTGAGCGCGCCGAAGATGGCGTCGGCGGCAGCCTGCTCGCCGAGGTGGCGCAGCATCATCAGCCCCGAGAGCAGCAGCGCCGTCGGATTGGCCTTGTCCTGCCCGGCAATGTCGGGGGCGCTGCCATGGACCGCCTCGAACACCGCGACGCGCTCGCCGATGTTCGCCCCCGGCACGACGCCCAGGCCGCCCACCAGGCCCGCCCCGATGTCGGAGACGATGTCGCCGTAGAGGTTGGGCAGCAGCAGGATGTCGAACTGCTCCGGCCGCATCACGAGCTGCATGCAGGCGTTGTCGACGATCTTCTCCTCGTACGCCACGTCGGGGAAGTCGCGCGCGACGGCCCGTGTGCACTGGAGGAACAGGCCATCGGTCAGCTTCATGATGTTGGCCTTGTGCACCGCCGTGACCTTGCGCCGTCCGTAGGTGCGCGCGTGCTCGAACGCGAAGCGCGCGATCCGCTGGCTGGCCGAGGCGGTGATCACCTTCAGGCTCTCGACGACGCCCGGCGCCACCTGGTGCTCGAGCCCGGCATACAGGTCTTCGGTGTTCTCACGGACGATCACCAGGTCGACGTTCTCGAACCGGGACGGCACCGACGGCAGGTTCTTGACGGGACGCAGGTTGGCGTAGAGATCGAGCGTCTTGCGCAGGCCGACGTTCACGCTCGTGAAACCCTCGCCCACCGGCGTGGTGACGGGTCCCTTCAGCGCGACGCCGTTGGCGGTGATCGAGTCGAGCAGCCGCTGCGGCAAGGTGGCGCCGTGCAGGCGCACGGCCTCGAGGCCAGCCTCCTGGCGGTCCCACTCGATCGCGACGCCGGCAGCCTCGATGATCCGGACGACCGCGTCGGTGACCTCCGGCCCGATGCCATCGCCGGGGATGAGTGTGACGCGGTGAGCCATGCCGGGCCATTATAGTGCGGTGCCTTCACCGGCCTGGCTGCCCTGGGCCACCCCTGCATTCCAGCAGGCGCAGCGCGCGCGACGCCCGGTGCTGCTGCTCATCGACACGGCATGGTCGTCCTCGAGCAGGCACGTCCGTGAGCACCTGTTGGCCCGCGAGGTCGTCGCCCGCCTCATCCACGAGCGCTTCGTGCCCGTGCACGTGGACGCTGACTGGCGGCCAGACATCGCCGACCGTTACGGCCTCGGCGTGTGGCCGACGCTGCTGGCGCTCACGCCCGAAGGCCACGTGCTGGGCGGTGGCACCGGGCCGTGGCCCGACCTCGAGGCCTGGCTCGACCGCACGGCACGCCTCTTCGCGCTCCACGACGGGCGGCTGCCTGTGCCGCAGGCCTGCGAGCTTCCGGAGCCGGTGCCCGTGTCGCCCGCCGACGGGCTGGCCGAGGCCTGTGCCGCAGTGGCGGGAGCCGTCCGAGACGAAGGCGCGTTCGGCGGAGACGACCAGCCGGTGCTGCAGCCCGTGGTGGCGGCGCTGGCGTGCGCGTCATGCGGCGTGCACGAGGAACTTGCCGATGCCGCGATTCGGACCGTCGACGGGCTGCTCGCGAGCCCGCGCTGGGACGCGGCGAGCGGCGTGTTGCGCTGCCGGGGCCCGCAGCCGTATGAGGCTGGCGAGCCGTTCGGCCGGCTCGACGACCAGGCCGAGTGGGTGCGGGTGCTGGCGTGTGCCTGTGCGTGCGAGGCGCGACCCGCCTGGCGTGCGGCACTCGAGCGCGCCGTGCATGGCCTCCTCACCGCGTTTACCCACCCGTCACGGCCCGCATGGATGGCGACCAGCGTGAACCACACGCCGCGCACGCCGGCATCGGACGGGCCCATCTTCGTGGACGCGACGGCGCGCGCCTGTCGCGCCCTGTTTGCCGCGGCTGACGTGCTGGGGACGGCCGAGCCGGCATCCGCCGCGATCGCGGCGATCGAGCACGTCGTCCCGGCGGCCTACAGCAGGGGCTCCGGCCTCGCGCACGTGCTCACGCACCGACCGCACGGCCCGGCCCTGCTGGCCGACAGCGTGCTCGTCGCCCATGCGCTCGTTCTCGCGCAGGCATGGCGCGAGACGCCGGTCTATCGCGACCTCGCCGACGAGCTCGTCCGCAGCGCGCGCAGCCGGCTCACCTTGCCGTCCGGCGCGCTCACCGACAGGCGGGCCACGCTGGCCGGCGCCAACGGCGTCGGCCGGCTGGCGGATTCCTTCCGTCCGCTCGACGCGAACACCGACCTCGCGCGCCTCCTGCTGCACCTGCCGGTCGCCGACGCCGACGCCCGTCGCGAAGAGGCCTGCCGCATCCTCCGCGGTGTGCATGGCGAGGGGCGGTCGGCCCGCGGGTTCGCCGCGTCACTGGCGCTTGCGTGGGCGGCCGTCCTGGCGCCGGATCATCCCGTTTCCCTGTGGTAAGCTGCTGTTTCTTCGGAGGTTATCGCGTGACGTCGCCTGCCAGCCCCACAGTTTCAGCGCTCCACAACATCGCTACCCGCATGCGCATCGACTCGGTGCGCAGCACCACGGCGGCCGGCAGCGGACATCCGTCCTCCTGCTGTTCCGCCGCGGACATCGTCGCGGCGCTCTTCTTCGGCGGGATGCGTTTCGATCCCGACAACCCCTCGCGACCCGACAACGATCGGTTCGTGATGTCGAAGGGACACGCCGCGCCGCTCCTCTACGCCGCCTGGGCGGAGGTTGGCATCGTCTCGCGCGAGGCGACGCTGACCCTGCGTGAGTTCGACAGCGACCTCGAGGGCCACCCGACGCCGCGTCTGCCGTGGGTGGACGTCGCGACGGGCTCGCTCGGCCAGGGGCTGGCGGCGGGCGTGGGCATCGCGCTCAACGCGCGGCGCATCGGCTCGAGCTATCGCACGTACGTGCTGCTCGGCGACGGCGAGATGGCGGAAGGGTCGGTATGGGAGGCTGCGCAGAGCGCGCAGTTCCATCGGCTCGACAACCTCTGCGCGATCGTGGACGTCAACGGTCTCGGCCAGAGCCGCGCCACGCAGTTCGGCCACGACCTCGACGCCATCGGACCGCGCTGGGCGGCCTTCGGCTGGCACACGGTGGAGATCGACGGCCACGACATCCAGGCCGTGCTCGACGCGCTCGACGAAGCGCGCGAGACCACCGGGCGGCCGACGGTCATCCTCGCGCGCACGCTCAAGGGCAAGGGCATCTCGCTGCTCGAGGCGAAGGACGGCTGGCACGGCAAGCCGCTCCGGAAGGGCGCCGAGGCCGACGCCGCGGTAGCCGAACTCGAAGCGCAGCTCGTGCCGGAGGACGGCAACGGACGGCCCGCCATCCCGATGCCCGACGGCGTCATCGAGCGGCCCGATCCTGATCCGGAGTTCCGCGGCACCGTGGCGCCGCCCGAGTACGGTCCCGACGATCAGGTGGCAACGCGTGAGGCCTTCGGCACCGCGCTCGCGAAGCTTGGCGACGCCGATGCGCGTGTCGTGGCGCTCGACGGCGACGTGAAGAACTCGACCTTCAGCGACCGCTTCGAGGCGCGCCATCCCGAGCGTTTCTACCAGGCTTTCATCGCCGAGCAGGCGATGATCGGCATGGCGATGGGTCTCACCGCGCGCGGCGCGATAGCGTTCCCGTCCACGTTTGCCGCCTTCCTCACGCGCGGCGCCGACTTCATCCGGATGGCCGGCATCAGCCAGCTGGACGTCAAGTTCGCCGGCAGCCACGTCGGCGTGTCGATCGGCGAGGACGGCCCGTCGCAGATGGCGCTCGAGGATCTCGCCATGATGCGCGCGGTGCCCGGGTGCGCCGTCCTTTATCCTGCCGATGCCGTCAGCGCGGAACGCCTCGTGGTCGAGGCGGCGTACCGGCCCGGCATGGCGTACATCCGCACCAGCCGCCCGAAGACGGCAATCCTGTACGGCGTGGACGAGACGTTCCCGATCGGCGGCAGCAAGGTGCTGCGCCGCAGCGACAAGGACGCGCTCACCGTCGTGACGGCGGGCGTCACCCTCCACGAGGCGTTGAAGGCGGCCGACGTGCTCGCGGGCGAGGGCATCGCCGTGCGCGTCATCGACGTGTACAGCGTCGCGCCGATCGACAAGGAGACCCTCCTCGCAGCCGGCCGTGAGACCGGGCTGCTGCTGACGGTGGAGGATCACTACGCCGCGGGCGGCATCGGGGACGCCGTGAGCGAGGCGGTGTCGCCGGAGGGCATGCGGGTCGTCCGCGTCGCCGTGCGCGGCGTCCCGCGCAGCGGCACGCCCGAGCAGCTGCTCGAGGCCAACGGCCTCTCGGCCGACGCCATCGCCCGCACGATTCGCCGACACGTCGGCGAACGCTGACCGGTTTCAGGAACGAGACCGCGAGACCCGTGTTCCTCCGCGTCACGCGCCATCCTCGACGTCTGGTGCTCGCCGCGGCGCTGGTCGTGGCGGGCACGTCCATCTCGACGCTGCACTCGCTGACGGCCGGCGCGGCCGCCGCGTCCGAGGGGGTCCGTGACCCGGCATGGTCGCCCGGCGGCGCCTCCATCGCGGTGACCATCCTCGACCGCGTGTACGTGATGGCGGCCGACGGCTCGGAGGCGCGCACGGTGGTCGCCTGGCCGGATGGTGTCGTCGCGATCGAACGCGATCCCGCGTGGGCCCACGACGGCCGGCGTCTCGCGTTTGCCGCAGACAGGGGCGACGGGTACGACCTGTATCTCGTGGACGCCGCCGGCGGCGCGCCCCGCCGCCTGACGGTGCTTGCCGGTGACGAGCGGTCGCCCTCCTGGACGCCCGACGGACGCATCGTCTTCGCCCATCGCATGGTCGACCAGTGGGACCTCGCGGTCATCAATGTCGACGGCATGCCCGACACGGCGCCGCCCGCCGTACACCACCTGACGCGCACGCGCGACGATGAGCGGTATCCGTCTGTCTCGCCCGACGGCATGCTCGTGGCGTACGCGTCGTCGCAGCAGGACGCCCACGGACGCGACGACATCTGGGTGCGCCCGCTCGGCGGCATCGCCGCGCCGTTCGACGGCCGCGACGGCGACCTCGAGGCCGGGCACGACGCGCCGGTCAGCGCGGTCAGGGTGACGGCGACGCCCGGCCGCGAGAGTCATCCCGGATGGAGCCCGGACGGCCGGCGCCTGGTGTATGCGTCGCAGCTCGACGGCCGCGGCAACGTCTGGGTGACGCCGCTGCCCGACCTCGAAGGCGAGCCGGCCGCGCGCCGCGACCTCGACGCCGGACCCGCGCCGGTCCTCGTGTCACGGCAGGCTGCGGCCGCGGCGTGGTCGCCTGACGGGCGCACCCTGCTGCTCGCGGATCTCGCCGACCTCGACGCCGGCTACAATGGCGCCCCGCTGCGGGCGCCCGGCGACGCGCCGCCGCTCTACGCGCGCGGCGACGCGTACCGCCTGCGCACGCTGCCGGCCCCTCTGCCGCCGGACGCCGGCGAGCACGTCGTCGAGGCCGATGCCCGCCTCGCCGCGGCGCAATGGGGGCAGGCGTTCGACCGGACGTGGAGCCTGCTCCGCTCGCTGTATTACAGGACCGGCCGGAATGCCGAGGCGTGGGAAGCGCTGCGGGTCATCCACCGTCCGCGCGCCGCAGCCGCGACGTCCGCCGCCGAGTTCGAGCGTGCGGTGGACGACCTCATCGCGGACCAGCCCCTGGTGCACGCGCCCACCACGTCGTCGCGCGCCATCGTGGTGTCGGGCCACCAGCTCGCGAGCGAGATCGGACGTGACGTCCTCGTGCAGGGCGGCAACGTCGTGGACGCAGCGGTGGCCGTCTCGTTCGCTCTCGGCGTGGCGGAACCGGACGCGTCGGGGATCGGCGGCGACGGCATGGCGCTCCTGCTCCTCGAGGGCATGGACGCTCCCGTCATCGTCGACTTCAAGGACCAGTCGCCGATCCACGCGACGCTCAACAACCCGGCCATCTTCCGTGACGGGCGGCTGGTGAGCGACGGACCTGCGGCGGCGAACATTCCGGGCGTCGTGGCAGGCATGGACTACCTGCACCGGACGTACGGGTCGAAGCGCATCGCGTGGCGCCGCCTCGTCGAGCCCGCGGCCCGCCTCGCCGAGGAAGGCTTCGTGCTCGACGACAGCCTGCCCTCCACGATCCGAGAGGGCCGCTCGTTGTTCGAGCGCTATCCCGAGGCACGCCGGCTGTTCCTGCCGGACGGCCGGGTGCCGCGCGCGGGGGAGCGCTTCGTCAATCGTGATCTCGGGACCACGCTGCATGCGATTGCGGCTGGCGGGGCCGACGCCTTCTATCGTGGCGACATCGCCCGGCGCATCGCCGAGGACATGGCGGCCAACGGCGGCGTCATCGGGCTCGAAGACCTCGCGCAGTACCACGTCGTCGAGCGCGCGCCGGTCATGGGACGCTACAGGCAATGGCGGGTGTTCGGGGCGCCGCCGCCCGTGCCCACCGGCACCGCGTTGATCGAGACGCTGCAGATCCTCGGCAACTACCTGCCGCCTGCCGCCGGCCTGGTGCACCGCGACGCCGACTTCCTGCACCACGCCGTCGAGGCGTGGAAGGTGCGCGACCCGCTGCGCCGCGTGGCTGACCCAGCGTTGTGGCCCGTGGACGTGTCCACGCACCTCGAGGCGGGCCACGCGGAACGCCTGTTTGCCGAGATCGATCCCACCTCGGCCGGCCAGTTCCCTGAAGGCGCCGAGCTGCTGCCGGGGCAGGGCGACCGCCTCGGTCGCGGCACGACCGCCTTCGCCATCGCCGACGCGCGAGGCAACGCCATCGTCGTCACGCAGACGCTCTCGACCTGGGGCGGGAGCTTCTATGTGTCGAAGGGCCTCGGCTTCCTGTACAACAACCACCTCCGCAGCTACAGGACGACCCGCGGGGCCTACGGGCAGTTGCTGCCTCTGATGCGGTCGTCGAGCACCAGCGCGCCGACGATGCTCTGTGACGAGGTGAACGGCCGTCCGCGCGCCCGCTTCGTGGTGGGCGCCGCCGGCAACGCCTGGATTGGCGCGTCGGTCTACGGCGTCCTCCTGGCACACGTGGACGGCGGGCTCGGCGCGCAGGCGGCGATAGAGGCGCCGCGCTTCCTCGTCTCGCGCGATCCGGCCGATCCTGCGGGCCGGCGCGCGCGCGTGGTGATCGAGGACCGCTTCCCGGCGGCGCTGCTCGACACGCTCGCCGCACGAGGACATCGCTTCTGGAAGATCGGGCGCAAGGGCGAACTCCGTTATGGCTACGCAGCCGCGATAGCGCTCGATCCGGACGCAGGGGTGCTGGAGGCCGGCGTCGAACCGCGGCGCTCGCATCATGCGTCGGTGGTTGGCCTGTCGTCGCCGACGCTCTTCTCCACGCCACTGCCCAGATGAGAGGCGAGCCATGCGTTCACGTGCGTCCGAGCTGATCGATCAGTTGCACCGTGCCTTCGACGGCGAACCGTGGCACGGCCCGTCCATCTGCACATTGCTGCGATCGGTGTCGGCCGCCGAGGCCGAGGCCCGCCCGGTGCCTGGCGCGCACAGCATCGCCGAGATCACCGCGCACCTCGCCGCATGGACCGACGAGGTGACACGCCGGCTCGAGGGGATGCCGGCCGGGGAGCCACGCGAGGGCGACTGGCCGCCGTCGCGGGCCTCGACGCCAGCGGGCTGGGCGGCGATGACGCTCGGCTTCGCGAAGGCCGTCGCACGGCTCGAGGCGGTAGTGGCCGCCCTCCCGCCGTCGCGATGGGACCTGCCCGTCGCCGATGCGCGTCAGCCCGACGCCGAGCCCGTCACGCACGCGCAGATGGTGCATGGAGTCATCCAGCACCTGGCCTATCACGGCGGACAGATCGCGCTGCTGCGCCGGGCAGGCGGCGCGGTTGCGGAGGGAGCATGAGTCAGCGGACGCTCACGGCCACGCTCGGGCGGAAGGGCTACACGACGGTCATGACGGCGCGCGGCCATACGCTGGTGGCCGACGAACCGCTCGAAATCGGCGGCACCGACGTGTCGGCGAGCCCTTACGAGTACCTGATGGCGGCGCTGGCGTCGTGCACGGCCATCACGCTGCGGATGTATGCCGACCGCAAGGCGTGGCCGCTCGAAGGTGTGGACGTGCGCATCGACATGACCGGCGGAAGGTTGCCGGCCATCACCCGGCACGTGACGCTTCGCGGCCCGCTCGACGATGCCCAGCGTGCCCGGCTCCACGAGATCGCCGACCGCTGCCCCGTGTCGCGGATGCTCAAGGAAGGCGTCTCGATTACTCCCGCCACCGACACCGACTGAACGCCTCGATACCTGGGCGCGTCACTCGCGCGGGCCTGCCGCCGCCAACCGGACGGCGATTGCGCGCCGGTCGGGCTTTCCGCGTGCCGTCAGCGGCAGCTGCTCGAGCTGCACGATCACCCGAGGGAGCTTGTGCGGCGCGAGCTGCCGCGCCAGGGCCGTCCGCAGCTCGACGGGCGTGAACCGCCGGTCGGCGACCACGCACGCCCCGAGCGCCTGGCCGCGCCGCTCGTCGTGCACGCCCATCACGACGGCGTCCTGCACGCCGGGTACGGCCCGCAGCGCTGCTTCCACCTCGAACGGCCACACCTTGCGTCCTGCGATGTTGACGACGGCGGATGCGCGTCCGGTGAGGAGCAGGGCACCGTCGGGCCGTCGCAGCCCGAAGTCGTTGGTGACGAACGTGCCGTCAGTGAACGCTTCGGGTTCTTCGCCATCCGCGTAGCCTTCGACGACGGCGGGACCGCGCACGGTGACACGTCCCGCGCCGTCGGGCGCATCGGCGTCGTGGACGAGCGCGACGTCGGCTGCTCCGAGCGGACGGCCGACGGGCACCTCCGGGTCGAGCACGTCGGAGTCGTCGTAGCAGATGCCGCCCGTCTCGCTCGAGCCGTAGAACGAGTGCACCTTGCGTCCCGTGCTGGCGTGAAAGGCCTGTACCGTGTCGAACGACAGGGGCGCGCCCGCCGAGATGACGGTACGGATCGTCGGCGGGAACGGGGCCGTGCCGTGGCGCGCGACGTGGTCGAACATGAACGGCACGCCGGCCCACGTCTCGACGGCGAACCGCCGTGCCTCCTCGGCGACAGCGGCCGCCGAGAAGGCCGTCAGCAGCAGGAGCGGCGAGCCCTGCAACAGCAACGGCAGCAGCAGGTTCGAGAAGCCGTAGGAGTGCGACAGCGGGATCACGCCGAGTTGCCGCGTACCGGGACGGATGTCCATCGCCTCGACCAGCTGCGTGACGTCGGCCAGCAGGTGACGCTCGGCCGTCAGCGTGACCTTCGGGACGCCTGTGGAGCCCGACGTCATCTTGAGCAGGACCGCGTCGCCGAACCGGCCCGGCGGGCGCTGCCGCGCGAGCGGCTGCAGCCACGCGTCGGCGTGCGGCTCGAGGTGCCCGCGTCCGGAGCGATCAGGCGACGCGCCTTCCGCAAGCGCCGCCGCGGCGGGATGGTCGTGTCCACTGACGAGGGCCGTCGGGCACCAGCGCGCGACCAGGTCCTGCACGTCGCTCGCCGGAATGGACCTGTCGGCCGCCAGCAGCGGCCAGCCTTCGGCCAGGCATGCAAGCGCCAGCGCCACGAACGCCGACTGATTGCCGAGGGTCGACAGCACGGCGTCGCCGCGTTCCACGCCGAGCCGCACGATCGCCGCGCGCAACGCGTCACTGCAGGCCAGCAGCTCGCGCGCCCGCCACGCGCGGCCTTCCTGGGGGGCGTAGAGGACGACCTCCTCGGGCCGTTCGCGAGCCACACGGGTGAACTGGTCGAGGAAAACGCTCGTCATCACGCTGCGCGCCGAGACCGGGGGAGGGCCGGCGCGGTCAGTACAATACCAGCCCGATGGACGCTCCCGACTACCTGCGCCTGCTGCCGCACACGCCGCCGATGCGTCTCGTCGAGGAGGTGGTACGCGTGGATCCCGGTGCCGCTGCGGTGACACGACGGACGACGGCACCCGGCGACTTCTACTTCCAGGGGCACTTCCCGGGGAACCCGGTGGTGCCGGCCGTCGTCCTGGTCGAGCTCGTCGCCCAGACGGGCGGGCTCGCGGCCGGCGCACCTGCGCCCGGAGAGACACCGCGCGCGCGCGGGATGCGAGTGGCTGCCATCGGCGGGTTCAAGTTCCCCGCTGGCTGCGGCGCGGGCGCCACGCTCGAGACGACGGCTCGCGTCGCGGGGCGGATGGGGCGTCTGTGGAAGATCGAGGGGGAGGTGACGGCCGGCGGCGTGCGGGTGGCAGCCGGCGCGCTCACGCTCGCGGAAGTCGAGGCCTAGAGCTCGGCGACGCCTTCGATCTCGACGAGGAGGTCGTCGCGGCACAGGTCGGCCTGCAGGTACTCGATGTCGCGCACGTCCGGGTAGCGCGCCGAGACGAGGTCGCGGACCGCGGGGATGTCGCGTTCGTGCACCACGTAGACGCGCAGCGACGTGAAGCGCGCGGTCTCGCGCCCGTCGCCGGATCGGTCGGCGGCATGCGCTGCTTCGGCGGCGTCGAGCAGCGCGTCGAGGTTGGCGAAGGTCTCGGTGACCTGGCCGTCGAGGTCGCCGACGAAGGCCGTGTCCTCGCCCCTGATGCTGGCCGTGCCCGCCACCAGCAGCCACCACGCTTCGTCGATCTGCCGGGTCACACGCGTCGCCCGGGCGAAGCACGGCGGACGCGGACCATACCGCTTCGAGTACTTGTACGCGGGCACCTGCCGGGGGTTCTCGACGGGCCGCCCCGGCGAGTCGGCGGCCAGGCAGTGCACCGCCAGCGCCGAGCCGACGATGCCCACGCCGGAGGCCGCGGCGAGCGCATGATCGAAATCGCGCGCCGACCCGTGCCAGTGCTCGCATGCGGCGAAGCGCCCGCTGTTGAACACCATGTACCGGTCCACGCCATCGCCGCTCGGCGTGTGCAGCTGCGGCACGAAGTTCCAGAACCGCACGGGATGCCGGCGCTCGTGGGCGAGCGCGTCGGCGATGTGCAGGTAGACGCGCTTCACCTGATCGCTGAGGACGTCGGGCGGCATGTCGTCGGCTTCGGCCACCTCGACGTGGACGTGCGTGAAGTGCTCGCCCGTGCTGGTCCGTACGGCGACACCCGGCTCGGGGACGTGAGTGTCGAGCCGTGCCGGCTCGACGAGCGACGACAACCAGGCGGGCGGGTCGGGCGTCAGGATGGGCAGTGCGTGGGCTGGCGTCGTCGGGCGATCGATCATGCGGACTCGGCGACCATGCCCGGCGGCACGGCGCAAATCGTCATAATACCCCGAAGATGTCGACGGCTCAGGTCCCCCCGGCAGAGCGCGCCGTCGCGCGTGCCTCACGTCTGCAGCGGGTCATCCACGGTCTCCGCTCCGAAGGCGATTCGCGCACGCGCGAGGCGGTGGCGATAGGCACGGGGGTCGCCATCGGCTGCCTGCCGTTCTGGGGCACGCACTTTTTCCTGTGCTGGGGGGCCGGATGGCTCTTCCGCCTCAACCGCCTGAAGGTCTACTTCGCCGCGCACCTTATCAACCCGCTCGTCCTGCCGCCGCTGCTCTACGCAGAGATCCAGGCGGGCGCCTGGCTGCAGCGTGGAGAGACGCACGCGCTCGCGCGGGCCACCTTCGATTCGACGACAGCCTGGGGGTTCGCGGGCGACCTCGTCATCGGCAGCCTTGCCGTCGGCGCCGTTCTCGGGCTTGCCGGCGCGGCGGTGACGTACGTGTCGCGACGCCCCGTGGCCGACCCGTTCTTCCGGCAGCTCACCAGGCGGGCCGCCGACAGGTTCCTGCAGTCGGGCATCACGCCGTGGGAGTTTGCCAGGGGCAAGCTCACGGGCGACCCTGTCTACCGCCATGCGCTGCTCGAAGAACTGAGGGGCCGCGAAGGCACGCTTCTCGATCTCGGCTGCGGGCAGGGCCTGCTGCTCGCGCTGGTAGCCGAGGCGCAGGACATGGCGAAGGCCGGCACGTGGCCCTCGTCGCACGGGCTTCCGCCTCGCTTCTCGCGGCTCATCGGCATCGAGCTGCGGACACGCGTCGCGCGCAACGGGGCGAAGGCCCTCGAAGGCGAAGCGGAGATCCTCACCGGCGACGTGCGAGAAACGGGCCTGCCGCCGGCAGATGTCGTCGCGATCTTCGACGTGCTGCACATGCTGCCCATCGGCGAGCAGGACCGCCTGCTGCGCGACGTACGTCGGATCCTGCCGGCCGACGGCCGGCTGTACATCCGCGATGCCGACGCACGGGCCGGCTGGCGCTTCACGATGGTGCGCCTGGGCAACCGCTTGAAGGCGCTCGTCAACGGCCAGCTGGTGCAGCCGTTCGCCTTCCGCACGGCAGACGAGTGGGTCGCCGCGCTCGAGTCGGCCGGCTTCCACGCGGAGGTCAGGCCGATGGGGCATGGCACGCCGTTCGGCAACGTGCTGCTCGTGGCGACACCGGCTGATAGCGACGCGGGCGCCGCCGGCCCATCGCGCTGATCGCGCTCAGTCGCGGTGGCCGCAGATCGCTTGATTGCGCCCGAAGCGCTCGTCCACGTCGATCTTCCATCCCTCGGGGTGAATGGGAATCACGCAGGGCCCTCCGCTCGAGAGGCACGCGCTGGCGGTCGCCCAGTCGAGGTCCGCGCGCGGTGGCGCCTTCCAGGTGCCGACCGACAGCAGGGGCACGACGAGCGCGGCCACTGCCGCGGCCTGCCACCGCCGCTGCAGCAGCACGACGCTCCAGACCGCGAGGGTGATCGGCAGGAAGTGGTAGCGCGCCGCGAGGATCATGTCCGGATGCGCGCGGACGGACACCAGCGTCGTGAGGCCTACGACCAGGCTGGCCGCCGCGAGCACCGCGGCGCCGTAGTGCTTCCGGAGCGTCGCCGTCAGCAGCACCACGCCAACGACACCCGTCAGGACG
>JBIQIB010000002.1:83419-94225 GCA_044508265.1 Acidobacteriota bacterium
GTGCTTCCGGAGCGTCGCCGTCAGCAGCACCACGCCAACGACACCCGTCAGGACGATGATCCACAGGTATGGCGTCAGCCAGGGCAGCAGGGCGGGTCCGGCCGTGTCGCCGAACGCCGCGGTCAGCATGGCGCGTGCCGCCAGGCCGGCGAGGCCCCCCGGGCGTGGCGCGTCGAGCCGTCCGCTCGTCGTGACGGTCAGCCACTGCAGGGCGGCGAATGCGGCCGCGGGCAGGGCGGTCAGCCAGACCCGGCGGTTCTCGCGGTGGACGAAGGCGCGGACGAGCAGGAACGGCGCGAACACCACGCCCAGCGGGGACGAACCAGCCGCCACCGAGAGGCGGACGGCGTCGCCGACTGCCTCGCGCCTGCTGCGAGGGACGGCGCTGGCGAGCGCGAGCGGGAAGAGCAGCGCGAACACCCAGTGGGTGTTCGTCAGGGCAAACGCCATCTCGTGGGCCATCGGCGGCAGCGCCAACGGCACCATCATCGCGACGCGCGCGTACGGCGCGGCTGCCAGGCGCGGGCTCGCGACCCGGCGCACGACGAGCACGGTTGGAATCAAGGCGCCCAGCATGAAGACGTGCGGCGTCACCGCGACGGGCAGCCACGCGGCGGCGAGCGCCACGAACCGGGCGTGCAGGTGCAGGTAGCCCGAGTACTGGTAGAGGAACGCGGCGGGGCCGCAGCGCCACGCGTCGAGGAAGAAGACGACGCCATCCTCGGCCCAGAGCTGCGGCGTGATGACGGCATCCGGCCTGCGCCAGACGAGGAGGGCAAGGCACGTACCCGCGAGGGCGAGCCAGTGCACCGTGCGGTGCCGCGTGGGACTGCCGGTCATGGCTGCCGCCGCTGCAGGTGGCCGCCCAGCCACACGAGGGCCTCCACGGGGTCGCCGTCGCGGTCGAGCGATCCGCCGAACCACATCGCGCAACGCAGGGGCGAGGCCGGCGGTCGCACGTCCTGATGCGGCACGTCCTCCTGCGGATCGGCGTCCTCCCCGGGCGTCCAGCAGAACCGCGCGTCCGACCAGAAGACCACGTGGCCGCCGGGCCGCTCCGAGAGCGTCGCGAATGCGTAGGTGTGGACCTCCGAGAAGTTGCGTGCCGTCTCGAACTGCCGCACGGACTCGCGCGCAAACGGCGCCTCGCGCAGGTCCGGGTGCGCGAACCGCAGCCGCACGTCCCGCGTCCAGCCGTCGACGTGCCACGCGCGCACCTCGCCCGTGTCGGTGCGATCGAACACACGCCAGGCGCGCCACGATCCCCAGGCGGCCTCGACGGTGGTGTCCACGACACGCGCACCCTCGCGCACGGCGCCCTGGTAGGCGGCCGTCGCAGACGTCCGCGTCATGAGCTTGACGCCGAAGACGGTCGCGAGCAGCGCCAGCGTGAGCACGCCGGCGGCGCGCGCCACCCGCGGCCACATGTAGAGCGCGGCGGCGCCCGCGACCAGGCAGGCAATCGCGAGCGGATCGGCCATCGCGACGATCGGGGCGGTCACGCGCATCGTCGACAACGGCCAGAGCGGCTGCACGCTCGCGCCAGACACGAGGTCGAAGAACACGTGGCTGAGCGTGCCGATCCAGGCGCCGGCAACCAGCGGGCCCCACGGCTCCTCGCGGGCCACGCGCCGCACCAGGGCCGCCGTCAGCACCGCGATGACGAACGTGCCTGCGAGTCCGTGGGTGCCCCCCTCGTGATAGCGCAGGTACACGTCCCACCCGCGCGACATCAGCAGCGCGTCCACGTCCGGCGCGATGCCGCCAAGCGTGGTGGCGGCCACGACAGCACGGGTCGTCCGCGCCTCCTCGCGCAGCGCGGCGAGCATCCGGGCGAAGAGCAGGTGCGAAACCGGGTCCATCGCGGGTCAGCCTTCGCCTGCCTCCTGCGCCGAGGTGGACGAGCCGGGTGCGTCGAAGTACGGGTAGAACTGGTACCAGCACTCGGGCCGCTCGCGGATCTCTGCCTCCAGCACATCGGCCACGATCTGCGCCGCGCGCTGCATTTCCCGGGCACGCGGCGCGTCGCGATCCACGATGATCGGCTCTGACGGCGTCACGCGGAAGCGCCCACGTCCCTCGCGCACGAGCGTGATCGGCACGATGGGCGCCCCCGTCATGTAGGCCAGCAGCACGGGCGTGCCCAGGAATTCGACGCGCCGGCCGAAGAACGTCACCGGCACGCGGTCGCGATCGACGTGCCTGTCGGCCAGCAGCGCCACGACCCGCTCCTCGGCGAGCTTGCGCCGGATGAGCAGCGGCGTCTCGAGCGACTGTCGCACCTCGAGCGTGTCGACCCCGAGCGACTCGCGGATGCGCAGGCGATACGCGTTCACGTGCGGGTCGGGTTCGGCCATCGCCACGACGGTCAGCGGTACGCCGAGCGCGCGCATCACGATGGCGCCTGCTTCCCAGTTCCCGAAGTGCCCGGTGACGAGGATGACGCCCCGTCCCATCGCCATCGCCCGCTGCAGCGGTTCGCCGTTCGTGTAGGTGAAGCGCTCCTGCACCTGTTCGCGCGACCACGAGAGGGCCTTCACGAACTCTACGTAGTCGTACGCGTAGGCGCGGTAGGTCACGAGCGTGCGCCGATACAGCTGGCGACGCGACTCGCCGGGGAACACGACGCCGAGGTTCGAGATGAGCGCCTCGGTGGCCGGCGCGAGGGCACGCCGCAGGACGCGCGCGCCAATCTCCACGACCGGCCTGACCAGCCACCACGGCGCCCATGCGGAGCCGTGCAGCGCCAGGGTGAACACGAGGCCGTTGTTGAACCCGTGCGAGATCCAGCGCACCGGCTCACGGCGCCACGAGGCCGCCGGCATCGTCATCGGTGACGCGGCTCCGGGGCGAAGCGGTAGACGATCGCCAGCACGACGTTCCGCGTGGTGTCGCGCACCGGCCGCAGCTTGCTGCGCGCGCCGTTGTAGACGGCCGACACGGGCACGCCCACCACCGTCGCGCCGCGCCTGGTCAGCTTCACGATCAGCTCGGTCTCGATCTCATAGCCGCGCGCCGTCAGCGGGAGGTCCCTGATGGCGTCGAGCGCGACGAGCCTGAAGCCCGACTGGGTATCGGCCAGCCGCACGCCCATGAACGTCGAGAGCGCCCAGCTGCCGATCACGTTGGCCCAGTATCGCGACGGCGGCATGGCCTCGCGGCGGAACACGCGCTCCCCGATGACGAGCGCCGCGCCCGTCCGTGCGGCAGCTTCGAGGAGCCGCGGGATCTCGTCGGCCCGATGCTGCAGGTCGCCGTCCATGAAGAGCACGTGCGTCGTGTCACCCGCGGACAGCTGCAGCAGGCCCGCGCGCATGGCCGCCCCCTTGCCCACGTTGCGGGGCAGCCGCAGCACCTCCGCGCCCGCCGATTCCGCCACGGCTGCCGTGCCGTCCGTCGAGCCGTCGTCCACCACGAGCACGCGCGGCACTTCGGCGAGCGCGCCGCGCACGACGTCGGCGATCGACGCCGCCTCGTTGAACGCCGGGATCAGGACGGCCACCTTCATCGCTGTGTGCCTTCCCGCACGATGAGCAGTGCCGGCAGCGTCAACAGCGCGGCGACGAGCGACATCCCGATCGTTGCCGACGAGGCCAGCCCCAGCGAATACAGGGGCATGTAGTCGGACTGGATCAGCGTACCGAAGCCGACGAGCGTCGTCAGGCCCGCGAGCAGCATGGCCGGGCCTACCAGCGCGATGGCGTGGTGGGCCGACTGCGTCCCCTGAGCACGCAGCGTGGGGTGCACCAGGTGGATGCCGTAGTCCACGCCGATGCCGAGGAACATCAGGACGGCGAAGATGCTGAAGAGATCCAGTTCCACCCCTGCCCAGCCAAGCGCCCCGAGGCCCCAGATCAGGCCAAGCACCGTGGGAACGAGCGCGTACAGCGTGGGCACGATCGCGCGGAACTCCATCCAGATGAGCAGGAGTACCACAATCGCGCTGGCGCCGAGACCCCACCCGAGCTCCCGGGGGAACCGGTGAGCGAGGGTGGCGTTCACCACGGGGATGCCCGTGAGCACCAGCGAGGGATCTGCCGCCACCGCCTCGGCGAGGGCACCGCGGGCCGCCGGCGTGTCGGGGGTCGCATACGAGACGACGATCGGTCCGTCCGGCCCGTCGGCGACGAAGCGTCCGACGACGTCGCCGAGGCCGTGCGCCGCGTAGCCTTCACGGGTGAGGCGCGCGTCGGGATCGAGCACCCCCGGCAGCCGCTCCGCGAACGGCGCGAACGTGCCGTCCACGAACCCGGCGTCGCGCGCGGCGGCAGTCACGGCGGCCACCGCGGTGGGCGCCTCGGCGCGGGCAGCTGCCAGCGATGCCGCACGCCGGGCCTGCGTTTCCGCGTCGGGCAGCAGCATCGAGGCGCTGGTGAGGCCGACGCCCGGCGTTCCGCCAACCGCCTCCGCCAGCCGCGAGTGTGCTTGGAGTTGCGCTTCGAGCGGCGTCCCGTCGCTGACCACCAGCAGGAGGTTTCGCGGCAGGCCGAAGCGCGAGATGAGCTCCTGTTCGAGCGCAAAGCCCTCGCCGCGCGGGCGCAGCCGCTCGAGCGAGGGATCGACCGAGAGCCCGACGACCCCTGCGCCAAGCGCGACTGTCGCCAGCGCGGACGACACGAGGATCGTCCGCCGATGCCGCGTCACGAATCGCGGAAGCGAGGGCAGCGTCAGGTCGCGCGCCTGCGACGCCCACGACGCTCCCGGGAGCGCCGCCACGAGCAGCGTCAGCGTGAGGATGGCCGACAGCAGGATGCCCACGCCGACGATCACGCCAAGCTGCTGCAGGCTCGGAAAGCTCATGAACCACAGCCCGAGGAAGGTCGCTGTCGTGGTCACCGCGCCGAGCATGATGCTCACACCCGTCCCGCCGAGGGACGACACCGCGTCGATGGGCGACGCGCCGCGCGACAGCGCAGCGCGATAGGCGACAAACAGGAGCACGAGCCCGTCGTCGCCGAGGCCGAAGAGCATCGCGGACGACCCGGCGGCCGCGGCGGCGAGCTCGACACCCCAGACCTGATGCGCGGCCAGCGTGAGCATCGTGGACAGCAGGATCGGCAGTCCGCCGACGAGCACCACCCACCAGTTGCGGAACGCAAAAAAGAGCACACCCAGAATGCCGAGCGTCGACAGGACGGTGTTGGACATCGCCTCGCTCCTGACCAGCGCCTCGGTCTCGATGGCGGTGCGATGGCCACCCGCGACGTCGATCCGCGGGACGGGCAGTTCGTCGAGCGCGAGAAGGTCGGCGGAGGCGGCGAGCGCGCTGTCGCGCGCGCCGTCGATGGCGTCGAGCACGCTGCGCGCGAACGTCGTGTCAAACGGCGGTTCGGTCGGATAGACCAGCAACAGGCGCGCCCGCCCGTCCGGCGTGACATAGCCGTCGAGCTGCGACGGGTCGATGCCGAAGATCGGCGTGGAGCCGCCAACGGCGGGGCGCAGCAACTCGAACCAGCCGAGCGGATCACGTTGCACGAGCGCCTTGATCTCGGGCGAGCCGAGAGCCACGAGGTCGCGTGACGCCTCCACGCGTGCCCGTGCTTCGGCGGGCGCCAGGCGGCTCAGCGCTTCCTCGAGCCGCGGCGTGTCGAGCAGCAGCAACTGGCGATCGGCGAGGTAGCTCCAGTCCTTGTCGCTGTCGAGCGGCCCGGCGTCCACCCGTGCCACCTGCGGCAGCGCGTCGATCTCCTCCACCAGCGCGCCCACGAGGTCGCGGTAGTCGGCGACCGCGTAGCCCTCGGGAGCCTCCACCACCAGGTACAGTGCGTCGAGGCTGCCGAACGACTCGAGATACCGTTCGAAAGCGAGGACGGGGCCCGTGTCGCGTGGCATGAGGTGCAGCACGTCCGCATCGAAGCGCAGCCGTGACAGGGGGACGACGCAGGCGGCGGCGAGCACGCCGCAGATCGCGAACACGACAGCACGGTGCGCGCGCGAGGCGCGCATGAGGGCCTGGATGGCTCTGGTCACGGCGTGGAATCAGCGAGCGGCCGCTGCGAAGGCGTCGGGCTCCAGCTCGGGGTTCACGACGACGTCGCTGAACTCCATGCGGCGGCGATCACCGCCGGGCAGCTCCATCTCGAGGGCCTCGAGCAGGAGCGACTGTTGATCGATCCAGAGGTGCAGGCGCTCGACGCCCTCACGCAGCTGCCGCCGGCGTGGGACGAAGGTCACCTTCCACGTCGTCGCGTCCTGGTCGTCCACGGCCGCGGTGATGTCGAAGAGCTTGCGCAGTTCGTCGGGCGACTTGTTCATGAACGTGCGCTCCGCACGGCGGAGCGACGACCGCACGTCGCGCGTCTCGTCGAGCTGCCGTGCCGGCCACTCGACGGTCATGCGGCCATCGACGATCCTGACCACACGCCGGTCGGGGGCCTCGTACGTGAGGAGCACGTCGGACGGACGGCGGGCGACGACGCGGCCTCGTGCGACGACGGGGTCGGTCAGGAGCGTGGACGTGGTGGTCTCGACGAAGGTGGCCGAGAGGCTCTGCAGCCGCGCCTCGAGCGGCGCACCGCGGCGGTAGATCTCGTCGAACAGGTCGGCCGCGCGCGGCGCGGGCTGCGGCACGATGGCCGCCAGGCAGATGGCGAACGCGGTGGTCAACAGCAGGCGTCGGCCGGATTGTGAGGCCATGAATCGAAATGGTAACGTACCGGCCGTGCGAAGGCGGACCGTGGTCACCGGCGTGGCAGCCTTCTCGCCAGCGGGTGTGACGGTCGAAGCCTTCCATGCCGCGCTGCTCGCCGGGACTCCGCTGCACGCCGCCATCCAGACCTTCTCCACCCGCGACACGACCTCCACGCAAGGGGCGGAGCTGCGTGATTTCGACCCCGCGGCCTTCATCCCGCCGATGAAGCTGCGGCGCATGGACGACGTGAGCCGGCTTGCCGTGGCCGGGACGCGGCGCGCGCTCGACGCGGCCGGCTGGCCCGAGAGCGAATCGGGCTACGAACGGCTCGGCGTGATCCTCGGCACCTGCACGTGTGGCGTCCACAGCACGGGAGAGTTCCTCGACCGCCTGCAGGAGCTCGGCCCGACGGGCGCCCCGGCCCTCCTGTTCAGCAACACGGTCGGCAACGCGGCGGCAGGCCTCGTGGGCCTCGAGCACCGGCTGCGCGGGCCCAACACCACCGTCAGCTACAAGGAGGCCTCCGGCCTGGCGGCGATGGCGATGGCGTCCGACCTGCTGCGCGCCGGCAAGGCCGACGCGCTCGTCACGGGCGGCGCCGAGGACATCTACGACCTGTACTACCAGGTGCACGACTGGTTCGGCGTGCTCTCGCGGGCCGGCGAGCACCCGGAAGGTGCGCGTCCGTTCGACGTCACGCGCAACGGGTTCGTCATGGGCGAGGGCGCCTACCTGGCGGTGTTCGAAACCGAGGACGCGGCCGTAGCCCGCGGCGCGCAGGCGGTGGCCCGCATTGCCGGCACGGCCGCAGCGGGCACGGCGACCGCCGTCAACGCGTGGCCGACCGATCCGGATCCGCTGGCGTGGTGCATGCGCGAGGCGCTGCGTGACGCCAACCTCGCTCCCGAAGACATCGGCGCGGTGTATGCGTCCGCCAACGGCACGCAGGTGCTCGACGCCGTGGAGGCGCTCGCGCTGGCCGACGTGTTCGGCGCGGGCGGCGTCCCGGTGACGTCCATCAAGGCCATCACCGGCGAGGGCGGCATGGCCGGTGCGGCCGGCGTCGTGGCCGCCGTCCTCTGTGGCGCGGACGGCGTGATACCGCCGGTGGCCGGACTGCACGAACCCGACCCGGCACTCCCGTCGCTCGATCTCGTCCGCGACGCACCACGTTCCCTCACGTCGCCCTTCGTGATGGTCAACGGGTTCGCGAGCGGCGGAACGCTGTACAGCCTCGTACTCAGCGCAGACCAGTCGCCGCAGCCCGCGCGCTGACGGCCCCCGCCGGACGAAGCGCCGCCAGCGCGCCGTTTGCTATACTTGTGCGTTTCGCATGCCCGTTCCTGGGCGTGCAAGAGAATCGAGTGTGGCATTCGAGGCGTTGTCACTGAACGGGCGCGTGGCGCTTGTGACCGGAGGCTCGCGTGGCATCGGACGCGCCATCGTCGAGCGGCTGGCCAGCCGGGGCGCCGCCGTGGCCTTCACGTACCTGGCGCGTGAGGACGCGGCACAGGACGTGGTGGAGCAGCTGCGCTCGCGCGGGCACGGCGTCGCGGCGCTGCAGGCGGACGTCGCCGACGAGACCCAGGTGCAGGCGGCCGTTGCCGCGACCGTCGAGCAGCTCGGCCCGGTGGACATCCTCGTCAACAACGCGGGCATCACCCGCGACGGCTACTTCATGATGATGGACCGCGCGCGCTGGGACGCCGTCATGCGCACGAACCTGGACGGTGCCTTCCATTGCACGCGGGCCGTCGTCCGCGGCATGCTGATGCGTCGCTGGGGACGCATCGTCAACATGACGTCGCCGAGTGCGGTGGCTGGCCTGCCGGGTCAGGCCAACTACGCGGCGTCGAAGGCGGGCGTCATCGGCCTGACGCGCGCGCTGGCGCGTGAGCTCTCGCCGAAAGGCGTGCTCGTGAACGCCGTGATGCCGGGCCTCATCGACACCGAGATGACCGCCGCCATTCCCGAGGCCCAGCGCGACGCGCACCTGGCCAACGTGCCGGTGGGACGGCTCGGTACGCCCGGCGAGGTCGCCGAGCTGGCCGCCTTCCTCGCGTCGGATGCGGCCGCCTACGTCACCGGGCAGGTCATCGGCGTGGACGGCGGCCTCGTCTGAGCAGGAACGTCTTCGAACTATGGACACCCTTCGTACCGAGATCAAGCAGGCCATCGTCCGCGCGCTGAAGCTGCCGATGCAACCCGAAGACATCGACGACGCCGCGCCGCTGTTTGGCGACGGCCTGGGCCTCGACTCGATCGACGCCCTCGAGCTCGTGCTCGAGATCGAGCGCAGCTTCGGCGTGGTCATCGGCGACGAGCAGACCGGCGGCAGGGTGCTGCGGTCGGTCGACAGCATCGCCGCCTTCATCGAGGAGCAGCGCAAGACGGCGTGAACGTCTTCACCGTCGACGTCGAGGAGTGGTTCCACGTCTGCGGGGTGGACGACCGTCTGCCGCAGAGTGCGTGGCCCACGCTGCCGAGCCGCGTGGTCGACACGACCCGGCGGCTGCTCGACGACCTCGACGCGGCGCAGGTGCCGGCAACCTTCTTCGTCGTCGGCTGGGTGGCCGAGCGGTACCCCGATCTCGTGCAGGAGATCGCCGCTGCCGGTCACGAGGTGGCGGCGCACAGCTACTGGCACCGTCGCGTCCACGAGCTGACGCCCGAGGAGTTTGCGGCCGACGTGACGGCGAACGTGGAGGCGCTGCGTGCCGCCGGCTGCGACCGGGTACGCGCCTATCGCGCGCCGGAGTGGTCGGCCAATGGCCGCGCGCCATGGGCGCCGGCCGTCCTCGCGCAGATGGGATTCGCCGTCGATGCCAGCCGCGCGCCCGTGCCCGTCGTCGGAGACGCCCGCTATCCCCGCCGTCCGTATCCCATCGCGACGCCGTCCGGACCCATCCTCGAGTACCCGCCGTTCGTCGTCACGCGAGGGAGGTGGGCGTGGCCGCTCGGCTGGGGATGGGCGCTGCGGGCCGCGAAGCCCGGGACGGTGATCGAGGCCGTCGCGGCGCGCAATCGTGCCGGTGATCCCGCGGTGCTGATGGTGCACCCGTGGGAGATCGATCCTGACCCGCCGCGTGTCCGCCTGCCGGCGCGGCTCGCCTTTGCGCACTACTTCCGGTTGTCGGGCTTCCGTGACCGGCTGCGCGCCGTGCTGGCCGGCGTGCCCTTCAGCCCGATCCCCTCAACGTAAGATGGCACGGTGAACGTGCGCCGACTCGTGCGGAGCGGGGCGCCGGCGTGCGTCCGCGTCGCGCTCACGCTGCTCGTCAGCCTCGCGCTCCCGGCGTCCTTCGTCCGTGCGCAGCCTGCGGCCGACGTCCCGTCGCTCGTGTTCGAGACGGCGCGCGCCTGGCCGGCAGAGCGCGACGTCGCTCCCGCCGCCTGGCGTCTCGTCTTCGACGTGGACGGCAGCTCGAGCGACCCTGTCGAGCAGAGCGGGTTGCGAGACCTGACCCCGCACGGTGCGCCCAGAGACCTGACCCCAGTCTGGGTCACGCTGCGGGTCCGCGCGCTGGACGCCAGCGGTGTGCCTCCCCTCGTGGATGCCGTGCGGCAGCTCGTCGAGGCACGCGACGACGTGAGGGTCGTCGAGATCGACGCGGCACCTGGCGGGGACGTGCGGGTCGTGGACTTCCTCACACGACGGCTGTCCATCGCGTTGAAGAGCGGCAGCGAGCCGATGGCGATCGCGCGCGCCGTGGCGTCGGCCGCGAGCCTCGAGCGGCTTCAGGACGAGGGCATCGTCCCGCTGCTCGACGTCGTGGTGTTGCCGACGATCGACGAAGCGGCCGCAGCGGCGACGCTGATTGCGGAACGCGGCGTCTCGCTGCGCACGGCCGTGCTCGGGGGGCAGCCCGGTCTCACTGCACAGGATCTGGCTGCGCGCGAGATCGCGCGGCTCGGCAGGCCGCCGGACGTCGCAGGCTACGAACTGCCCCCCGGCGAGGCTGACGCTGCGCGCGTGCTCGCGGCTGCACGCACGCTCGCCCGTCCGGCAACGCAGACGCTGGCCACGATCGACGCTGACGTCCGGCTGACGAGCGACGGGCGCGACGTCACGGACGCGTGGCAGCCCCGCGTGCTCTTCGGCACCGATTCGCTGGCGACCTACGTGGCGGTGGACGTTCCCGAAGGCGCGCCGCTCACGGCGACGCTGCGGCTCG
>JBIQIB010000191.1:0-4910 GCA_044508265.1 Acidobacteriota bacterium
GGGACACCCGAGGGAAACCACACCGATCTTCACAGGAAATCTTTCAGCGAATCAGCTAGTCAGCTTGTCGGCTTGTCGGCTTGTCAGCCAGTCGGCCAGTCGGCTCGTCGGCCAGTCGGATTGTCGGCCAGTCGGATTGTCGGCTCGTCGGCGGATCAGCGAATCAGTGATCCAGCCAAACGGCCACGGCCATTGCGCATCAGCCGACAACTTCGCCAGCAGTCATGAAGCATGAAGCATTAGTCATTAGACATTAAGCATTAGACATGAAGCATGAAGCATGAAGCATGACCCATGCCCTACGGGTACATCCTGTACAGCATCCGCGGGTACGGAATCGTCTCGCGGACGTGCTCCAGGCCGCAGATCCACGCGACCACGCGCTCGATGCCCATCCCGAAGCCCGCGTGGGGCACCGAGCCGAAGCGGCGCAGGTCGAGATACCAGTCGAACGCTTCCTTCGGCAGCCCGTGCTCCTCGATCCGCTGCAGCAGCAGGTCGTGGTCGTCGAGGCGCTGCCCGCCGCCGATGATCTCGCCGTAGCCTTCGGGCGCCAGCACGTCCACGCACAGGGCGAGGTCGGCGCGCCCGGGGTCCGGTTTCATGTAGAAGGCCTTCACCTGCGCCGGATAGCGGTGCACCATCACCGGCCTGTCGAACTGCTCCGACAGCACGGTCTCGTCGGTGCCGCCGAAATCGCCGCCCCACTCGATGGGTTGACCCGCCTCGTTGAGGCGCGCGACGGCGTCGTCGTAGCTGATGCGCGGGAACGGCGTCTTGACGGCCTCCAGCTTCGAGGTGTCGCGTTCGAGCTGCCGCAGTTCCTGCGCACGGACGTCGAGCACGCGGGCCACGACCGACTCGACGAGCTTCTCCGCGAGGTCCATGGTGTCGTCGAGGTCGGCGTACGCCATCTCGGGTTCGACCATCCAGAACTCGGTGAGGTGGCGGCGGGTCTTGCTCTTCTCGGCGCGGAAGGTCGGTCCGAAGCAGTAGACGCGGCCGAGCGCCATGGCGTTGGCCTCGTTGTACAGCTGCCCGCTCTGCGTGAGATAGGCGGTCGTGTCCTCGAAGTACTGCACCGGGAAGAGGGTGGTGGTGCCCTCGCAGGCCGACGGCGTGAAGATCGGCGTGTCGGCCAGGATGAACCCGCGGCTGTTGAAGAAGTCGCGCACCGCGTTGATCACCTCGTGGCGGACGCGCAGGATCGCCTGCTGGCGCTGCGAGCGGATCCACAGGTGGCGCCGGTCCATGAGGAAGTCGACGCCGTGCTCCTTCGGCGTGATCGGGTAGTCCTGCGTCTCGTGCACCACCTCGAGCGCGGACGCGAGCAGCTCGTAGCCACCGGGGGCGCGGGTGTCGGCGCGAACCGTGCCCGTGACCACGAGCGCGGTTTCCTGCCCGAGGTGGTCGGCTCTGGCGAACATCTCGTCGCCGACGTCGGCCTTCGACATCACCGCCTGAATGAAGCCCGTGCCGTCGCGCAACGTCAGGAAGTGAATCTTCCCGCTCGACCGGCGGTTGTGCAGCCAGCCGCGGATGGTGACGTCCTGGCCCTCGTAGCGGGCGATGTTCTCGATGTACGCCATGGTGTCTCTGCGCGTCAGAAGGTGAGCTCGTCGCCGAGGATGCGCTCCATGCGGCGTCGTGCCGCCGCCGCGCCGTCGAGCGTCGCCTGGGCGCCCTGCGGCCCCGCCGCCAGCTCGAACAGGAGCGTGCCGCCGTAGCCGACCTTCTGGAACGCCATCAGGGTGGCAGGCCAGTCGATCGCGCCGGCAAAGGGCAGCAGGTGGTCGTCGGACCGGCCGCCGTTGTCGTGCACGTGCGTCGTCAGCAGATATCCGCCGGCCGTTTCGATGGCATCGCTGACGTCGCCCTGCAGCTGCGCGTGTCCGACGTCGAGGCAAATCCCGACGTCCGGCAGCTCGTGCTCCTCGATGAGCCGCACGAGCGCGGATGCCGTCGACAGGCCGTTGGGGATGACCTCCAGCGCCAGCCGCACGCCCGTGCCGTCGGCGGCGGCGCGCAGCGCGTCGATGCTGCGGAGCACCGACTCGCGGTGGTTGTCGCCGCCCGTCGCGTACGCGTCGGGCACGCCGAGGTGCAGCACGAGGAACTCGAAGGGCACCGTTCCCGCGATGTCGAGCGCCTGCCGGCAGGCATCGATCGCGCGCGTGCGAGCCGTTGCACTGGACGCCCCCGTCGAGATCGGCGGTCCCCAGGTGGTGCCGCGCAGGAACTCCACGATGGGCGCGTGCACGCTGTGCAGCCGCACACCGGCCTGCCGGATCCAGTCGGCCAGATCCCGCGCCTGCGCAGGGTCCGTGTAGTCGAAATGCGACTGCGTGGCAAACAGCTCCACGCGCGCGAACCCGGCCGCCGCGATGGCATCCAGGTGCGCCGGGCCGAGGCGCTCGGCATGAAAGAGGTGCGTCGAGAGTCCGAAATCCACGTCAGGCAGGCGGCCCGGCCGTGCGCCGGGCGACTTTCCATTGTACCTGCCGGCGCGCCCGCCGCTACCGCAGCTCGTCGATGTGGGCCGCGAGCAGGTCGTGCAGGCGCCCGAGCGACGAGTAGCGCTGCAGGTTCGTCCGCACGTACCGCAGCGTCCGCGGCATGTACTGGATGTACACCGGGTTGCGCTTGCTCAGCGTCTGGAAGCCGAACGTGCCGAGCGCCTTCAGGTTGCGCTGCAGCGCCATCATGTCGAAGCGCTCCCTGAAGGCCGCCTCCTGGTGCGCCTGCCCCTTGAGCGCCAGGAAGTACGCGATCAGCCAGTCCACCATCGGCTCGCTCAGGTCCACGTACGAGTCGCGCAGCAGCGAGACCAGGTCGTACGTGTCGGGACCCATGCGCGCGTCCTGGTAGTCGATGAGGTACAGGCGCTGGCCGTGCAGCATCAGGTTGCGGCTGTGGTAGTCGCGATGGCACAGCACGCGTGGCTCCGCCGCCAGCCGCTCCACGAGCTGGCCCAGCTCCGCCCGTATCGCCTCGCGCGCCGCGTCGGTCAGCACCGCGCCGCGGTACCCGGCGACGAAGTGCTTCAGGAAGAAGTCCATCTCCCAGGTGAGCTTCTCGACGTCGAACGCCACGCCGTATGGCAGGTAGTCGGGCGAGGCCAGCTCGTTGCCGCGGCACTGCAGGATCGCGATGAGCCGGACCGCCTCGCGATAGAGGCGTGCGTGCGCTTCGGGCGACGTGCCGAGATGCGCCTGGAGGGTGACGTCGCCGAGGTCCTCGAGCAGCAGCAGGCCGAGGTCCGGAGCCTCGTCGAGAATCTCGGGCACCGGCACCGGCATGCGCGCCAGCAGCCGGGTGACGTTCAGGAACGAGAGCGACTCGTCGAACGCCGACGGATACGCGGCGGCGACCATGGTCGCCCCGTCGGGGGAAATCAGCCGGTAGTAACGGCGATCGGAGGCATCCCCGGTGAGCGGCACGACCTGCACGTCGCGCCCACGCTCCCCGATCCGCCCGAGATATTGCTCGACCCGTTGCAAGAACGACTCCGACAACCTGCGTCCTCCCGCCCGAGGACGTCCCGAGCAGGGGAATAGTAACAAGGGAGGACTGGAGGAAGGGAGGGAGGAGGAATGGAGGAAAGGAGCGGAGGAAGGGAGGAGCGGAGGACGGGAGGAAAAGCGAGGAGCCGCCGGGCAGCGGCGGCGCGACATCCTCATCAACGAATCGTTACAGGAACACTTCCCGTGCGGCCCGCGTCCCGGGGGGCACCACCGCGCGGTCGGTCACGACGCAGTCCTCGAGACGGCAGTCCGCGCCCACACGTCCGCCGGCCCAGATGACGGAGCGGGTGAGGACAGCGCTGGGGTGGACGTCGGCGGCCGGGTCGATCACGTTGCCGTCCGCGCCGCCGGCAAGCTCGATGCACGTGGCGCGATAGTCGTCCACCGTGCCGATGTCGCGGAAGCGCCCGTGGTGGACGAACCCGCGGACGACGCCGGGCTGCGCCTCGATGAGCGCGGGGTAGAGCACCTTGATGTACTCGGCAGGCTCGTTGTCGGGCAGTCCCTCGAACACCTGCCGCTGCACCACCTGCACCCCCGGGTAATGCCAGGTCGTCGTCGACGCGCCCGGCTTCGAAAACCCCATGACGGCGCCCTGCTGGTCGAGCACGACGCCGTTGTACTTCTCCGGGGCCGGGTGCGGCATGAGCCCCATCGTCACCTGCGCGCCTGACGCGGCGTGGGCCTCGGCCAGCGCCTGCAGCGGCAGGTCGCTCAGCGTGTCGCCGTTGACGACGAGCAGGCGCTCGTCCGGGAGCAGCGGCAGCATGTGCCTGATGCTGCCGGCCGAGCCGAGAGGGCCGGGGTCTTCCCACACGTAACGCACGGCCAGCCCGAGCTGGCGCCCGTCGCCGACCTCGGCGGCGATCGTCGCCGGCAGGTGGTACAGGTTCAGTACCGCCTGGCGCACGCCCTGGGCGGCGAGCTGCCGGAGGACGCGGCACACCAGCGCCTCGTTGCCGACAGGGAGCGCCGGCTTGGCTCGAACGTCCGTGAGCGGTCGCAGCCTCGTGCCGAGGCCGGCCGTCAGCACCAGCGCCGGCAGCGGCCAGGCGCTCATGCCGGGAACACCATGTGCTGCGCGGCGCCGAGCCCGAAGCGCTCCCGCCGCTCCTCGAACAGCTGAGAGTAGGAGTCGGCGATGAAGTGCGAGGCGTCCCTGCCGAGTGCGGCGGCGGCCTCGCGGATGGCCGCGTCGTCGCCTTCGAGCTCCACGAACACGCCAATGGGCGTCTCGTCGATCGTGACGAGCAGGGCGGGCGTGCCGCCATACTCCTCGCGGAATTTCTGGTAGCGGAAGGACGGCTGGAGGCCGAGGCCGTCGAGGATGACCGTCAGCTGATCCCTGTCGTCCACGCGCGTCTCGTGCTCGGGTCTCACCTTGAG
>JBIQIB010000042.1:0-31197 GCA_044508265.1 Acidobacteriota bacterium
GAGCGAAGGAACGGAGGATAGAGGAGCGGAGGAGGGGAGGAAAGAGGAACGGAGGAGGAGGAACGGAGGAGGAGGAACGAAGGAAGGAGCGGAGGAGATGTGTCACCTCCCCCGTCGGCTCCTCCCGCCGAGTCTCGAATCTTCGTCAGACGTTCAAAGCGGTTCGCGGCAAGCGGCTCGCGTCCTTACTCAACCTCCTCCGTGAGCGCGTCTGGTGCGATGCGCAGCGACCGCAGGAAGCGGCGGTCATTCTCGGTCATGGCCTCGTGCCGCGCGGCGTGTGAGGCGCGCGCGGCGGGCAGGCGCTTCGTGCGCTTGCCGCTCCGCGTGGCGAATCCGATCTCGGCTTCGAGCGAGACGCGCAGCTCGTAGCCGGCCTCGCGCGCCCTGGCACGGCACGCGTCGACCCGCGCGTCGGAGGCCACGGCCTCGGCCATCGCAGCGGCCAGTTCCTTCGCCAGTCGATTCACGGTGTCGTCCATTGGTCCACTCCATTTCAGAGACACGGCCCGGGCACCGCACGCGACGGCCCGGCCGCGCACACGCGGCCTGCGCATATGGGCCGGTGCGGTCGGGCGCCTCTGGATGTGCATGACGGGAAGGCGTCGTATGAAGAACGCTGGAACAGAACGTGTCCGGATTCTATCGGCGCGATCGCAGTCGGTCAAGGCGGCCACGCGCTGTCGCGGGCTGCATCCGCGGCGTGCTCGTGACATCCTGACGTAGCGTGACGACCCGCCCGTTCTACACCCCCGACGATCTTGCCGGCTGGACGCCGGAGGACGACCTGGGCCATCCAGGCACGTTCCCGTTCACGCGCGGCATCCAGCCAACGCACTACCGCGGACGCCTCTGGACGATGCGGCAGTACGCCGGCTTCGGGACGGCCGACGAATCCAACGCCCGCTATCGCTACCTGCTCGCGCAGGGCGTGAGCGGCCTGAGCGTGGCGTTCGACCTGCCCACGCAGATCGGTTACGACTCCGATCACCCGCTCGCGGCCGGCGAGGTCGGGCGCGTCGGCGTCGCCATCGACTCGCTCGACGACATGACGCGCCTGCTCGAGGGCATTCCGCTCGATCGCGTGTCCACGTCGATGACGATCAACGCGACGGCGATCATCCTGCTCGCGCTCTACGTCGCCGTCGCCCGCCGACAGGGCGTGGCGTCGTCGCAACTGTCGGGCACCGTCCAGAACGACATCCTGAAGGAGTACGTCGCGCGCGGCACCTACATCTATCCCCCCGCCGCGTCGCTGCGCATCGTCACCGACATGTTCGCGTGGTGCGCGCGCGAGATGCCGCGCTGGAACACGATCTCCATCAGCGGCTACCACATCCGCGAAGCCGGCGCGACGGCCGCACAGGAGATCGCGTTCACCTTCGCCAACGCCATCGCCTACGTCGAGGCCGCACGCCACTCGGGACTCGACCTGAACACGCTCGGCCGCCAGTTGTCGTTCTTCTTCGCGTCACACAACGACGTGGTCGAGGAGATCGCCAAGTTCCGCGCGGCGCGCCGCCTGTGGGCGCGGCTGATGCGCGACAGGTTCGGCGTGACCGACGCGCGCGCCCAGCAGCTGCGCTTCCACACCCAGACTGCAGGTTCCACGCTCACCGCGCAGCAGCCCGACAACAACATCGTGCGCGTGGCGCTGCAGGCGCTGGCGGCGGTGCTCGGCGGCACGCAGTCGCTGCACACCAACGGCAGGGACGAGGCGCTTGCCCTGCCGACAGAGGCGTCGGCACGGCTGGCGCTGCGCACGCAGCAGATCATCGCCGCCGAGACAGGCGTGGCCAACACGCCGGATCCCTGCGGCGGCGCCTATGCCGTCGAGGCCCTCACCAACCACCTGGAAGAAGAGGCGCGCGCCATGCTGGCGCAGATCGACGATGCCGGAGGCACGCTGCGGGCCATCGAGCAGGGCCTGGTACAACGACAGATTCATGATGCGGCCTATTCCGCCCAGCAGGCGATCGACACGGGGCAGCAGGTCGTCGTGGGCGTCAACCGCTACGTGACCGACGAGGCCCTGTCGCCGGACGTCCTGCGGATCGACCCTGCCGTCGAGGCCGCGCAGCAGGCACGTGTCGCCGCGGTACGGGCCCGCCGCGACGCACGACGCTGGCGCGCCGCGCTCGACGCCGTGGCTGCCGCCGCCCGCGGCACCGACAACCTCGTGCCACGGATCATCGACGCCGTCGAGGCCGACGCGACCGTCGGCGAGATCGCTGATACGATGCGGGACAGCTTCGGCGAGTACCTCGAACAGGGAGCGTAGGCACTGCTTTCGGTGAAGTCCCTCACGGCGGTGTACGGCCACGGCTCACGTCAAGTCGTCGCCGTCGACGACGTGAGCTTCGACGTGGGCAGGGGCGAGACACTGGCCCTCGTGGGCGAGTCGGGAAGCGGCAAGTCCACGATCGCACTCGCCCTGATGCGGCTGCTGCCGCCCGGCGGACGCACGGCGTCGGGCGAGATCCTCCTCGAGGGCATGGACCTCGGCACCCTCGACGAGGCCGCCATGGACCGCGTGCGCGGCGCGAAGATGGCGCTGATCTTCCAGGAGCCGATGAGCGCGCTCAACCCCGTGCGCACCATCGGCAGCCAGCTGGTCGAGGCCCTCGAGGTGCACGGCAGGACGGACGGCGGCGACGGGCGGCGCCTCGCGCTCGACGTCCTGACGCGGGTGCGGATGGACGATCCGGCGCGCCGCTTCGACCAGTACCCGCACGAGCTGTCGGGCGGCCTCCGGCAGCGCGCGATGATCGCCATCGCGCTGTCGTGCCGGCCGGCGATCGTGATCGCCGACGAGCCGACCACGGCGCTCGACGTCACGCTGCAGGCCGAGATCCTCAACCTCCTGCGCGAGCTCAAGCGGGACTTCGGCCTGTCACTCCTGCTCGTCACGCACGACCTCGGCGTCGTGGCGCACACGGCCGACCGCGTCGCGGTGATGTACGCAGGCCGCATCGTCGAGGAGGGGCCGGTGCGAGCCGTGTTCAAGGCGCCGGCGCACCCCTATACCCAGGCACTGCTGCGGGCGATGCCAGGTGCCACGCCCGGGACGCCGGGTGGCGCGCCCGGAAGTCCTGTCGTGCCCCGCCAGCCGTCGGCGCCCGTCGATGCCGGTAACGCGTGCGCCTTCGCCCCACGATGCGAGTGGCGGCACGCCGCGTGCGACGAGGCGGTCCCCGATCTCTACCCCGTCACGCCGGCACACCGGTCCCGCTGCTTCCTCGTGAAGGCCGCGCGCGACATGGTGCGTTCGTGACGGCGGACGTACCCCTCGTCGAAGCCCGCCACCTGACACGCCGCTTCACTGGCAGGCGCCGGTGGTGGCGGGGGGCTCCCCGGGTCACCGCCGTGGACGCCGTCAACCTGGCCGTCCACGAGGGCGAGGTCTTCGGCCTTGTCGGCGGTTCGGGCAGCGGCAAGAGTACCCTCGCCCGTTGTCTCGTCGGCCTCATCGAGCCGACGGAGGGCGAGGTACGCTGGCGCGGCGAGCCAATCGCGAACTGGCCAGCCGACCGCCGCCGGCGCTACGCCCGTGATGCGCAGCTGATGTTCCAGGACACGGCGACGTCGCTCAACCCGCGGCTGACCATCGGCGCCAGCGTGCGTGAGCCGCTCGACATCCACGGTGAAGGGACGGGTTCAGCACGCGACGCACAGGTCGCGGCGCTGCTGACGATGGTGGGGCTCGATCCGGAGATGGCCCGCCGCAGGCCGGACGAACTGAGCGGAGGCCAGCGCCAGCGCGTGGTGCTGGCACGCGCCATGGCCCTGTCGCCGTCACTGCTGGTGGCCGACGAACCTGTCTCCTCGCTCGATCCGTCCACGCAGGCGCAGGTGATGCGGCTGCTGCTCGACCTGCAGGCACGCCGCGGGCTCACGTGCCTGCTCGTCCTGCACGATCTGCACCTCGTGCAGCAGGTCTGCACACGGACCGGCGTGATGTGCCAGGGACGCCTGGTGGAGGTCGGCACGACTGACGCCGTCTTCGGCTCGCCGGCGCACGGCTACACGCGCCAGCTGCTGGCTGCGCGGCTCTCACTGGATCCCGACGACGCCACGCACGCCGCACCCGCCACGCCCGCGCTGCCCGTGGCCCCGGAAGACCTCCGCCGTCCTCTGGTGGCCGTGGGCCCCGATCACTTCGCGGCGGTCGGATGAATCGCGGCGGCGGACGGCCGCTCGAAGGCGTCCACGATGATCTGGAAATAGGTCTCGGCCATGCGGTCGTAGCCGGCCAGCGTCGGATGGAGGCCGTCAGCACCGATGAGCGGCGACTGCTCGCCCCCGAAGGCCGCGTAGATGTCGGCGCAGTGCACGCGATAGCGGCTGCACAGCCCGATGATCTCGGCATTCAGCGACACGACCTCGGCTGACGCCGTGCCCCTGGTGGTGCCAGGCCGCTGCGGGGGGAGCGTGGACAGGATGACCTCGACGCCGCGGGCCTGCGCGTCGCGCGCGATCACCTCGATCGAGCGCACCACGGACGGGATGGCCCGCGCGCCCTCGCCAACCAGGTCATTGGCGCCCGCCAGCAGGATCAGCACCTGCGCGTCGCTCTCGCGCAGCGCGGTGCCGTAGCGTTCCGCGATCTTCTCGGCCCGCTCGCCCGGCACGCCGGAGTTGAAGACCATCGGGTCCTGATCGAAGTACCGCTCGCTCAGCAGCGTCTGCAGCTTGGCGGCGTAGTTGTCGCCGGCGATGGCGCGGACGGCCCGGAGACGCGAGACCACGCCGTACGTCAGGCTGTCGCCGAGCGCGAGGATGCGTTCGACGCCCAGCACCGGCGCGCCGATCACCCGTACGGTGAAGTCGCACGACGCCGTCGCCTGACGCGCGTCCGTGGCCGTGCAGGTGACTCTCGTGTCACCGAGCGGCGCGGCAAAGCCGGGGGCCGGCGTGCACGCCACCGACACGGGTGCCGCTCCGCCCGAGGCCTGCGGCGGCGTGAACGCAAGCGGCACGGGCTGACGGTTCACGCTGCGTACCTCAGTGGACGCCGGGCAGGTGAGTTGCAGCGTGGCAGGCGGCGTGGGGGATGTGGGCGGGCTCGGCGCTGTCGGCGACGACGAGCCGCAGGCGACCAGCGTCACCGCAAGCGCCGTCGCGACGGCACGAGCGGCAACGCGCCGCGCGGCGGGCACAAGGTCCGCTACCTGGACGGGGCGTGGTGGAACAAGGCGACGGTCAGCAGCCACGGTCGAGCCTGGGAGTATGACTCGACGCCGACGTCGCCCGCAAGGATCCGCTGCTAGCCGGCCGTCGCCGCCGCGCGTGCGACGTCCTTCTCCACCATGCCGTCGCGGATGGAGATGATGCGGTGCGCGTGCTCGGCGATGTCGGGTTCGTGGGTGACGAGGATGATCGTGTTGCCCGCGTCGTGCAGCCGCTCGAACAACGCCATGATCTCGACGCCGGTCTTCGAGTCGAGGTTGCCCGTGGGCTCGTCGGCGAGGAGGATCGACGGGTTGTTGACGAGCGCGCGCGCGATGGCGACGCGCTGGCGCTGGCCGCCCGAGAGCTCGTTCGGCTTGTGGTGCATCCGGTGCTCGAGTTCGACCTTCTCGAGCGCGCCCTTCGCACGCTGGCTCCGCTCCGACGAACTCACGCCGGCGTAGACGAGCGGCAGCTCGACGTTGTGCAGCGCTGACGCGCGGGGCAGGAGGTTGAACGTCTGGAAGACGAACCCGATCTCTTCGTTCCTGATACGCGCGAGCTCGTCATCGTCCATCCGGCTGACCTCCTTGTCGTTCAGGAGGTACGTTCCCCTGCTCGGCGTGTCGAGGCAGCCGATCAGGTTCATCAGCGTGGACTTCCCCGACCCGGACGGCCCCATGATGGCCACGTACTCGCCACGCTCGATCTGGATGCTCACGCCGCGCAGCGCGTGAATCTCCTCCGAGCCCATCACGTACGTCTTCCACAGGTCGCGGGTCTCAATCAGGGGCATGGGGGATCGTCCTCGGCTCCAGGGTCAGTCCACAGTCTACAGACGGCATGTGCGGCTCGGCGGTTCCTCGGACCGCCTGGCACATCTAGGATTCCGTCTCGTCGCCGCCTGCCGCTTCTTCTCCGTCACCAGCCTCGCCGGCCGCGTCGCCGTTGGCGATCGGCACGTTCGGCATGGGCTCCGCGTGCGGCACGTGCACCACGACGGCGTCGTCGCTGCCGGAGGGAGCGGGGAAATGCGCCCACACCTCCCGCCGCTCGCCGGGGCCGAGCGGACGCTCGTCACGGCTGCCGATCGGCACGCCTTCCGCGTCGCGCAGGATGAACAGCTTGCGCTGGTGCGCGAGGTCCGCCAGGTAGACCTCCGAAAGGGTGCCCCGGTCAGGTCCGTCGGCGCTGAAGCGCTGGGCGATATCGAGGGCCGTTGCCTCGCTGCCGACGTGCGTGACGGCGAGCCGCAGTTCCAGGGTGCCGGGGGTGAGGCGCTCGAGCGAAACCACGTCGATCCGGAGCGTGCCCTCCTCGCCCATCGTGGTGGCGAGGACGTCCGCAGGCGGGTCAGGGACGGCCGCCGGCGTCGACGCCGGCGCCTCGTCGACCGGCGTGGCGTACCAGAGCACTCCCCCGACGATGGCCAGCAGGGCGAACGCCAGGGCGAGGGCGGCCCAGACGGCAGGGCGCCGCGTCTCGGTGGCGGCGGTCGGCTCGTTCACACGTGATCTCCAGGGGAAAGACGCCGCTCCGCGCGCCGGCGGAGGCGCGCGAGCAGCGCGCGGACGGCCGCGCCGTATACGCCCGACGCCATCACCATCCGCTGCCACGCGGCGCCGGCACGGCCGGGGAACGACGCATAGGTCTCCAGGCTCAGGCGGCTGCCGCCCGAAGCCGACGGCTCAATCCGGAAGACGACCTGATACCGGGCGAAGCGATGCCGGCCGGCGGCCGCCCACGTGGCCGGCCGCACGACCTCCCGCACGATCAGCCCAGGCCGCTCCGCACCGATGACATGTGACGCCAGGCCGTTTGCCGCGGCCGGTTCGACGCCGAGGAGAGCCCCCATCAGGCGCAGGGGACCGGACGCCCGGGGGCCGGGACACGCCGCCATGAGCGTGTCCCACACCACCGCGGGGGGCGCGTCCACGTCCGTCGTGTATACGCCGACGAACGGGAGCAGCTCGAGGTCCAGGCGTTACTCCTCCTGCTTCTCGTACTGCTCCTTCAGCTTCGCCACCACCGCCGGGTCGGCCAGCGTCGTGGTGTCGCCGAGCGCCTTGCCGTCGGCGATGTCGCGCAGCAGCCGCCGCATGATCTTCCCCGAGCGGGTCTTCGGCAGGTCGGCGGCGAAGTGGATGTCCTCGGGACGGGCGAGCGCGCCGATCTTGCGGACCACGTGCTCCCGGAGCTCGTGCTCGAGACCGGTCGACGGCTTCTCCCCTTCCTTCAGCGTGACGAATGCGGCGATCGACTGGCCCTTGATGTCGTGCGCCTTCCCGACGACGGCCGCTTCGGCCACCGACTTGTGGTCCACCAAAGCGCTCTCGACCTCCATCGTGCCGATGCGATGGCCGCTCACGTTCAGGACGTCGTCGACGCGGCCGAGCAGCCAGTAGTAGCCATCGGCGTCGACGCGTGCGCCGTCGCCGGCGAAGTACACGCCGTCGTCCCACTTCTCCCAGTACGTCTGGATGAAGCGCTCGCGGTCGCCGAAGATGCCGCGCAGCATCGCGGGCCACGGCTTCGACAGCGTCAGCAGTCCGCCGCCCTCGGTCACGACGCTGCCGTCCTGCTTGCGGATCTCGACGCCGATGCCGGGGAAGGGCCGCGTCGCCGAACCGGGCTTGGTCGTGGTGATGCCCGGCAGCGGCGTGATCATGATGGCGCCCGTCTCGGTCTGCCACCACGTGTCCACGATCGGGCAGCGCTGCCCGCCGATGTGCTCGTGGTACCACATCCACGCTTCCGGGTTGATCGGCTCACCCACCGAGCCGAGCAGCCGCAGGCGCGACAGGTCGTACTTCGCGGGCAGGTCGTGGCCCCAGCGCATGAAGGCGCGGATGGCCGTCGGCGCGGTGTAGAAGATGGTCACGCCGTGCTTCTCGCACAGCGCCCAGAAGCGATCGCGCTCCGGCCAGTCGGGCGCGCCTTCGTACATCAGGCAGGTGGCGCCGCACGCCAGGGGGCCGTACACCACGTAGCTGTGGCCCGTCACCCAGCCGATGTCCGCCGTACACCAGTAGACGTCGTCTTCCTTGAGGTCGAACACGTACCTCGACGTGGCCATCGTGGCGGTGAGATAGCCGCCTGTGGTGTGGACGATGCCCTTCGGCTTGCCCGTCGTGCCCGACGTGTAGAGGACGTACAGCATGTCCTCGCTGTCCATCGGCTCCGGCTCGCACCACGAACCGACGTCCTGCTTGAGACGGTGGTACCAGTGGTCGCGTCCCTCCTTGATGTGCACCGGGAAGTTCGACGAGTCGCGCTTGACCACCACCACGTTTTCGATGGAAGGCGTGTGCTCGAGCGCCGCGTCGGCGATCTTCTTGAGCGGCAGCATCTGCCCGCGGCGGTAGCCGCCGTCGGCCGTGACGAGCACCCTGGCCCTGGCGTCGTTGATGCGGTCGGCCAGAGACTCGGAGCTGAAGCCGCCGAACACCACCGAGTGCACGGCGCCGATGCGGGCGCAGGCGAGCATCGCGAAGGCCAGCTCCGGGATGAGCGGCATGTACATCGCGACGATGTCGCCCTTCTTGACGCCGAGGCCCTTGAGGACGTTGGCGAACTTGCACACCTCGCGCTGCAGGTCGAAGTAGGTGTAGGTCCGGCGGTCGCCCGGCTCGCCTTCCCAGATGAGCGCGGCCTTGTTGCGGCGGCCATTGCGGACGTGCCGGTCCACGCAGTTGACCGACGCGTTCAGCTTGCCTCCGACGAACCACTTCGCATCCGGTGCCTTCCATTCGAGGACCGTGGTGAACGGCTCGATCCACTCCAGCTCACGGGCCTGCTCGGCCCAGAACGCTTCCGGATCGGCGGCCGCGCGATCGTAGATGGCCGGATCGTTCCAGTTGGCAGCGGCCCGGAACTCGTCGGACGGCGGAAAGCGCCGCTCTTCGGTGAGCAGCGCTGAAATTTCTGCAGAGGAGGAGGTTTGGTCGGACATGCGGCGAATGCTAACAGGCGGGAGGCCCGTTCGTCATGCCCTATGGGGCGGAACCGGGGCGGCCGCCTAGCGCGTGGGCTCGAGAAACGACGGCGTCGGCGGGGGAGGCGGCGCGGTCTTCCTGAACATCGCCTGTCCGAGCAGGCCGCCGAGCAGCCCGAAGACGCTGAAGAACACCAGGTTCACCAGCATGCCGAGCACCAGCGCCATGGCGCCCATTCCTCGCGACCCGAGCCGGTCGAGCACGTCGCGGACCTCGGGCGGGGCGTCGTTGGCGGCCTGCGAGAGCTGCTGCAACCAGTCGCCGACGAGCGGCCCCATCAGCATCTGGATCGGGATCGATACCAGCGTCGCGACGACAGCTCCGACGATGCCGGCAAGAAGCCCCACGATCGCCCCGTCGCCGGCCTCGATGGGCCAGTCCTGCTCCTGCTGGAGCAGGTACGCGGCGAGCACGCCGCCCGACACCACCCACAGGCAGCACAGGCAGTTGCCCATCGAGACGACGGGCAGGGCGGAGAGCACGCCGATGAACAGACCCGCGAGCAGCGTGGGCTGGAGCTTCGAAGCAGTCACGCAACACTCCCCTCGACGACGCCCCGGCCGCGGGCCGGCGCGAGCGAAAGTGTAGCAGCAGGCCCGCCGGCCGCGTACGGCCGAGAGTAGACTCGTCGCATGGCCCTGTCGGATGTCTTCGCGTCCAACATCTTCGTCCGCTGGCTTCGCGGCGATCCCTCCCGCTACGACCTCGCCGTCACGATGATCGGCATCAGGATGGGCGACCGGCTGCTTGTGATCGGCGCCGACGCGCCGGTGCTCACGGCCGCACTCGCGCGGGTGGCGGGCCTGAGCGGCGGAGCCGGTGCACGCGTCACCTCGCCGGAGCAGGCGGCAAGCCTGGAAGCGGCGGCGTCCGAAGCCGGCGTCCTGCTCGACGTCAGCGTCGGGCCGCTCTCTCCACTGCCCCATCAGGACGGCTCGCTGGACGTGGTCGTGGTGGACGCCGTGCGCCAGCCTCCGGAGGTCGACTACGACGAAGTGGCTCGCGTCCTGCGGCCGGGCGGCCGCGTGATCGTGGTCATCGAAGCCCGCAAGGGCGCACCGCCGGACGTCGAGGGCGTGCGCCGCCGCGTCGCCGCCGCGTTCCGTGCCGTGCGCGTGCTGGACGACCGCAAGGGGTGGGTCTTCGTCGAAGCCCTGAAGCCCGGTTCCAGGCCCTAGACTCGTGGCGCCCGCAGCCGTCCTGCCGCGGTGACAGCGCCGCCGGCAGTGGCCCCCTCAGCGGACGCCAGCGAGGTCCAATCGCGTAAACCCTCCGATTTTCCCCGTTCCTCCGGCCTGCCGTCAGGCACGGTTGTTGCTCGATTCCACATCGACGCCGCAGCCGAGGAGGAAACGGGGGATGCCACGTGCGCCACAAGAAGTCTTCACGGCCCGCGAGATAGCGCGGGCCGCAGGGGTCGATGCCGACGTCGTCGCGCGGCTCGTCGCCGAGGGCGCCATCCCGTCGCTCGACGGCCAGTTCGTCGCATTCGGGGACGCACGTCGGGCGGGCATCCAGCTCAGGGCCGGCGCCGTACCTGCGTCCACTGCCGGCGCCTTTGCCGGCGCGGCCGGCGCGTTCGGCGTGCTCTTCGCCAGGCATCGTGCTGCCCGGCGTTCGCCTGGCCTTCCCGTGGCGGCCTCTGCGGCCGTGCACGGCGTCCTGCTCGGCGGGCTCATGCTCGCCGCCGTTGCGCAGCTCGGCCCGACCGAAGCGCGCGCGCTCGAGCCTGCGCCGGTGGCCGAACCCATGCGCCTCGTGTTTCTCGCGCAGCCTGGTCCGGGAGGTGGCGGCGGCGGTGGCGGACTCCGCATGCCCACGCCAGCACCGCGTGCAAAGCGCCAGGGCGTGAGCTCGCTGCCCAGCCCGATTCCGGAGCGACGGACGCCACCTGCCGATCCGCCCCCGAAGCCGCCCGAGCCTCCGCCACCGGTTCCGGCCGAGTGGCTCCCGCCGGTGCTGGCGCCCGTCGCCACCCGACCCGCGGATGACGGCGACCGGGTCGGGGTGATCGAAGAGAACGAGATCGAAGCCGAAAGCCGCGGCACTGGTGACGGGGGCGGCGCAGGCTCAGGCGAAGGCATCGGCCTTGGCGAGGGCACCGGCTCGGGCATCGGCGAGGGCGAGGGCGGAGGCTACGGCGGCGGCGTGTACGGGCCCGGGAGCGGCGTCGAGCCGCCGCGGCTGCTGTCGGAGGTGAAGCCCGACTACACCGAGGACGCCCGGCGTCGTGGCGTCGAGGGCGACGTAGTCATGGAGATCGTCGTGCGCCGCGACGGCAGCGTAGGCGACGTGCGCATCGTGCAGGGTCTCGGGGCCGGCCTCGACGAGCGCGCAGCGGCCGCGGTTCGCCGCTGGCGCTTCGCTCCGGGCACGCGGCAGGGCACGCCCGTGGACGTCATGGTCGAAGTGGCCGTCGAGTTCAAGCTCCGCTGAGGGAACGACATGCTGATCATCACCATTCTGTCGCTGCTGATGGCTGCCACGATGGGCTGGCTCGCCCTGCGCCTGCTGCGCGAGGAACAGCGCCGCAGCGAGGCGCGTGTCGCGGCACTCGCGGCCGCCATCGACGAGCCGTCCGAGATGTTCCGGGCCGCGCTGCCGGTGACGGCGGCACGTCCGGTGGCACAGGCGGCCGAGCCGACAGTCATCGACCTGTCAGGCGATGCGACGGAGCCGACCGACGCGTTCTCGCCGGAGATTGCCGACGACGACAGGCCGATGTTCGGCGGCGCGCCTCGGCTCGACGATGACCCTGGCGCTCCGCCCTCGCAGAGGAGCGTGCCCTGGGTCTTCGTGGCGGCGTCGGTCGTCATCGTCGTGCTCGCCGTCGCCGGCGTGCGCGCCATCTGGTCTGGCGGGGCCGAGCCTGCGGCCAGACCAGCCGCCGCGGCGACGGCATCTGACGCCGCTGGCAGCGCCGGCGGCGCTGCAGGCATCCCGGTGGAGCTCGTCTCGCTCAATCACGAGCGCACGGCCGACGGGCTCGTGATTCGCGGGCTCGTGCGGAACCCGGCGGCGGCATCGGTGCGGTCGGGCACGTCGGCGAGCGTCTTCCTGTTCGACGGCGAAGGCGGGTTCCTCGGGAGCGGCCGGGCCGCGCTCGATCCGTCGAAGCTTGGCGCTGGCAGCGAGGCGGCTTTCGAGGTGCGACTGCCCGACAACCCGGCGGTCCGCCGCTACCGCGTCACGTTCCGCACCCCTGACGGCGACGTCGTGCCGCATCTCGATCGCCGCGCGGGGGCGGGCGCGGGGTCAGGTCTCGAATCGACGCGTCCGGGGTCAGGTCTCGCGTCCAGATGAGTGCAGGAGTTGCGATCATGCGCCACCTACGTTCTCTCGGCCGGTCGCCCATCCGCCTCGCGATCCTTGCGGTGACGGCCGCGATGGCGGCCTCCGCCACGCTTGTCGCGCAGGAACGTCCGTCGCAGGGCGCGTTCCGGTTCCGCAGCGCCGTGGAGCTGATCAACGTGACGGCGACGGTCACCGATCGCGACGGGCGCTTCGTGTCGGGGCTGCAGAAGGAAGACTTCGCGGTCTTCGAGGACGGCCAGCCGCAGTCGATCACGCACTTCAGCAACGAGCGCGTCCCGGTGAGCCTGGGCATCGTGCTCGACATCAGCGGCAGCATGTCGGGCGAGAAGTTCCGGGCGGCGGAACTGGCGCTGAACCGCTTCCTCTACGAGCTGCTCGCGCCCGAGGACGAGATCTTCATCATCACCTTCTCCGACGACGTGGACCTGGCGAGCGACTGGACGACCGACCGCGGGCGCCTCTCGCGCGCGCTGTCGATGGTGCGGCCCCGCGGCGGCACCGCGCTCTACGACGCGGCAGCCGAAGCCGTCCCGATGGCGCAGTCGGGCCGCCACAAGAAGAAGGCCGTGCTCATCATCTCCGACGGCGTCGACACCGACAGCCGGACGGACGCGCACGCGCTGCAGGCGCTGATACGCGAGACGGAAGTGCTGGTGTACGCGATAGGCATCGACGGCTCGGGCGCCGCCACCTCGTCGCGCGGGGGGTGGACCGTGCGTCCGAGCGTGCAGCTGCCGTTCCCCTTCCCGCTGCCCGGCGGCCGCCTGCCGGGCCAGCGCGGCCGCATCGTCATCAACAGCGACGACCGCGTGGACGTGCAGGCGCTGCGCGCCATCACCGACGACAGCGGGGGGCGCACGGAAGTCGTCAGGGGCACGCGGGGCATCGATCCGGCGACGGCCAGCATCGCCGACGAGCTGTCGCGGCAGTACTCGCTCGGCTACGTGCCGCCGCGCGACAAGGACGGCCGCTGGCACACGATTCGGGTAGACGTCCGCGACGGCGGGTACCAGGTGCGCGCCCGCCGCGGCTACATGGCGCAGTAGCCCGGGCACGCGGGCGGGGACAGGCCGATGCCGTATCATCGGCCGCGTGTCTTCGCTCGCCCTCGCCATCCTTCTCAGTGCCGCGGGCAGCATCTTTGGCGTCCTCGTCGCGTCGATCGTCTATCTCTTCGGCGACACCCTGCGCGACCGGCTGGTGTCCTGGCTCATCAGCTATGCGGTGGGCTCGCTGCTCGGACTTTCGCTGCTGAAGCTCGTGCCGGAGGCCCTGGAATCGCTCACGCCGGCCGCGGCGCTGTCGACGCTGCTCGTCGGGGTCCTCACGTTCTTCATCCTCGAGAAGCTGGTGGTGTGGCGCCATTGCCACGACACCGACGGCTGCGCCGTCCACAGCAGCGCGGCAAGCCTGGTGCTCATCGGCGATGCCTTCCACACGTTTGTGGACGGCGCGATCATCGCGGCGGCGACGATGACCAGCGTGCCGCTCGGCATCAGCACCGCCATCGCCACCGTGGCGCACGAGGTGCCCCAGGAACTGGGCGACGCGGCCATTCTCCTGAAGGCCGGCTACTCGCGGACCCGCGCGCTGACGCTGAACCTGCTGTCGGGAGCCGGGGGCATCGCGGGGGCCCTCGGCGTGTACTTCACGCTGGGCCACCTGCCGACGGTGCTGCCCTACGTCATCGCGTTCGCGGCGGGAAGCTTCCTGTACGTGGCGATGTCCGACCTGATCCCGAGCCTGCACCGCGGGCAGCCCGACGTGCACCCGGTGGCGCAGGTCGTCCTGATCGCCTCCGGCGTCGCCACGCTGTCGGTCATCTGACGCGTCGCGCCCCCCTGTCCGCGCCACGGGACAGTCGCCGGACGGCCCCTGTCTCCGCCGCGCGCCATCTGCGATCCCGTCCAGATCGCGCACCGTTTCGTGACGCGTTCACGACGTTCTCACGTGGCACGCCCTTTGATTCTTCGCAGGGCAGGAGGACGCGTCGTCCGGATTGCCCCGGCCAGCCGGCATCCGGGCCTCGCGTGAAGGGCCATGACGACACTGACGTCTCGCATCCTGCAGGCGGCCGCGGCCGCAACCGTGCTCCTGATGTCGAGCGCGTACGCGCAGGCGCGCACAGACTCGAACCTTCCGCTGTTCAAGGAGGTCTCGCATCAGGTGCAGCGCTACGTCAACTTCACCGTCTTCGACAGCGTCAGCGCGTCGGTCGACAACGGCGTCGTGACGCTCACCGGCAAGGTAACCATGCCGTACAAGGTGGACGACCTGACGCGTCGCGTGTCGCGCGTGGCGGGCGTGCGCTCGGTGGTCAACCAGGTGGAGGTGCTGCCCGTCTCGCGGTTCGACGATGAGCTCAGGCTGCGCATCGCCCGGGCCATCTACGGCAACCCCACTTTCTGGCACTACGCGTCGATGGCCAACCCGCCCATCCACATCGTCGTGGAGCGCGGACGCGTGACGCTCGAAGGCGTGGTGAACAGCGAGGTCGAGAAGCACCTCGCGCGCTCGCTGGCCATCGGCTTCGGTGAGTTCTCGGTGGAGAGCCGTCTCAAGACGGATGCCGAGGTGAACCGCGAGCTCGAACAGATCTGACGCGCACTCCCCAGCCAGGCACGGCGCCGGCGCCCGTCGAACGCCAGCGCCGCAGACACGAAGCGGGCGGCCGGGCTCAGGCCCGCCGCCGCCTGCCCGTCCGCACGACCCACCAGATCAGGCCGCCCACGGTTGCCGCCGCGGCCGCCATCGCGGCGAGGAACAGCGTGACGGTGAGCACGAGGATGCGCTGCTCGGCGAACGTCACTTCGATGCGAAGGGGCTCGCCCGCCAGCCGCTGCGCGAGCGGCTGCTGCCACGTCAGGATGTTGCCGCGCTCGATCTGACCGCCCGGTGCGTTGTGGAACGTGATGCGGCTCGGCACATGCAGCCGGATCCCTACGAGTTCCTCGCCCGTCCATCCGACCTCGCCGACGTCGGTGACCGCGCCCCGCCCCAGCACCTGCACATACTCGAGCCCATCGTCCTTCCGGGAGAACGTGTACTCGGCCCAGGCAAACGGCTGGAGCACGGGCAGCGTCCGCACGTCAGGCGCCTGGAGCCGCACCTGAATGTAACGTCGGCCGTTGCGCCGCCAGGGCCTGCTCACGCGCGTGACGTTGACCTCTGCCCCTTCGTAGAGCGCGCGGATGGCGTCGCGGTCGATGAACGCATCCGGATCGAGCGGCACCTCGAGCCCGTGCAGCGCCGCGAGCGCAGCCATCGACGCGTTGACGATGACCGTCGCGGACCCGTCGACGTCGATGTAGATCTCTTCTTCGTACTCGTACACCGGACCGAACGGGCGCGCGCACGCGGCGCCGAGCAGCAACAGCACGAGCACGAGCCCGGACGGGCAGAGGCGGCGAATCACGGGGGGTATCGTACAGGACGAGGACTGGAGGAAAGGAGGAGGGAGGAACGGAGGAGACTATGATTCTGGGGTGTCCGCGCGCGCTCGCCTGTTCCTCGTCGACGGCAACAACCAGATGTATCGTGCCTACCACGCGATACGAGGCCTGACCGGTCCCGACGGCAAGTCGACGAACGCCATCTACGGGTTCGTGACGATGCTCCGGAAGCTGATCACGGACCATCAGCCGGCCTACATCGCCTGCGCGTTCGACCTGGCGGGGCCGAGCTTCCGGCGGGATCTGGCCGCCGACTACAAGGCCAACCGCACGCCGATGCCGCCCGACCTGGTCGAGCAGGTGCCGTTCGTGCATCAGGCCTGCGAGGCGCTCGGCGTTCCCATCCTGTCCTATGAGCGCTACGAGGCCGACGACGTGCTGGCGACGCTGGCGCGGCAGGCGGTGGAGACAGGGCTCGACGCGGTGATCGTGACCGGCGACAAGGACTTCTTCCAGCTGGTGGACGACAGGATCCTCGTCTACAACCCGCGCGACGAAGGCACGTGGTTCGACGCCGACGGCGTGCGCGAGAAGTTCGGCGTGCGGCCCGATCAGGTGGTGGACGTGCTCGCGCTGATGGGCGACGCGATAGACAACGTGAAGGGCGTGCCCGGCATCGGCGAGAAGGGCGCGCGCGACCTGATCGCCACGCACGGCTCGCTCGACGCCCTCATTGCCGCGGCGCCGACGCTGACGCAGAAGCGGTATCGCGAGGCGCTGCTCGCGCATGCCGACGATGCGCGCCAGAGCCGCGAACTCGTGCGGCTGCACACCGACGTCCCCGTGACGCTCGACCTCGATGCCGTCCGCTACGGCGGGCCCTCACAGGCGCGATGCTTCGAGCTCTTCTCCCGCCTGGGCTTCCGGTCGCTCGTGACCGAGTTCGCCCCCACCGCGCAGGACGTTTCGAGCGACTACGCCGCATGCCTCGACGCGGACGACCTCGTCGCGCTCGCCGCCGAGATCCGCGAAGCCGGCGCGGCCACGGTCTTCCCTGTCGCCGACGGCCCAGCGGCCATGACGGCGCGGCTCGTCGGCATCGGCGTCGCCGTCGGGCCGGCGCGGGCGCGATACGTGCCGCTCGGACACACGTCGCTCGACGCGTCGCCGAACGTGGCCCTGCCCGTCGTCAAGGACGTCCTCGGCCCCGTCCTTGCCGATCCGGCGATCCGCTGGTCGGCACACGATCTCAAGTGGGCTTCCATGGTGCTCGCCGGCGCCGGGCTCCCGATGGCCACGAGCGGCGACGACGTCGCGCTCGCCAGCTACGTGCTCGACGCCACGCAGGGAGCGCACCCGCTCGACGCGCTGGCGCTCGAGCGCATGAACTACCGCGTGATGGACCTCACGCAGCTTCTCGGCAAGGGTGCCAGGGCGCTGCGGATCACCGACCTGCCCGTCGATGCCGTCACGCCCTACGCGTCCGAGCGGGCCGACCTCGCGCTGCAGCTCGGACGCCAGCTCGTCGCGGCGGTGGACGACGAAGGGCTCGGGAGCGTGTATCGCGACTTCGAGCTCGCGCTGGTACCGGTGCTCGTCGCGATCGAGCGCGCAGGCGTCCGCGTCGACACGGCGGTCCTCTCGAGCCTGTCGGCGCGCATGGACGAGGAGCTGTCCGCACGCTCCGCACGCATCTTCGAGATGGCCGGCGAGACCTTCAACATCAACTCGCCGAAGCAGCTGTCGGAGATCCTGTTCGACAAGCTGGGCCTGCCGGCCCTCAAGCGGACGGGCAAGCAGCGAACGGCGTCGACGGCCGCCGAGGTGCTCGAGGAGCTCGCCCTGACGCACGACCTGCCGCGCGAGATCCTCGAGTGGCGCGCGCTGATGAAGCTGAAGGGCACCTACGTCGATGCCCTGCCGCTGCTCGTGCATCCACGCACCGGGCGCGTCCACACGACCTTCAACCAGGCGGTGGCCGCCACGGGACGCTTGAGCAGCAGCGACCCGAACCTGCAGAACATCCCGATCCGGACGGAGCTCGGGCGCGAGATCCGCGCCGCGTTCGTCGCCGAGCCCGGGCACGTGCTGATCTCGGCCGACTACTCGCAGATCGAGCTTCGCGTGCTGGCCCACCTCGCGCAGGAGCAGAGCCTCATCGACGCCTTCCGCCGCGGCGACGACATCCACGACCAGACGGCGCTCAAGGTCTTCGGCACCGACAGCGGGCTCTCGAAGCACGAGCTCCGGCGGCGGTCGAAGATCATCAACTACGCGCTGCTGTACGGGAAGACCGCTTTCACGCTGGCGCGCGACATCGGCGTGAGCCAGAGCAGCGCGCAGGCTTTCATCGACGCCTACTTCGCGGGCTATCCGTCGGTGCGCCGCTACATCGACGAGACGATCGCGCGGGCCCGCGAGACCGGCGTGGTGACGACGATGTTCGGGCGGCGCCGCAAGGTGCCGGAGCTGACGAGCAGGAATGGCCAGATCCGCGCGGCGGCCGAGCGCGTGACGGTGAACCTGCCGATCCAGGGCACCGCCGCCGACATCCTGAAGCGGGCGATGCTCGACCTGCACGCGGCGCTCTCCGAGCGGCCGGGTACCCGCATGATCCTCACGGTGCACGACGAGCTCGTGTTCGAGGCTCCTGAAGCGGAGGCCGAGGAGGTCGCCGCCCTCGTGCGCGCGAAGATGCAGGACGCCGTCGCGCTGGACGTGCCGCTGACCGTGGAGGTGGGGATCGGACGCACCTGGCGCGACGCCAAGTAGGTCGGTCCTCACGCGCGCGTCAGCGCAGGTCGCGGTAGCTCGTGAGCTGGATCCTGCGGCGCTCGATCACCTCGCGCACGAGCGGGCTGGTCCAGGCCTCGAGGTTGGCCGACCTGTCGGCGGCCACCCACTCGTAGCCTTCGTGACCGATGGCCTGCATCTCGGGTGTGTCGGTGGAGGCGTGGTCGATGTGGAGCCAGAGCCCGGGCTCGAGCGTCTCGAGCCGAGCGGCCAGCTTGCGCGCCTTCTCGGCGCCCGTGTCGCGGCCGTCGTACACCCGGCCGACCATCTTCATGTCGAGGTCCGACGGCACGATCAGGCCGTACTCCTTCGACAGTCGCCGCACGATCTCGCGGACCTCGGGCGAGAGCCGCCCGAAGCCCATGTGCTCCCAGGTGTAGGTGATACGCGGAATGAGGCGTCTGGCCTGCTCGAGCTGCGCGCGCAGCTCCCGCTCGACCTCGTCGAGCCGCGGATTGGCCTCCGCGATGCTGCGGCCGGCCGCGGCTCCGGGACGGGCCGTCACCGTCGGAAAGAAGTAGCCGTTCTCGTCCACGAGCGACGGCACCGGCGTCAGCGGACGCCATTTGACGTTGTCCCATTCGCTCGTGAGCGCCAGGTGGACACCGACGTCGAGGTCGGGATGCTCGGCGAGGAGGCGCGCCGCTTCGGGCATCCAGGGCCCGGGCACGATGACGTTGGTGGTGGTCAGCACGCCTTCGGTGAACGCCTCGATGGTGGCGACGTTGATCCCGTGGGCCGCGCCCATGTCGTCGCCCTTGACGATCAGCCGGATACTCCCCTGCGGGGATGCAGCCGTGAGCAGCACGGCGGAAGCAAGCGCCAGAACGGTTCCAGCAACGAGGCGGGTCATCGTCGTGTCCACTGCTCCTTGATGATTTCCCACTCGGCGAGCAGGCTGTTGGCGGCGTCGGCGCCGCCCGAGGCGCCGGGCAGCCGCTTGACGCGCTCCGGCACGAGCGCCCGCACGACGAGCCTGTCGATGTCGTTGCGCAGCGACGTTCCGCTATCGGGCGTTACAGGCGCCTGCACCCAGGCCACGACGGCACGGTCCCAGGCGAGCTCCAGCGCGCCGCGGGCCAGCGCTGCGGCAGCCGACCAGTAGAGCGCGGCCGACGAGTCGGGGAATTCGCGCAGGTGCCGCGCCATCCGGTCTTCGAGCCCGATGTAGATCTCGTTGCGCTCGTCCGGTGGACGCGTCTGCGCGTGACGGTCCATCGCCGTCGCCCACCAGTCGGCGAGCTGCTCACGTCCGCCCGCCGACAGCGCCGACGCCCTGTCCAGCGCCATCGCCAGCACGAGGGCCGCGGGGCGGTACTCGCCGTCGAGGTACAGCGCCTCGCCCAGCCCCACCTGCAGGTCAATCCTGTCGCGTTCGGAGAGCGTGTGCGGATCGACAGCCCGAAGGGCCTGACGCCCCTCGGAAAGATCCTCGGGGCTTGCCGACGAGCGGTGGCGCTCGAGGAGGGCGCGTCCGAGCAGCAGGCGCGTCGTGTCATGGTCGCCAGGACGCCCCAGCAGGCCGACCGCCACACGGATGGCTTCGTCGTAGTCGCCGGCGTTGTACAACTGCCGCACGCGATCGAGCGGCTCGGCCGACTGCGCAGCCGAAGCCGCGGGCGCGGCCCCCGACGCAGGCGCAGGAGACTGCGCGGCGGCAGCGGCAGGCACCCCGAGGCACGCCAGCGCGAGCAGCGCGGCCCAACCGCCCGCACGTGGCTCTTTCGACGTAAACGGTTTCATATCAATCAGTTCCGCCGGATGAACCAGCCGTATCTGCTATAATCCGGCAACGTGGTCGAACCGCTCATCCTTCCGCGCTCTGAGCATACGCTGTCTCGGAAGGATATCGACGCCGATGCCCTCAAGGTCCTGTATCGCCTTCACAGCGAGGGATTCGTAGCCTACCTCGTCGGGGGCAGCGTGCGTGACCTGCTGCTCGGACGCAAGCCCAAGGACTTCGACATCGGGACGAGCGCCCACCCGTATCAGGTGAAGCGCCTCTTCCGGAACTGCTGGATCATCGGCCGGCGCTTCAGGCTGGCCCACGTCAAGTTCGGGCCGAAGACGATAGAGGTTGCGACCTTCCGCCGGCAGGTGGCCGTGGGCGAGGTGGATCCGGCCGAGCCTCTCTCGCCGGAGCAGGACGTCTCCGGGGCAGATGCGCCGGATGCTGCCCCGGACGCGCGCCCCATCGAACGCGACAACGAGTTCGGCACGCCGGAGGAGGACGCCTTCCGGCGCGACTTCACCGTCAACGCCCTCTTCTACGACATCGGCACGCACGCCATCATCGACTACACGGGCGGGCTCGACGACCTGCGCGCGCGCGTGCTGCGGTGCATCGGCAACCCCGACGTCCGCTTCGTCGAGGATCCCGTGCGCATGCTGCGCGCCCTCGTGCTCGCGGCACGCCTCGACTTCACCGTGGATGCCGAGAGCCTCGAGGCGATCGAGCGGAAGGCGCCGCTCATCACGCAGGCAGCGCCCGCGCGCCTGCTCGAGGAGTACTACAAGATCCTCCGCAGCGGCTCCGCACGCCAGTGCTTCGACCAGCTGGCCGACAGCGGGCTGCTCGAGCACATGTCGCCCGAGCTGATGAATGACGAAGGGCAGCTGAGCGACGCGTTCGACGCCGTCGACGCGTATCGCCGGCGCTTCGACTCGGCCCCCGACACCCTGACCAACGCGATCCTCGCCGGCACGCTGCTGGTGCCCCTCGGGCTGCTGCGGCGCCGTGCGCCCAGGACCGACGACGGGCGGGAACTGCCGACCACCCTCGGGATGATGCAGGTGGCGCGCCGCGACGTCGATCGGCTGCGCCAGATCCTCGGGCTGCAGCGTCGCCTGCTCGACATCGACGCGCCCGAGCGCGCGCAGCGGGCGCTGCTGGCCCGTCCCGCATTCCGTGAGACGCTGACGTGGCTCGAGATTCACGGACGCTGCCCCGAGGTGATTGCCCACTGGCACGAGGTCATCGCGGAGCATGCGCCCGTCCTCGCCGCGGCGGAAGCAGCAGAGACCGCTGAATCGGATCGCCGCCGGCGGCGGCGTCCCAGGCGCCGGCGGCCGGCCGGCGTCGGCACGCGCTAGGCCCGCCGCCCGCGGCCTGCCTCCAGTCCGCGTCACGCCGCTGCGCCCGTCGGGCGCGATCAGCGCGAGAGATCGACCCGCACGCCGACACGGACGCGCCGCGGCAGGCCCACCGTGCGCTCGGGCGTCCGCCCTGTGTCGTAGTCGGCGTCGAACGCGTTCTCGACGGCCACGAACACCCGCGTCTGCGACGAGAGCCGCTGCTCGCCGAGCACGTCCACGATCCAGGCGTCGTTCAGCCTGAACGCGTTCTGGTCGTCGTCGTACTGCCCGCCAATCCACCGCGTCTGCGCCGTGACGGCCGAGTCGTTGCGCACCTGCCAGCGGACGTCCACGGCGGCCTGCGCGCCCGGCACCTGGGGCACGGTTCGTCCGGCCAGGCCGGGCTCGACGGCCTCGGCGAAGCGCGAGCGGGTGAACGTCACCGAGCCACCCACGCGGATGGGCGCATAGGGGCGCCACGCGCCTTCGAGCTCGAGGCCGCGAGCCTCGATGGTGCCCGCGTTCCGGCGCTCCCGGGTGATCAGGCTGGGCGTCCGCGAGATCGTCACGTTCGTGACGGCATCGTCCAGCTGCGTGAAGAACCCCGTTACCCGGCCCGACAGCGTCCGCCGCTCGACCTGGAGCGACACGTCCACGCCGGTGGCCGTTTCGGGCTCGAGCGCCGGGTTGTTGTTCGTGACGACGTTGCCGACGCGGAACGAGCGAAGCCGCTCGTTGAGGGTGGGCGCGCGGAACGCCCGGAAGACGCTGGTGCGCAGCGTCGTGTCGGTGCGCAGCGCGTAGACGGCCGACACCTTCGGCGAGACCGCCGTCTGGTCGATGCTGCCGGCCGCCGACGTCTCCGTGGCAATCGCGTCCACGCGGGCGCCGCCTACCAGCATCCATTTCGCCGACGGCGCCCAGGTGCCCTGCCCGAAGACGCCCGTCTGCGTCTGCGACCCGTCGGCCAGGCTCGTGCCAGCGGCACGCCGCTCGGCGAGGTCGCCGGCGTGACGGCGCACGTCGAGGCCGCCGAGCCAGGTGACCGCCCCCGTGGCGGCGACGTACTCCGCACTGCCGCCCGCGAGGCTCGACTGCACCTGCTGGCGCAGGATCACGTTCTCCGACGTCCTGTCGGCGCTGACGGCCGTGAACGACTGGTCGTAGCCCTGCGCCGTGCCGAAGCCCCGGAAGCGCAGATTGCCGGGCCCGACGCGGCCCTGGAGGTCGCCCGAGACCTGGCGCTGGTTCGTGTCGTTGTCCTGCAGCGCCGTCCCGTTGGTGCGGTCTTCGCCATGGACACCCGCGCGCACCATCGCCTGCCACCCGGCGCCAAACGCCGGAGGCATCAGCGACACGTTCGCCACGTACGAGTCGACGCCCGCGGGCGTATCGACGGGGCCACGCACCTCCGGCGCGATGGGGATGCCGCCTTCGGTCGTGGCCATCTCGCCCGACAGGCCCGCCCGCCACGACGCGAGGCCGGCCGACGCGATGGCCGACACCCGGCCGGACTGCTGGGAACCCGCTTCCGCGACGAGCCGCGCCGACGGGATCCGGCCCGGCGTGGCCGTGACCACCTGCACCACGCCGCCTGCGGCGTCGGCGCCATAGAGGTCGCTGCTGCCGCCCCTGACGACCTCGACCCGCTCGATGGCGGCGACGGGGACGCGCGTCCAGCTCACCCAGCCGCCGAACGGGTCGTTGAGCGGAACGCCGTCGGCCAGGACGAGCGTGCGGCTGGCACCAGAGGCCGACAGCCCGCGCAGTGTCACGCCCTGCGTCGTGGGATTGGCGCTGCGGGACGAGTTGCGGCGGAAGAGCGAGAACCCCGGCGTCAGGCGCAGCGCGTCATCGAGCGTTCCGGCCGCAAGGCCCTCGATGTCACGCCCCAGCAGGATCGTGGTGTCTGCCGGCACTTCGGCCCCCCGAATGAGCCGGCGGCCGGCGGTGACCGACACCTGCTCCACGTATCCGGCCGGACGCAGCATCACGACGAGGGGCTGGGTCGTGGAGGCCGTGACGTCCACGCGCTCGACGCCGAAGCCGTCCGCTCGCACCTCGAGCGTCGCGGTCGCGCCATCGAGGACGACGGCGGCGCGGCCGTTGCTGCGGGTCAGCCAGATCGGAGACTCCTCGGCGGCGGCATCGGCCAGCGAGACCACGGCGCCCACGACGGGCGCCCCCTGCGGGTCGATGACCTCCACGGTGACGGACACCGGCGCCGCGTCGGCGCCAGGCACAGACACAGCGGCCATGACGAGGATCGCGACGCAGGTGCTGAGCCACCTCCGCGACGGGCGTACGCCCGGCTGCACGTCGTCAGCCATGGCGACGCTCGAACTCGCCCATGAAGTCCACCAGCGCGTCGACGCCGGCCTCGGGGAACGCGTTGTAAATCGACGCGCGCAGGCCGCCCACCGACCGGTGTCCCTTCAGCCCGTCGAGACCTGCCGCCGTCGACTCCTTGACGAAGGTCTTCTCGAGCTCCTCGCTGGGCAGGCGGAAGGTGACGTTCATGCGCGAGCGCGCCTCGGGCACGGCATGACCCCTGTAGAACTCCGTCCGGTCGATGGCGGCGTAGAGCTTGGCGGCCTTGCGCTCGTTGCGCTCGGCCACCGCCTCGAGCCCGCCTTCGGTCTTGAGCCACTTGAGCACCAGCCCGAGGATGTAGATGCCGAAGACCGGCGGCGTGTTGTAGAGCGAGCCGTTCTCCGCATGCACCGCGTAGTTCAGCATCGTCGGCAGCGAGGCCTGCGAGCGCTCGAGCAGGTCCTTGCGGATGATTACGACGGTCACGCCGGACGGGCCCAGGTTCTTCTGCGCCCCGGCGTAGATCACGCCGAACTTCGACACGTCGATCGGGCCGCTGAGGATGTCCGACGATGCATCGCTCACGAGCGGCACGCTGCCCGTGTCGGGAAACTGGTGCCACTGCGTACCGGCGATGGTGTTGTTCGACGTGATGTGCACGTAGGCGGCCGCGGGGTCGAACTGCAGTTCGCCGGCGCCCGGGATGCGGTTGAAGCCGTCCGCTTCTGTCGTCGCCGCGATTCGGGCGGTGCCGACGCGGCCGGCCTCCTTGACGGCCTTCTTCGACCAGCTGCCGGTGACGACGTAGTCGGCGCTGCCGCCGGCAGGCATCAGGTTCATCGGCACCATCGAGAACTGCAGGCTCGCGCCGCCCTGCAGGAACAGCACTTCGTATTCGTCGGGAATGCGTGCCACTTCGCGCAGATCGGCCTTCGCCTCGCCGATGACGGCATCGAAGGTCTTCGACCTGTGGCTGATCTCGAGAATCGACATGCCGACACCGGGCAGCGCGAAGAGGTCGCGCTGGGCTTCGAGCAGGACCGGCTCCGGCAAGACGGCAGGTCCGGAGCTGAAGTTGAACACTCGAGATTCTGTGGGCATCGTGGGGACCTCGGACGGGAATGAGAACGGATGCAGTCGGCACCGGCCGCCGCAACCTCACATTATAGGAGGAGGGAGGGAGGGCACGGACGAGGACTGGAGGAAGGGAGGAGGGAAGGAACGGAGGAGAAGGAACGGAGGAGGAGGAGGAACGGAGGAGGAGGAGCGGAGGAGGAGGAGCGGAGGAATGGAGGACGCTAGATGTCGGGTTCGAGCCGCACGACATCCACCGCGAGGACGTCCGGGTGGCCGTCGCTGATGGCGGCGATGGCGTCCGGGCCGGGGGCGACGTCGACGTTGATGCTTGCGACGGCGGCTTCGGCGCCGGCGAAGACGACGTTCTCGGTTTCCTGGACGTTGATCGCCCGGGCGCGCAGCTGGTCGAACACGTGCGCGAGGACGCCTGCGCGGTCGCGGTGCCGCACGATGAGCCGGTGCGTGGCCGGCGTCCGCTGCGCCAGGTTGACGACGTTGGGCACGCGGCCCGACGTCACGAACGCCGAGACGATGTGGACGGTCTCGGCCGCGATGGCTTCCTGCGCCTGCGACGTGGACGCGCCGATGTGGTGCGTGCCGTAGACGAGCCCGGCCTCCACGATGGGGTCGGCGAACTCGCCCGTCGACGCTGACGGCTCGTCGGCGAACACGTCGAGACCGGCGCGGACGCCGCGCTCGCTGACGGCCTCCTGAAGCGCCGCCGCGTCGACGACCTCGGCGCGCGACGTGTTCAGGAAGATGGCTCCAGGCTTGAGCGCGCCGAGCACGTCCGCATCGACGAGGCCGCGCGTGTCGGGCGACAGCGCGAGGTGCACGCTGAGCACGTCGCTGCACGCCGCCACGTCGCGCGGGGTCGGCGCCGTCGCGAGCGGCACACGCCACGCCACGGTGTCGAGGCCGAGCGCCCTCAGCGAGTCGGCGTCGAGAGGCCCGTCACGCCCGTCGAAACGGCGGCTCCACAGCACCACCTGCATGTCGAACGCTGCAGCACGCCGCACGACCTCGCATGCAATCGCCCCGGCGCCGAGCACGCCGAGCGTGCGGCCCGCCAGCCCGTCGGCAGCGGCATACTTCGCCTTGTCCCAGCGGCCCTTGCGCAGGTCGGCCACGTTGTCGGGGATGCGCCTGTCCAGGGCGAGCATCAGCCCCATCGTCAGTTCGGCGACGGCTATTGCGTTGCGCCCCGGACAGTTCGAGACGTAGATGCCGCGACGGCTCGCCGCGGCGACGTCGATGGTGTTGACGCCTGCCCCGGCGCGGACGATGAGGGCCAGGGGCGTGCCGTCCATCATCGCCTCGGTCACGCGGGTGGAGCGGACCACCAGGACGCTCGCGCCCGACTCGCGCAGGGCCGCGTCGAGTCGCTCGCCGTCGAGCGACGGCTCGTATCGCACGTCGCATCCTGCCGCGCGCAGGCCGGCCAGGCCCGATTCCTCGAACCTGTCGGCGACCAGGACGACCATGCGGGCATTATCCCGCACTCCCGGACACCGGCTCCCGGGCCTGCGGCCGCTAGATCTCGTGCCCCAGCAGGCCGTCCCTGAGCTTGGGTTCGAACCAGGTGGATTTCGGCGGCATGATCGCGCCGGCGTCCGCCACGCGCATCAGCTCATCGACAGAGACGGGGTACATCGAGAACGCGACCGCCGCGGCCCCTTCGTCCACGAGCCGCTCGAGCTCCGCCGTCCCGCGGCTACCGCCGACGAAGTCGATCCGCGGGTCGGTGCGAAGGTCCTCGACGCCGAGCAGCGGCGCCAGCACCGCCTCCGACAGCCGCGACGCGTCCAGATCCGCCGTGGCGTCCGCGCCGTCGGCCTGCACCGCGTCCGGCGCTGCACCGGTACCGGCGTCGAGCGTCAACGTGTACCACTTCCCTTTCACGTAGACACCACACTCGCCGCGACGCGAGGGCTCCGCGGTCCCGGCGACGAGCGGCAGGCGCTGGCTGAGCAGCGTGAGGAAACCTTCGACGGTGTGGCCGTTCAGGTCCTTCACGACGCGGTGGTAGGGCAGGATCCGCATCTGCGCGTCGGGGAACGCCACCGCCAGGAAGAACGCCGCGTCTTCGTCCGGCTCCGCGCCAAGCGCCGTGTACGCGCGGGCGGCGCTGGCAGCGCGGTGATGGCCGTCCGCGATGTAGAGCCGCTGTACCGCGGCAAACGCGTCCACCATCGCGTCTGCCGCTGCTCGATCGGCCTCCCAGATCGTGTGCCGCACGCCGTCGTCTGCCGTGAAGTCGTAGAGGGGAGCGCCGCCCGTCACGCCCGCGACGATCTCGTCGATGCCGGGCGCCTCACGATACGTGAGCAGCACAGGCCCCGTCTGGGCGCGAAGCTCGGTGATGTGCCGCGTGCGGTCGTCCTCCTTGTCGCGACGCGTCTTCTCGTGGCGGGCGATGCCGCCATCGAGGTACTCCTGCACCGAGAACGTTGCCGCGACGCCGGTCTGCACGTGGTCCTCCGTCGAGAGGCGATACACGTAGACGGCCGGCGTGGCGTCCTGCACGAGCCACGACGAGCGGAACGCCTCGAAGGTCTCCCACGCCCGCGTGTAGACCTCGTCGGCGTACGGGTCGGTGCCCTCGGGCAGGTCGATCTCCGCGCGCGAGACGTGAAGGAAGCTGCGGGGATTGCCGGCCGCCAGCGCGCGCGCCTCGGCGGTGCTGACGACGTCGTACGGCACGGCCGCGATCTCGGCGGCGAACTCCGGACGGGGACGGATGGCGCGGAACGGGCGGATGAGAGCCATGGCGGCCCTCATTCTAGCCGTGCGCCCGCGAAGCGGTTCGCCGCCGGAAGCGTGTGCGGAAGGTCAGTCGTCGCCGGCGGCTGGCTGGGTCGCCGCCGGGATGGCGCGGGCGAGCGTCGCCGTCGGCCTGTCGATCGCGCCGGCAAAGCGGAGCTCGGTGCGCTCGCGCTGCGCGATGAACGTCGCCAGGTGCTGCTGCGGGATGGGCTGTCCGGGTGGCAGCTTGCGGTGCTCGTCGAGCGGGTTCACGTGCTTGCCGTTCTTGAGCAGCTCGTAATGCAGGTGCGGCCCGGTGGCGAGGCCGGTCTTGCCGACGTAACCGATGAGCTCGCCCTGCGCCACGCGCGCGCCGACGCGGATGCCGCGGGCAATCTTGGAGAAGTGCAGGTAGCGCGTCTCGTAGCCGTTGTTGTGGCGGATGAACACGCTGTTGCCGCCGCCGCCCGTCCAGCCCGCACGGACGACGGTGCCGGAGGCCACCGAGAGGACGGGCGCGCCCGTCGGCGCGCCGTAATCGACGCCGCGGTGCGCGCGCACCGTCTTGAGCACGGGGTGCACACGGCGGAACGAGAAGCGTGACGTGATCCGCGGCTCGAACTTCAGCGGCGACTTCAGGAAGAACCGCCGCAACGAGCGGCCCTCGCGGTCGTAGTAGTCGACCTTCTCACCCGGCACTTCGTAGCGGAACGCCTCGAAGGTCTTGCCGCCGTTGGTGAACTGCGCGGCGTGAATCGGCCCGTAGCCGCCGAACTCGCCTTCGCGCACCAGCTTCTCGAAGACGACCTCGAACGAGTCGCCCGGCTGGAGGTCGTTGCTGAAGTCGATGTCGCCCTCGAAGATCTTCGCGAGCTCGAGCGCCAGCATGATGTTCTCGCCGGCCTGGTTCACCGCGGCGATGAGCGACGGTGCGGACGCCGTGATCTCGCCCCGGATCGACACCAGCGCCCGGTGCTTCTCGTATGGCAGCACCTGCACGTCGAACGTCGGTACCGGCGCGGGCGTCTCGCCTTCGGCCGCTGCCGTGCGCCCGACCACCTTCAGGAACCTGTCGGCGTCGATCTGGTAGGTGAACTCGCGGATGACGCCGTCCATCACCTGCAGCGTGTAGGGCTGCTCCGCGCGCAGGCGCCGGAGGTCGAACCCGTCCCTGGCCGCCGCCACGAAGTGATTGATGATGTCGTCGCTCACCTCGTGCGCGCGCAGGAGGCTGGCGAGCGTGGCATTCCGCGGGACGCGCGCCTCGATCAGCCGGGCCGTCTCCTCGCGGATTTCCACTGCCGGCACCTGCACCGGCACCGACGCCACGGGTTGCGGTGCCTGACGGCAGGCGGCCGCCACCGACACCAGCGAGACAAGGGCTAGCGGGAGGATGCGATTGGCCACGACGCGCGAGAGTGTAGCACGCACTTCAATCTTTTGAATCGACAGAATCCGTCATGCCGTGAGCGATGGGACGGGACGGCTTAGAATCGTCCCGGCGGCTCGGCCGCCAGTCCCCTTTTTCGAGGAGTTGGCGAATGCGTTGTGTCCCGTTCCACGTCGTTCCGGCACGCCGGGCTGCCATGGCGGCGGCCCTGGCTTTCTCGTTGCTGACCGTCCCGGCGCGGGCGCAGCAAGCCGATGCCCCCGACCTGGACGCGCTGTACCGGATCAAGCAGGAAGCCATCGAGAAGTCGCAGGTCATGGAGACGCTCAGCTACCTGACCGACGTCCACGGGCCGCGCCTGACCAACTCACCCATCATGCACGACGCGGCGGAGTGGGCGCAGGAGCGGCTGCGCTCGTGGGGCCTGTCCAATGTGCAGCTCGAGACATGGGGCACGTTCGGCCGCGGCTGGGTGAACGAGTACTTCGCGGCGAACCTCGAGACGCCGCACCCGTTCGTGCTCCAGGGCTATCCGAAGGCATGGACGCCCGGGACGGGCGGTCCCGTGACCGGCGACGCCGTCGTCGTGGACATTGACGGCGACGACGACTTCGAGAAGTACCGCGGGACGCTGCGAGGAAAGTTCGTCCTGCAGTCGCCCATGCGGGAGGTGCGGCCCTACTTCGAGTCGCCGACCCGCCGCTTCTCGGACGACCAGCTCGAGCAGATGGCGCGCCAGCCGCTCCAGACGCCGCGGTCCGGCGGTGGCCCGCAGAGCAACGTCGCGGAGTTCCGCACGCGGCGCATGCAGTTCTACAAGGACGAAGGCGTCCTGGCCGTCCTCGAGATGTCGCCCGGCGACCGGGGCGACAACGGCGCCATCCGCGTGCAGGGGCCTGCGCCAGGCGAGGGCGGCCGCACGAAGGAGACCGAGGCGCCGCTCCCGCAGGTCGTCCTCGCGGCGGAACACTACGGGCGGCTCCACCGGCTGATCGACAAGAAGGTGCCGGTGCGGCTGACGCTCGACGTGCGCAACCGTTTCGTGGACGCGCCGCTCGAGGCCTACAACGTGATCGCCGAGCTGCCCGGCACCGACAAGGCCGACGAGGTCGTGATGATCGGCGCGCACTTCGACTCGTGGCACTCCGGTACGGGCACCACCGACAACGGCGCGAGCTCCGCCGTGATGATGGAAGTGATGCGCATCCTGAAGGCCACCGGCCTGCAGCCGCGCCGCACCATCCGCCTCGCGCTGTGGACCGGCGAGGAACAGGGCCTGCTCGGCTCGCGCGCCTACGTGAAGAAGCACTTCGCCGACCCGGCCACGATGCAGCTCACGCCGGAGCACGAGCGCTTCTCGGTGTACTTCAACATGGACAACGGCGGCGGCGCGTTCCGCGGCGTCTACCTGCAGGGCAACGAGGCGGCGGCCCCCATCTTCGAGAGCTGGATGCGCCCGTTCGCGAACATGGGGATGACGCAGACGGCCATCCGCAACACCGGCGGCACCGACCACCTCGCCTTCGACGCCGTCGGCCTGCCGGGCTTCCAGTTCATCCAGGATCCGATCGAGTACGGCGCGAGGACGCATCACACGAACCTCGACGTCTACGAGCGCGCGATTCCGGCCGATCTGATCCAGAACGCCATCGTCGTCGCCGCCTTCGCCTACCAGGCGGCGAATCGGGAGGACAACTTCCCGAGGAAGACGCTGCCCGCACCGAGGGAAACGCCTGGGAGGACGGGGACGGCTCAGTAAGGGAACCCTGGTCGAGGACTGGAGGAAGGGAGGAGAGAAGGAACGGAGGAAGAGGAGTGGAGGAACGGAGGAAGAGGAGCGGAGGAACGGAGGAAAGGGAAGGTAGACGGGAGGAGGAAGCGTCTACACTGTGGCGCATGGCCAAGGACCGTCGCTACCCGATTGGCGAGTTCG
>JBIQIB010000192.1:0-4830 GCA_044508265.1 Acidobacteriota bacterium
CGAGGACGAGCACCAGCGTCGCGACGTGATGCCACGCGGCGGGCGCCGCGCGGCGGCCCATGCCGCACCGCTCGAGCATCGCGTCGATCTCGCCGTCGGTGGCCTCCACCTTGTGGCGGGCGGCCTTCAGGTCTTGCGCGTGCACGGGGTACCAGTTCGCGCGCGACGTGTCACGAAGTCCTGCGACGTCGTACGGCGCGATGGCGGCATCGATGTCGTCGAGCAGCGCCGCACGTGCCGCACCCGAGGGCCGTTCACGGGCACGCTCGGTACACCGCTCGAGGCCCGCGGCGAATCGCGCGTCGTCGCAGAGGAGGAAACCGGGGGCAAGGTGCGGGCGTCCCAGCCGGCGCGCGGTCTCGGCGTAGCTGGCCGCCGCGAAGTACAGCAGCGACAGCCGGCGGAACACGTCCACGTCGTCGAGTTGCGCGTAGAGCGCGCCGACGAGGCGTTCCGTCGCGTCCAGCTCCCGCTGGCTGCGCGCTTCGTACTGTCGCAGCGCCTCCTCCATCTCCCCTGGCGCGTCGTGGTGCTCGTCGATGATGGAGACCAGCCGCTGGACGCCCAGCAGCGTCAGCGGGAATCCCGTCGAGAGCAGCGGGTCGATCACGCCCGCGGCCGAGGGCAGCATCGCCCACCGTCGCCCGTGCATGCGTGCCGCGCGGTAGGCGAGCCGCGGCCGGTGCCAGATCGGGGTGACGGGGCGCGCGTCGGCAAACTGCGCCTTGACGGCCGGCAGACGGTCGAGCAGCCTCGCCCATCCGTCTGCACCGCTGGCCGCATCGACCTCGCGCGCGACGGGGTCGGTGAGCGCCGCCCCGGCGCTCACGATGCCGTCGTCGAAACGAAGCATCCAGATCCAGCCGCCGGGGAAGACGTGGTGGAGCGCGGCGGCATCGACCGGGTACGGCGCGCCGTCTCCGGCTCCCGAGACGTCCGCCCAGCGCGCGACGCCGCTGAAGTGTCCGAACACCGCCTGCGTCGGTGGCAGCCAGCGCAGGGCGCGCTCCTCCACCTGCAACACCTGCGCGGCCCACCCGCGCGGGCCGCTGGCGTCCACGACGAAGCGCGCCGCGATCGTCACAGGGCCATCGGGACCGCGGCCCGACACCTCGATGCCGGCGTCACTTTCGACGACAGCGTCGAGGTGCGTCTGTTCGAGGTAGCGAACGCCGGCGCCCTCGGCCTCGCGCACGAGCCACGCGTCAACGTCGGGTCGATACCAGTGGGTGTCGGCGATCTCGTCGGCAGGGCTCGCTGCGACGAGCGTCTGCCGCCTGTGCGTCGCGTCGTCGGCAAAGGGCTGACCGGGCACGTGGTGATAGAAGCTGAAGCCGCGCTTCAGGCCGCAGCGGACATCCGGGCGCTCACGCTGCCAGCGTCCCCACGTCGTGAACGGCCGAAGGGCCTCGAGTCCATAGGTGTCGCACAGCTCGTCGAGCAGCAGGTTGGCCAGCGGGGTGGACGACTCGCCGATGACGAAGCGCGGATGACGGCCGCGTTCGACGAGCGTCACGCGCCAGCCGCGGGCACGCAGTGCGAGCGCCGTCAGCGAGCCGCCAAAGCCCGACCCCACGATCACGACGTCGCAGCTGAGGGACGTCATCACGCGACACTCCGGGAGTTACAGACGGCACACGGGACGCGCGGCGGCACCTGCTGGGCGACGTTCATCGCGTGCAGCCGGTCGACACGCGCGGCATGACAGGCGTCGCAGTCCATGAACGCCTGGAGGTTCCACGTATCCGCGCAGACGAGCGGCGCCGCCGCGCGACCATCCGTCGTCGTCGCCAGCGCGGTCTCGAGCGCGGCCTCGAGGTCGGCAAGACGCGGCACCACGATGTCGCCCGTCCGCTCGAGCGCTTCGACGGCGCCGTTGCCGCGTCGCAACGGGATCAGCGAGACGACGCGTGCGCCGCATTCGCGGGCTACCGCTATCGATCGCTGCACCCACGCCTGCTGATCGCGCGGGGCGATGAACGGCACGCCCACGAGGACGAACGCGCGCAGCGTCGCGCCGGCCGCATGGACGGCCGTCGCGGCCGCGGCAAACTGCGCGAGACTCGTGCGCTTGTTCAGGCGTGTCAGCGCGTCCGGGTGCGCCGTCTCGAGCCCCATCGCGACCTCTATCGCCGGGCCGCCGTGCCCTGACGCACCGCGGCAGGCCGCGACGAACCTGGCAAGCCGGTGGTTGACGAGCGCCGGGTGCGATTCGACGACGACCCGGTCGTACGTGCGGACGGCGTCGGCGATGGCCTCGTAGTCAGCCTCCGGGACGGCACGCGGGTCGAAGAAGCTGCCGGCGTTGTACAGCTTCAGCTGCGCCGGGTGGTCCTGCGCACCGTGGCGCTCGCGAAGTTCCTTCACGGCGTCGCGGACCTGCGCCGCGATGGCGCCAGGCGGCGTGTCGTGCTCGATCGTGTACTGCCACAGGTCGCACATCACGCAGCGCCAGGGGCACTCGCGGCCCGTGAGGAAGACGGTCGCCGACACGACGGTCCGTCCACCCGCCTCCGCCTCGTGCTCGACGAGCACACCCTGATGCCGCCAGGGGTCACGCACGGTCCGCTGCGGCCGACGCGCCAGGATGAAGCGGTCGCGGGCGGACGGCTCGGCGGGATACGCGGCGGGCGCAGTCATCAGGAGTACAGGGCCAGGAAACGTTGCCGGAACCGGCGTTCGGAGTTGCCGATGCGCGTCTGCAGCGTGTCTGCGGGCAAGGCGCCGTGCTGGAAGCGGCGCTTGGGGTGTACCGGCATCGTGTACCCGGTCACCGCGCGCACGCCCCGGCTCACGATCTCACCCTTTAACGAATAAAGCGTGGCCACGTCGTAGTCGGTCAGCGTGGCGAACGGGATGCCCTCCGCGACCTCCACGACGGACGGGCGCGTAAAGGGGCTGAAGCCCTCGAACCCGTAGTGGCGCAGCGGGGCATACGTGCGCACGTAGCCGCGGCTCAGACCGCCGCTGTACGTCTGCGAGTGCTTGATCTTGCCGACGCCCCATCCCTCCTGGTACAGCATCAGGTTGTCGATGACGCTGCGGATCGTCAGCTCGGCGTTCTCCTCAATCGGGTAGTCCTTGAGGTTCTCGTCGCCGCCGTCGCCGTCCACCAGGTAGCGCCACTCGGGATAGCGCGCCCGGATCCCGCGGCACATCGCCAGCACCATCGCCGCGCACTGCACGTCCAGCGTCTTGTAGTCCTCGAGGACGCACAGCGTCTCGTCGAGGTCGATTGTCGCGGGATCGACGCCGATCTCCTCGAGGTACAGCGACAGGCCGAGGTCTGCGAGGAACCGGCGGGCCTGGAGGACGTCGGGCCCCTCGCCGAGGTTGAGGCTGAAGGCCTTGAGGCGCGTGGGGGCCATGCCGCGTTCGAGCATCGCGTGCAGCACGACGAGGAACACGGCGCCGCTGTCGACCCCACCCGAGAACGCCACGCCGATCGGTGCCTGCGGGTCGTCGGCGTCGATGCGCTGCAGCCAGCGCGAGACTTCATCCGACAGTGCGCCGATGTAACGCCGGCCGATTTCGTCGAGGTCGGCGGGCAGGCTGTTGCGTTCGGGCGTGAAGAAGCGCGTGTAGGTGGGATCGGGGTCCGGACACCCCACCAGCTGAATCTCGACGATGTAGTGCGCGGGCACCATCCGCGTGTAGCTCGGGTGGAACTGGTCGTCCAGCCCCTCGGCCTCGAGGGCCTCGCGGAGCGTGTCCATCCGGTCGGCCACAAACAGCGCCGGCCCCTCCAGGCGCTTGGCGAGGAAGTACCGCAGCGGGCGATCCATCGAGCGCGCCAGGCGGACGGTGATGCCGTCGCGCGTGACGAGCGCGAAGGAGCCCTCGATGGCCCGAACGGCCTCGGCATCGCCCGAGGCGACGCGCCGTCTGGCCTCGTCCACGTCCATGTTGTCGATGCGGGTCAGCGCGGGATCGGTGAGGTCCACCAGGCGTTCGACGTGCGTCTCCATCCCGGGCATCTTATGCAGGAATCCCTGAGGATTGAAGGCTGTCCGCACTAGCCGGGCGGCTGCGAACGTACTAGGCCGCTGCCGACGCCGCGGCACGCTGCCCCGCCGCGTGGCCCTCCGGCGCGCGCTTCTCCGCTTCTAGTCAGTAGGAGCGGTGCATCCGATCGCGCAGACGTGGATGTCCGCGCGCGTTGATCCACCCGTCGGGTGGCATTCAGGAGGAAGACATGCAGTTTCGATTCACACGAGCGGCGACGCTCGCGCTGGCCGGTATCGTCGCGGGTGGCGGCCTCGCGGCGCCCGCCATGGCCGATTCCATTCCGTTCACGGCCGTGTCCGTCACCACGATCACGCCCGCCGGCACGACCCCGAACAAGGTGACGCACGCGCAGGACGGCGCCACGCCGCCCGGTGCGTCGGCGACGCAGAGCTCCTCGAGCGGGGCGTGGGGGGACGCCACGGCCAGTGGCACGGCTGATCTGGCGTCCGGACAGCTCGGCGGACGCTCGAGCGTGACGTTCGACGACGGCACCCCGTATGTGTACAGCCAGTTCTTCTCGTGGATGGGCGACGGCTTCAGGAGCTACGACGACAACGGCGACCCGTTCGACTGGGACGGCCAGACGGCGACGTTCTCGCTCGACGTGCACGGCGACATCTTCGCGCCCGCAAACGTCTCGGGCTACACCGCGTGGGTCGCGCTGGTCCTGTACGAGCCAGGCACCGTCCACCAGGACTCGAAGTTCTTCAACGACGAGCACGAGATCGCCCACTACCTGTTTCACGTGGGCAGGTCCGACCAGCAGGTCTTCTACACGGACGGCGTGAACAACTTCGAGGTGTTCCCGACGGCGTACCTGGG
>JBIQIB010000193.1:0-1933 GCA_044508265.1 Acidobacteriota bacterium
TGCTCGTCATCGCGGGCTGGCTGACCGGTTCACCCGAGCTGACGTCGCTCCGCCTGCCGGGTCCGACCCTGAAGGCCAACGCGGCCCTGGCGCTGCTGTGCGCGGCCCTGGCCAACCTGCTGCTGATCCCGCCGGCCGGCGTCTGGCGCCGTGTGGCCGGCTCCGCGCTCGCGCTCGTGACCGCCACCATCGGCGCGCTGACGCTGCTGCAGCACCTGACCGGCGTGAATTTCGGCATCGATCAGCTGCTCGCTCCGGAAGCGCCCGGCGCGTTCGCGACGGCGAGTCCCAACCGCATGGGCCCACCGGCGTCCAGTGCGAGCATGCTGCTCGGCCTGTCGCTACTGCTGATCGACAGGCCCTGGCGGCCGGCGCGTGTCGCGGGTCAGCTGTTCGCCTTCCTGACATGCGGCATCGCCTTCCTGCCGCTCATGGGCTTCGCTTACGGGTTCGCGGCCCTCTACAGCATCGCCAACTTCACGGGTATCGCCATGGTCACGGCCACGGCGCTGCTGGTGCTCGGCACCGCGGTACAGGCCGGGCGGCCACGCGCCGGGCTCGCCGCGCTCATCTGCCGCAGCGACGAAGTGGGCGCGTTCTCCCGGCAGCTGCTGCTTGCCGCGCACGCGCTCCCGCTCGGCCTCGGCTGGGTGTTGTCGCGGCTGCTGGCGGCCGGCCTGATCGACGCCGCCTTCGCGATTGCGACGATGGCGCTCGTCCTGACGATGCTGATCGCGGCCCTCGTGTGGCGCACGGGCGTCCAGCTCGCCCGCGCATCCGATGAACGGACCGCGACGCAGCGCGCGCTCCGGGAGCGTGAGCAGTCGCTGCTCGAGGCCGACCAGCAGAAGAGCGACTTCATCGCCACGCTCTCGCACGAGCTCCGCAACCCGCTCGCGCCGATCCGGTTCGCCGTCGAGCTGCTCAACGGGCCGCCCCGCGTCGCCGAGCGGGCACGACACACGATCGAGCGACAGGTGAAGCACCTGGCGCACCTCGTGGACGACCTGCTCGACCTCACACGGATCACGCGCAACAGCCTCGAGCTGCGGATCCGTCCGAGCGAGCTGCGCCCGCTGATCGAGGACGCGATCGACGCGGTGGCGCCGGGCCTGCAGGCCGGCAACCACCCGCTGGAGCTCGCCCTGCCGTCCGAGCGGCTCTGGCTGCAGGTCGATCCCGACCGCGTCGTGCAGATGGTGGTCAACCTGCTCGGCAACGCCATCAGGTACAGCGATCCCGGAACGGCGATTCACGTGAGCGCCGGCATCAACGCCGGCATGGTCGCGATTTCGGTGCGCGACAGCGGCCACGGGATTGCCGCAGACGACATCGAACGCGTCTTCGACCGCTTCGTCCAGGTGGGGGGACAGCGTCACGGCGGGCTCGGCATCGGTCTGGCCCTCGTCAAGGCGCTCGCGGAACTGCACGGCGGCAGCGTGTCGGCCCAGAGCGGCGGCATCGGCCATGGCGCGGCGTTCACGATTCGGCTGCCGCAGGCGGCGGCGCCCGCCGAGGACGCCGGCTCTCCTGCGACGCCGTCGGCGGGGCGGCCCCGCCGCATCCTGGTGGTCGACGACAACCGGGACGCCGCGGACATGCTGGCCGCCCTGCTCACCACGAAGGGCCATCACGTGCGCGTGGCCTACGATGGCGTCACCGCGCTGCAGGAGGCCGCGGCCTTTCACCCGGACTTCGGCCTGCTCGACATCGGGATGCCCGGCATGGACGGGTATCAGCTGGCACAGCGCCTGCGCGACACTGCCGGCGGTGCCGGGCTCGTGCTCGTCGCCGTCACGGGCTGGGGTCAGGATGGCGACCGGCGGCGTGCGCTGGCGTCGGGCTTTGACGCGCACCTCACCAAGCCCGTCGCGCCGGAAGCGCTCGAGGCGCTGTTCAACGAACGGACGCCTGCGGGCGAGCCGGTGGAGCG
>JBIQIB010000193.1:2033-4726 GCA_044508265.1 Acidobacteriota bacterium
AGGACGGCTCGGAGAGCCGTCCCTACCTGAGATAGCGGTCCAGGCGGAGGCGGGACGAGGGCGTGGTGACCGCGTCCATCAGGTCGTGCATCTGGCGCAGCGCCATCCGGTTGTCCGCGGGCTTCGTCGAGGCGATGCAGTCCTCGGGCACCACGAGATCGAACCCGCGCATGTACGCGTCATTCGCGGTGAACAGCACGCAGATGTTGCCCGCAAGGCCCGTCAGGATCAGGATCTCGGCCCCGAGGCTTTCGAGCAGCAGGTCGAGCGTGGTCTGGAAGAACCCCGAGTGCTTCGGCTTGAGCACGAAGTAGTCGTCGGGGCCGGGCTTCAGCAGTTCCGCCACCTCCCGGCCCGCCACCTCCGCGCTGGTGCAGTACGCGACGAGTGACCGGAAGTCGGATCGCCACTGCCCGAAGTTGTCGTTCACGTAGATGACGGGCAGGCCATGCTGCGCGGCGCGTGCCTTCAGGCGCGCGAGCCGGCGCGCCATCGGCACGGCCTGCCGCACCAGGGCTGCCGACCCGGGGAACTCGAGGTCGTTGATCACGTCGATGAGCAGCAGCGCCGCCCTGGAGCGGCGATGCTGCTCGAGGATGCCGTGGCCCGGCTTCGGATGTGCCTTCGTGCCGCCGGCCACGCTCAGTGTCCACGGTGTGGCGAGAGCACCACCTTCACGCAGCCGTCCTGCTTGTCGCGGAACGTGCGGTAGAGATCGGGCGCCTCGTCGAGGCTGGCGCGGTGCGTGATGAGGAACGTCACGTCGAGCTCCCCGCGCTCGATGTGCCCGAGCAGCGGACGCAGATACCGGTGCACGTGGGTCTGCCCCATCTTCAGCGTGAGCGCCTTGGCAAACGCGGCGCCCAGCGGGAACTTGTCGAGGAGGCCGCCGTACACGCCGGGGATGGACACGGTGCCGCCCTTGCGGCAGGAATGAATGGCCTGGCGAAGGGCGTGCACCCTGTCGGTGGCCATGAAGGCCGCCGTCTTCGCCCGGTCGTACCAGGCATCGAGCGTGTGGCCCTGCGCCTCGAGGCCGACGGCGTCGATACAGGCGTCCGGGCCCTGACCGCCCGTCATCACGCGCAGCGCCTCGAAGACGTCCTCGTCGTCGTAGTCGAGCGTCTCGGCCTGCCCATGTTGGCGCGCCATCGCAAGACGCTCCGGCACGTTGTCGATCGCGATCACGCGTCCGGCGCCGAGCAGCCAGGCGCTCTTGATGGCACACAGGCCGACAGGGCCGCAGCCCCACACCGCGATCGTGTCGCCGTCCTGGATACCGCAGTTCTCCGCCGCCATGTACCCTGTCGGCAGAATGTCCGAAAGGAACAGCACCTGTTCGTCGGTCAGCGCATCGGGCACCTTGATGGGTCCGACGTCGGCGAAGGGCACCCGCGCGTACTCGGCCTGTCCGCCCGCATAGCCGCCGTACATGTGCGAATAGCCGAACAGCCCGGCCCCGGCGTGGCCGTACAGCTTCTCGGCCATCCACGCATTCGGGTTCGAGTTGTCGCAGAGCGAGAAGAGCTGCTGCCTGCAGTAGAAGCAGCGGCCGCACGAGATGGCAAACGGCACCACCACGCGATCGCCGACGCTTAGCGACGCCTGCCGGCCCGCCTCGACCACCTCGCCCATGAACTCGTGACCGAGCACGTCGCCGCGCTGCATCGTCGGGATGAAGCCGTCGTAGATGTGCAGGTCCGATCCGCAGATCGCCGTGGACGTGATCCGCACGATGGCGTCGCGATCGTTCACGATGGCCGGGTCGGGCACGTGTTCCACGCGCACGTCGCCGGTGCCGTAGTAGCGTAAGGCTTTCATGACGCTTCCCTCGCCTCGCGTGCGACCCCGCGGTTGGTGGGCTGCTCGCCTGCCTCCAGCGTCTGTTTGAACCGCCGCAGCCCCTCACGCACCTCCTGTCCGGGGTCGCGCCCGGCGAGGCGCGCCACCGTCGCGCCGAGGCGGCCGGCAGGCGGCGCGTACTGCAGGTGCACGGTGACCTGCGTGCCGCGCTGACCCGGTGCCTCCTCGAAGCGGACCGAGCCCGCGCACTGCACGTCGGAGCCCGGCAGCGTCCGCCACCCGATGACCCTGTTGGCTTCGTCGTTGATCACGTCGGCCTCCCATTCCACGGGGAGGTTGCCGGGGCCGTGTGCGACCCAGTGCGAGCGGCCGTCGCCCTTCACGGTGACGCGCTCGAGTCCGTCGACGAACGTCGGCAGGCGTTCGAGGTCGCGCCACGCCTCGTACACCTCGTCCACCGGCCGTGCGATCCTCACCGCTTCCTTCACGTGGATGCCCTTCGGCCCGCTCAGCGCGTCGCGCGTGTCGGCGTCGAACGAGGCCGGCCACGGCCGCGCGCCGGCGATCCCGGCGACGATGAGGGGCACGCCGACGGCCTGGGCGCCGATGCCGGCAGCCGACCGGCGTTTCCAGCCGTACGCCAGCAGGCCACAGCCGATCGCGATCGTCGCCAGACGCTCGCTGCGGCGGAGCACGCTGGTAGGCGGCATCCGTCGCCGGCCGGACGTCCGCGATGTGAGGTGTCTCAGGTTGAAGTCCATGCTCTCTCCAATGAAGGGTTGAATCATGCGCGGGGCCGCCGATCGGCGGGATCGACGGGCAGGAGCGGTTCCATCCAGCCGAAGCCGACGTCGCCAGCCCGCCGGGGCACGTCCGCCGCGTCGTCGGCG
>JBIQIB010000043.1:0-20648 GCA_044508265.1 Acidobacteriota bacterium
TCCGACACGAACGGTAGGGACGGCTCTCCGAGCCGTCCTCCGAACCGTCCTCCGAGCCGTCCTCCGAGCCGTCCTCCCCGAGCCGTCCTCCCCGCCACCAGGCGGGCCTCGCCCGGACGAGCGACGTGCCGGCAAGCTGACTTGCCGACCTGCCGATCGAGGACATGGCTCGCGCGTTGCATCTTCCTGCCGTGATCGGTGCGGCAGCACAGCAGGACGTGCCGGCTGTCGCACCTCTACTGGAGAACTCACATCATGGTGGATACAGGGAAGGACGCGCTGCGGCGCGATACGGAGCGGGTGTTCGGCGACGCGGACGGCGGCGATCGCCGCACCGCGCGCGACGAGGCGTACGTGACGGGGCTGTATGCGTCGCCGGCGGAGGCCGACAGGGCGTACCAGCACCTCCGCGAGACGCACGGCTATGGCGACGACGACATCGACGTGCTGATGTCGGACGAGACGCGCCGTCGCCACTATGGCGATCGGGAGGTCGGCGCCGAACCGACGGGCGGAACGAAGGCGGCGGAAGGGCTTGGCGCCGGCAGTGCGATAGGCGGGACCGTGGGAGCCGCCCTCGGTGCGCTGTTTGCAGTGGGTAGCTCCATGGTCATTCCGGGCATCGGGCTGGTCGTCGCCGGACCCGTCGCCGCAGCGCTGGCCGGCGCCGGTGCCGGCGGCGCGACGGGCGGGCTCATCGGCGCCCTCATCGGGGCGGGCATCCCGGAGGAGCGCGCGGTGATCTACGAGCGCGGCATCAACGAGGGCGGCGTCGTCCTCGGGACGCGCGCGCGCGACCTGAGCCACGCCGAGCAGCTCGAGCGTGACTTCGGCACCTACGGCGGCAGAGACGTCTATCGGTAACCCTGGTAGGGACGGCCCTCCGGGCCGTCCTTTCTCCGGGCCGTCCGCCCTCCGCGGCCGTCCCTTACCTTCTCTTCGCGAGTGCGGCAATCTCCGGGATGTCGAACTCGGCGAGCAGGCCAAACGGGAACATCTCGGGCATGTCCTGCGCCGAGATGTTCTGGTCGAACACCGCGCGCAGCGACGCCCACGCATCGTGCGTGCGCACGCCGTCGATGGCGTCGGGCTCGATGGCGGCGGCAACAAGCGCGATGAGGCTCGTGCGCGGGCCATGTGCCTCGAGGCGCACGGGGGCACCGTCGCGGGCCCGCAGCCAGCGCGCCGCAGCCGCCACCTGCCCGGCCTGGATACCCAGCGGGCGCTCGCCCAGCGATGAAGCGAGAATCCCGAACAGGTAGTCACGATTTCCCAGGGCTGACTCGCCGAAATAGAACGGGTCGACCGCCACGACGCGATTGCCGCCATCGACCAGCGCTTTCGCCTCGGCGCCCATCACGGCCTTTCCTTCGTCGGCCAGCAGGATCGTCGTCGCGCGCGGCGAACCGGAAGGCATGAGCTCCGCGGCCGGCACCGTCCAATGCTGCATGTGCAGCTTCCAGTGCGCCACCTGGCCGCTGCCGGGCGCTTCGGTCCGTGCGGCAGGCGGCGGCACGCCGACCCCGGCGCTCCGCACCGCCCGCGCGTCGAGCTGCGGCACGCGCAGGAGCTCGCGCAGCCGGGCCGCCGTGGGCGTGGCAGATCGCGGCATACCGACGGCGAGCGCTCGCGCGAGCGACCGGAAGTCGGCGTTGTCGTCCGGCAGCGGCGACGCGAGCTGCGCCTCCTCACGAAGCTCCTTTGTCACGTCGATCTCGACAGGGTCGAATGCGGGACCGCCGTCGAAGAAGTGGCGGTGGACGAAGCGGTAGAACGCCTCGCGGTTGTCCTGCTCGTAGTTGTGTCCCTCGTCGTGATTGACGTGATAGCCGAACCTGTCACTCGCACCGAGGAGCCGGTACACCGGCGCCGTCTGCTGCAGCATCGGCCCCAGCGCGTAGTCGGCGCGGAAGCAGCAGTTGTCCTTGGCGTTGTGCGTGAGCAGCAGCGGGCGCGGCGCGACGAGCGCACTGAGATGCGTGTAGTCGGCGACTGCCGCGAAGTCGGATGGCGTCTGCTCCGAGTCGCCGAGGTCGGTGTCGCGTTCAGCACGCGTGACGTAGCTCGAGTAGCCGGCGACCGGGTTGGCCAGCGTGACGCGCGTGTCGAGGGCACTGATGGCGATCGTCTGCCATCCACCGCCGGAGAGTCCGGTGACGCCGATGCGCTTCGGGTCGGCGTTGGGCAGGTCGAGCGCGATGTCGATCGATCGACGCAGCTGCTCGTAGAAGACGGCCAGCCCCGGCGTGCCGACGAGATCGAGCTGGTTCATCCTGTAGTGCACCAGGCCCTCGGTCGCCAGCTGCCCGCGTCCGACCCATTCCACGTTCAGGGCATACAGCCCCTTCTTCGCGAGGTTGATGCAGCGCGCCTGGATGTAGGGATTCGCGTTGCCGTTCCCTTCGTGGCCGTTGACGTTGACGATGACGGGGGTCGGACCGGTCGGTGCCGGCGTCGGCGCGTACAGCAGCGCCGGCGCCGTCAGGCCCGGGACGACTTCGAACCGGAACTTGCGCACGACGTAGCCGTCGCCGGGCAGGTCTTCAACGTACTCGACTTGCGGCACCTGCGTGCGCCATTCGCGCGCGGCGCCACGGTAGATCACCTCGTCGAGCACGCGCGTCCGCAACTGGTCGGCGTACGTCCGCCAGGCATCGGGCGATGACGGCACCGTGAGCACCGGCACCTTCGACGCCAGCCACGCCTGCGTGTCGACACGCGTCTGACCCGGCGCGAGCACCGGCCGCGTGAGCGCGTCGTCGACGCGGGTACCGGCCTGTGGCGCCGCGAGGGCAAGTGCAGAAAGGAGGATGAGGAGGCGCATGGCGCCTCACTCTAGCGGAAACGGCTCAGCGGAGCACGCGTTCGAACATCGCGTAGGCTTCGAGGCGCATCGGCTCCGGGAAGTCGTGGTCGGCCTCCGGGTGGCGCACGACGAGCGCGTCCGCGGCGTCGTGCAGCGCATACACCGTGCGTGCGGCGTCGGTCGCACGCGCCACGCTGCGCCACCGGAAGTTCGTGTCGCCCGTCGGCGCGTTGACGAAGCACGGGCGCGGGGCCAGCGCGCCGAGCAGCTCGGCGAAGTCGAACGGGATGTCGTCGAGCCGTCCGGCGTAGTCGAGCAGGCGCGGCATGTAGCGCACCTGGCACCAGCCCTTCTCCGGTTGCCACACGTCGGCACGCGCGTCGTAGTAGTCCACGAACAGGTCGAAGCCGCAGCTCGAGGCGACCGCCGCGACACGCGGCTCGAAGACGGCCGTGTAGATGGCGTTGTGCCCGCCGAGCGAATGACCAATTGCGCCGTAGCGCCCGGCACGGACGAACGGCAGGCTGTCGAGCAGGTCGAGACCGCGGACGTTGTCGTGAATGGCCTTCATCGTCCCGCTCGCGTAGCCGAGCGCAAGGACGTCGGGCTGGTAATCGGCCAGCAGCGGATACGCAGGGGCGAGCGTCACGAAGCCGCGCTCGGCAAGTTCCGCGGCGTACTGGCGGTTGGGACGTCCACCAAGTCCGACGACGACGCCTGCGCCGATCGTGTTGTCGGTGGGATGCAGGCACAGCATGGCGGGCGCCGGCGAAGACCCGCGCAGCGCCGTCTTGGGAATGCACAGATATGCCGGCGTCGCCGGGCCATCGTCGACGCTGTAGGTGATCGACCGCCGGACGTACGTGCCTGCGTCGGCCTCGTCGAGCGTCTTCCATACCGGCGGCCGTCGCGCGACACCGCGCCGCGGGCCGTCACCGGGCAGCGGGCCCATGACGTGCTGCATCGCGTCGAGGATGGCACGACGTCGATGCTGCCAGTCGTCGGGGGTGGCGACCGGCCGTTCGCGTCCGGTCGCGTCCACATAGCGCAGCAGGTCGAGACGTCCGAGTCGTCGTACGACTGGCGGCGCCGACTGCCGCGAAGCTCGCGCGGTGGCCCAGGTGAATCGTCCGGGCGTCGTCAGCAGGCCCAGGCTGGCTGCGAGTAGCGTCCTTCGGCTCGGCACGGGGGAATTGTCGCAGCTTCGCGGCGAATCAGCTTGTCGGCAGGTCAGCATGCCAGCGTGTCAGCGTGTCAGCGTGTCAGCACGTCAGCTTGTCAGCTTGCCGGATTGCCGGATTGCCGGCTTGTCGGCTTGCGGGCTTGTCGGGGCGCGAGGCGCCAACCGGCTGGTCCGCCGATCCGCCGACCAGCTCACCTGCCGACCTGCCGACCTGCTGACCCGCCGACCTGCCGACCCGCCAGCAAGCGGACCTGCCGACCTGCTGGCAAGCTGACACGCTGACCTGCCGATCTCCGACTGGCCGACACACCGATCCGCGCGTACGCTGAGTTGTGCCCCTCCTCCTGCTCGCACTGGTCCTGCTGACGCCGCTGCTCGCCCTGCTGCTGATGCCTGTGACGATCGTGCAGCGCTATCGCACGGGCACGTCGCGCAGGCGTGTACGGCGCTGGGTGATGGCGCTCAACGTGACGGTCGCCGGGATGTCGATGGGGCTGCTGGTCCTCTTCGCGGCCCTGATGACGCTGTGGGTCCCGATGGCCCTGCCAGGTGCGCTCGGAGGCATCGGCGGCGGCGTCGTGCTCGGCGTGATTGGGCTCGCGGCCAGCCGGTGGGAAGCGACGCCGCGCGACCTCTACCTGACGCCGAACCGCTGGCTCGTCCTCACGATCACACTGGTGGTCGTCGCCCGGCTGCTGTACGGTCTGTGGCGTGGCTGGGCAGCCTGGTCAGTGGGCGCCGGCGACGGCTCGTGGCTGCTGGCGGCTGGCGTGCCGGGCTCGCTGGCGGCCGGCGGCCTCGTGCTCGGATACCAGCTGGCGTACTGGCTCGGCGTCGGGCGTCGTCTCGGCCGGCACGTGCGCCCGGGCGCCGTCGTGACCATCGACCACGATACCGGCCGCATCACCTACGACTGACGCCCATGCTCGTGATCCCCACACTCATCACCGCCGCCATGGCCATCTCCACCCAGCCGTCACCCGGCGCACCCGCCATCGTCGACGTCGTCCGTGTGTGGGATGCCGGGGCGCACAACGCGTTCACCGACCTCATACGCTGGCGCGACCGCTGGTACCTGACGTTCCGCGAAGGCGACGACCACGTCGGCGGCGACGGACGCATCCGGGTGCTCGTGTCCGAGGACGGACGTGCGTGGACGTCGGCTGCGTTCATCGGCGAGGACGGCGTGGACCTGCGCGACCCCAAGCTGTCGATCACGCCGGACGACAGGCTCATGATCGTCGCCGGCGGTTCCATCTACGACGGCACGCGTCTGCTGGGGCGTCAGCCGCGTGTGTCCTTTTCATCCGATGGCCGGACGTGGAGCGCGCCAGCGCGCGTGCTGTCGGAAGGAGAATGGCTCTGGCGCGTCACGTGGCACGACGGCGTGGCCTGGGGTGTGAGCTACAACGCCTCTACCGAGCCAGACTGGACGGTGACCCTCGTCACGTCACGGGACGGCGTCGCCTGGCGTACGCACGCGACGCTGCAGGTGCCGGGCCGTCCGAACGAGACGACGCTGCGCGTGATGCCCGATGGCGAGATGCTCGCCCTCGTCCGCCGCGAAGGCGGCGATCGCGTCGCGTGGCTGGGCAACAGCCGTGCGCCGTACACCGCCTGGACGTGGACGCCGACGGCCCACCGCGTCGGCGGCCCGAACTTCGCGCGCCTGCCCGACGGCCGCCTGTGGGCCGCCGGCCGGGAATACGGAGAAAAGCCGACGACCGTTATAGCGACGCTGACCGACGAGGGCAGGTACGAGCCCGTGCTGACGTTGCCGTCCGGTGGCGACACGAGCTATCCCGGCCTCGTCTGGCACGACTCGCTGCTGTGGGTCAGCTACTACTCGTCACACGAAGGCCGCAGCGCCATATACCTCGCACGCATCCGCCTGCCCTGACGCGCCAGGACGCGGCACGGCCCGACACCGGGGTTGATCTCCCCGGCGCGATGCGGTTACCGTTCAAGCCTTCACCACATCGGCGCGTGTACGCAGCAGGCCTGCGCCCCCCCCCCCATCTGCACGTGCTCCCCGTCAGCCACGTCCATGGCGGACGTGTGCGTTCGAGAGGAGGATCGAACAATGAAACCCGTTGCATCCTGCCGCCTTGTGCTGGCTACCGCGATTGCGTGTCTGCTGTCGACCGCCGGGCAGGCTCAGGCGAAGGTCATCGCGTACTCGTCCCTGCAGATCATCAACGTTACCGTCGTCAGCGGCGCAGAGGTCCTCGACCTGTCGTCGCTGAACGGCGTGAACATCACGGCGGGCAACGTCAGCCTCAGGGGCACCAGCGCTTCCGACGCGTTCCCGATGAACGACGGCGACTCCGATGTGCCGCTTGTCTGCATCGGCGATTGCGCCGGCATTGCGCAGAACGACTTCTCGTCGGTCGCCATGGCGAACCCCGGCCGGGATTTCGCACGCGCTGACGCCAGTCTGTCCGGCAGCATCGTGAGGCCCCTCGGCTTCGACAACCGCACCGTCGCGGAAGCCCAGCTCCTCACGGCGGGCACGGCGTCGGCAGAAGGCGTCGGTCAGTCGATCCTCAACATGACGACCATCGACTTCACGTCGGGGCAGTCCGGCGAGCTGGCGCTGACCTTCGAGGCTCTTGGAGAGTTGTCTGTCCATAGCGATGAGGCCGCCGGCGCCGCGATGGCCGATTTCGACCTCGACATCCGGTCTTCGACCTGACAAACGGCGGGCTGCTGTCGTTCAGCGTGACGTCTCTCAATGGACGCACGAGTCTCGAGGATCTGAGCGCGTCGATTTCGGCGCTCGGGGCGGAGCAGTTCGACTTTCTCGTGAACGACACGTTCAGCCTGACGCTCGCGGGCCTTCTCCCCGAGAATGACTATCGTCTGCTGATCTTTCAGGATGCCAGTATCTCGGCGAGCAGCGCCCAGGCGCCTCCTCCCGTTCCCGAACCCTTCACGGTGTCGCTGCTCGGTGCAGGCGTTGCCGGGCTTGCCGCGTACCGGCGCAAGCGCCTGCGGTAACTGACCCGGCAGCAGCCCGTACGGGCTGTCGCCACCAAGAACAGGGGTTGACACGGCAGAGTTGGCTAGGTGATTGTAATGACCTAACGACAGAATGTTTATCGACCGCAGCGCCCCAACGCCGCTGTACCACCAGGTCAAGTCTCAACTCCTCAAGGAGATAGAGTCTGGGCACTGGCGGCCCGACGCGCGCCTGCCCACCGAGGACGAGCTCAGTGCACGCTTCAAGGTGAGCAAGGTGACCGTCCGCCAGGCGCTCCGCGACCTGTCGCACCTCGGCTACATCCGCCGCGAACAGGGCCGCGGCACTTTCGTGCAGCGTCCGCCGCTCCGGCAGGGGCCGCGCGACCTGACGAGCTTCACCGACGAGATGAAGCGGCATCGTCTGGTGGCCTCGTCGCAGATTCGCGAGCGCGGCACGCAGCCGGCGCCGCCCGACATCGCCAGCCGGCTTCGGCTGGAGCCCGGCACGCCCGTCTTCCGGCTCAAGCGGCTGCGCTTCGCCGACGGCGAGCCCATGGGCCTCCAGACGGCATGGCTGCCCGAGGCGCTGGTCCCCGGGATCAACGACGAGCTCGAGGGCAGCGCGTCGCTCTACGACGTCCTGCAGGCACGGTACGGTCTCGTCCCCGCCCGCGCGCGAGAGACCTACATCGCCGTGACCGTCTCGGCCGACGATGCGGCACTGCTGCATGTCGCGCCGGGCACGGCGGCCTTGTCGGTGCAGCGGCTGGCCTGCCTGCCCGACGGACGGCCCCTCGAGTTCGTGCAGTCGCTCATGCGGGGCGACCGCTATCGCGTGGTCCTCGACCTCGAGGGCCAGCCGCCCAGGCGCTGACATGTCCGAACGAGCGCGTCCACCGGACCACGGCTCGCATGCCACCCGCGGATGGCGCCGGCGCGACTTCCTGCTGGCGTCAGGCGCGACGCTCGGCGCCGCGGCGTGGCTGCCGTCCCCGGCCGTCGCCGGCGCACGCTCCCAGGCAACTGCCGCCACGACCCCGCCGCGCTTCCTGCCGATGGCCGTCTGGTATGGCGGCGGACGCGCCCGCGCGCCCATGCTCGAACGCGACGCGCGCAGCAAGAAGGACGCATGGGCGGCCGACGTCCGGCAGATCCGGGCGCTCGGCTTCAACACGCTGCGCGGCTGGATTGACTGGGCGAGCGGGGAACCGGAGCAGGGGCAGTATCAGTTCGACACGCTCGACGTGCTGCTCGAGCTCGCCGAGGACCACGGCCTGCGCATGGTGCTGCAGGTCTACATGGACTCGGCGCCGCGATGGGTAGGCGAGCGCTTCCCCGACTCGCTGTTCGTCTCGTCGGGCGGGCAGGTGATCGAGCCGGAGTCGTCACCCGGGTACTGCCGCGATCACGCCGGCGTCCGCGCCGCCGACCGCGCCTTCTACGCGGCACTGGCCGCCCGGGCGAGTCGAAGCCCTGCCTTCCTCGGCTGGGACCTCTGGAGCGAGCCGCACGTCATCAACTGGGCGAACCCCACGTGGATCCCCAACCCGGAGTTCTGCTACTGCCCGCACACGCTGGCGCGCTTCCGCCGCTGGCTCGAAAGCAGGTACGGCACGCTCGACGCGCTGAATGCGGCCTGGTACCGGCGCTTCCGCGACTGGTCGCAGGTCGAGCCGAGCCGGATGAGCACGATCCTCTCCTACACCGACTACATCGACTGGAAGGCGTTCATCGTCGACAAGCTGGGTGAGGACCTGCGCGACAGGTACGAGGCGGTGAAGGCAGAGGCGCCGGCGACCATCATCACCAGCCACGCCGCTGGCGTGGGCCTGTTCGCCTCGCCCCACCACTGGGAAGGCCAGGCCGACGACTGGACGATGGCCAGGCAGGTGGACTTCTACGGGACCTCCTTCTATCCGAAGCACTCGGCGTTCGTGGACCGCGACGTCCCGTGGCGCGCCGCGCTGCTCGACTTCACGCGGTCGTTCGGCTTCGACGAGGGCCGCGCAGGCTTCTGGGTGGGCGAACTGCAGGGGGGCTTCGGCACCATCGCCGTGAACGTCAGCACGCCGGTGACGCCGCGCGACCTCAGGCTGTGGACGTGGTCGGCCCTCGCCCGCGGCGCGAAGGGCATCAACTACTACGCCTGGTACCCGATGAGCTCCGGGTACGAATCGGGCGGCTTCGGCCTGAATCACCTGGACGGCACCGTTACCGAGCGCGCGCGGACCGCCGGGGCGATCGCGCAGGTCGTCGATCGGCACCAGGCGCTCTTCCTCGAGGCGCGTCCCGCCGCCTCTGAAGTGGCCATCGTCTACAACCCGCTCTCGCACTTCGTCGGCGGACGCCAGCGAGCCGCGGCCTACGGCGGCCCGCAGGGCGAGGTGATCGGCATCGAGCGCGACTCGCTGCTCGGCATCCATCGCGCGCTCTTCCCGCTCAACGTGCCGGTGGACTACGTGCACATCAACCACGTCACGGCGGAGTCGCTCGCACGCTACAAGCTGGTGTACTTCCCGTACCCGCTGATGTTCCCGGAGGCAGCCGCCGCCCACCTGCGCCAGTACGTGGCGCAGGGCGGCACCCTCGTATCCGAGGCGCGGCTCGGCTGGAACAACGAGCGCGGTCTCGCGGCGGAGCGCATTCCCGGGATGGGGCTCGCTGACGTGATGGGCGCGCGCGAGGTGGCCGTCGAGACCGTCCGCGCCGATGCCGCCGCGATGCACTGGGACGCGACGGACGTCGTGAACCTGGGCACGGACGCGACGGTGCCGGGACGCTGGTATCGCGAGGTGCTCGAGCCGCTGTCGAGCGACGCGCGCGTCGTGGCGACGTACGGCGACGGCGCCGCGGCGGCGGTCGCGTCGCGGTTCGGCCGCGGCCGCACGCTGCTCATCGGGTCGTACGTCAGCGCAGCGTATCAGTCCACGCCGTCCGACGCCGCAGCGCGGTTCTTCGGTGGACTGCTCGAGTGGGCGGGCGTCGTCAGGCCCGTGGACGTGCGGGGCGGCACGCTCGAAGTGCGGTTGCTCGAGACTGACGGCGATCTGCTGTTCATCGCGCTCAACCACGGCGACGCGCCGGTCGATGCGGACGTCACGCTGCGACGCCCGGTTTCTGGCCAGGCCGATCTCCTGACCGGACCTGATTCAGGCGCGATCCTCCGCTCGCTCACCCGGCGCGACGGCAGCGCGATCCTCGCACTGCACGCCCCCGCCGGCGACGTCGCCGTTCTCCGGATGGGCCTGCAATGAGCCGCGTCCTGGCTGTCGACCTCGGCGGCACGAAGGCCGCCATCGGTCGCGTGGACGGAGACGGCCGTGTTCACGGACGGCGGCGGGCCGCCGCCCCGCCAACCCTCGAGGAGACGGTCGCCTGCATCGCCGAGGACGCCACCGGCGTGGACGCCGTCGGCGTGATCGTGCCGGGGCTGTGCACGGCGGACGGCCAGGCGTGGTGCCCGAACCTCTGGGGCGACGTCCATGTACCGCTGCGCGCAGCCCTCGACGCGCGGCTCGACGTGCCCGTCGCCATCGACTGCGACCGCGCGGGCTACGTCATGGGCGAGGCCTGGATGGGCACCGCGCAGGGCGTCCGCGACGTCGTCTTCGTCGCGGTGGGAACCGGCATCGGCGTCGGGATTCTGTCCGGGGGACACGTGCTCCGCGGCGCCCACGGGACGGCGGGCAGCGCCGGCTGGTCGGCGCTTTCCGACTGCTGGGACGACGAGTTCGCACGGTGCGGGTGCTGGGAAGCGCACGCAGCCGGACCCGCCATAGCGAAGGCGTTCGGCGCGTCCAGCACGGCCGACGTCGTCGCCGCCGCGCGCGCTGGCAACACGCGCGCCGTTGCGGCGCTGGGCGAGGCGGCGGCGTGGACCGGACGCGGCGTCGCGACGCTCGTGAGCGTGCTCGACCCCGCGCTCGTCGTGCTCGGCGGCGGCGTGATGCACGGCGCCGGCGATCTCCTGCTCGACCCCATCCGCGACGAGGTCGCGCGATGGGCCCAACCCATAGCGGCGCGGCAGTGCCGCGTCGTCCTTTCGACCCTGGGCGAGGATGCCGGCCTGCTCGGCGCCGCCCGCCTTGCGCTGGATGCGCTCGAGGCTCCATGACCGCCATCGCGTACTTCGACCGGATTGACACCCTTCTCGAGCGTCTGCGCACCACGCAGTCCGACGTCCTCCAGCGCACGGGGACGCGCCTGGCCGAGGTGATCGCCGCGGGCGGCCGCGCCTATCTGTTCGGCAGCGGCCACTCGGTGATCCCGGTCATGGACGTCTTCCCGCGTTATGGCAGCTTCGTGGGGTTCTACCCGCTCTACGACCCGCGCCTCATGTGGTCGAACGTCATCGGCCCGAACGGCGCGCGCGAGCTGCTGTGGATCGAGCGGCGTGAAGGGTACGTGGCGCAGTTCCTCCAGAGCTATCCGATGGATGCGCGGGACGCGCTCATCGTCTTCTCGCATGGCGGGCTGAACGCCGCGCCCATCGAGGCCGCGCAGTATGCGAGGTCGCGCGGCGCCACGGTCGTGACCGTCTCGTCGCACGCGAACGCGCGGGTGGCGTCACGCTCGCACTCGAGCGGCGCGGCGCTGTCCGAACTCGCCGATTTCGCCATCGACAACTGCGTCGAGCCGGAGGACGCGCAGGTGGACGTCGGCAGGCTCGAGAAAGTGGCGGCCGGTTCGACGGTCGCCGCGGTGTCGGTGGCCATGGCGCTCGTGGCGGAGACCGCAGCGCAGCTCACAGCGCGTGGCCACGCCCTGACGACGTTCGTGTCGCCGAACGTGGAGGGCGTGGAGGCCTCGCACAACCTTCGCGTCTTCGACGCGTACGCCCGGGCATGGTACGAGCGGGCGCCGGACCCGGTGGTGCGGTGACGGAGGCATCGGCAGCCGCCGCGCTGCCGGCTCGCCCGCTGACCCGAATCGCGCATGCCGCGATCCTCGTCTTCGGGATCGTCATGGCGCTCGTCGGCGCCGTCGTCCCTGTCATCTCACAGCGCATCGCGCTCGACCTGGGCACGATCGGGACGCTGTTCCTCGCCATGAACGGGGCGATGCTGGTGGCCAGCCTGACGCTCGGCATGGTCGTCGATCGGCTCGGGCTTCGCGTGCCGCTCGCCTCCGGTGCGTGGCTCGTGGGCGCAGGGCTCGTCCTCGTGGGTCTTGCGGCGTCCCCTGCGCTCCTGCTTGCCGGCGTCATGGCGCTCGGCGCGGGTGGCGGCGCCCTCAACGGCGCCGCCAACATCCTGGTGGCCGATCTCCACGCCGGATCGGCCAGCAAGGCCGCCGCCCTCAACCGTCTCGGGGTGTACTTCGGCATCGGCGCACTGCTCGTGCCCTTCACCGTCGGCACGGTCATGGCGGCGGTAGGGTTGGCCGGCGTGCTGATCGGCGCTGCGGTGCTCTGCGCCGTCCTCGGTGCTGTCGCATCGGGCGCGCGGTTCCCGGCTGCGCGACAGCGGCATGGCTGGCCGCTGGCGCGTGTGGGGACCTACGCACGCCACCCCGCAGTCGTCGGTCTGGCCGCGCTGCTGTTCTTTCAATCGGGCAACGAGTTCCTGCTGGGCGGGTACATCTCGAGTCTGCTGACGCGAGACTTCGGCGTTCCGGTGGCCGGTGCCTCGTTGTGGCTCGCCGGATTCTGGGCCTGCATCATGGCGAGCCGCCTCGGGATGAGCCGGCTGCTGCGGCACGTGTCGGGGCCATCGGCCGTGATGGGCAGCGCCGCGGCCGCCGCGCTGGCGTGTCTGCTCCTGGCCACCGCCCCCACGTCGCTGGCGGCCGGGGGCGCCGCGTTGCTCGCGGGTCTTGCCCTCGCGCCCATCTTCCCGACCGTGCTGGGCGAGGCAGGCGCGCGCTATCCGGAGCAGACGGGTGCGGTGTTCGGGCTGCTCTTCACGGTGGCGCTCACCGGGGGCATGACGGTGCCGTGGCTGGCCGGACACCTCGCGGCGGCAGCCGGCATGTCCTCGGTGTTCCTCCTCGCGATGACGAACTTCGTGATGGTCGTCGCGCTCATGTACTACGTGCGGGGACGTGCGTGAGGGACCCTCTCGAGCCCCCTTCACGCGCCTCTGGAAACGCCCTCGGAACGGCTTCGAGATCCAATGAGACGTACTGCCATCTTCGGCTTCCCGGATCGCGGATCGGCGGCGCCTGCCGCGCGTTCGAGATCCTGATCAAGACCGCTTGACATCCATCCGAATCGCCCTACGATTGCCAACACGACCCTTCAGCAAGAACGACGTGTGTGTCGGGGGAAGCAGCCATACGTAGGTAGCTGCTGACGCACGCCAGAGTGAGGTCCACCAAGGGGGAATCATGGTTCGACAGGTAGTTGCAGCCACGGGCCGCTGGCTCGCGGTGCTCATGCTGTGTCTCGTGCCGGGCACAGTGCTGGCGCAGGTCGGTCTCTCGACGATGACCGGGATCGCGCTGGACGAACAGAACGCCGCGGTGCCCGGCGTCACGGTGACGGCGACCAACACCGCCACCAACGTGCCGTACACCGGCGTCACCACGGAGGCCGGCGCCTACACGATCACCGGTCTTCCGGTGGGCAACTACACGGTGCGGTTCGAGCTGTCCGGCTTCAGGGCCGTGCAGACGACCGTCAACCTCGCGGCGGGCCAGACGGCCCGTGTCGACGCGCGGATGGAAGTGGGCGAGCTCTCCGAAAGCGTGGAAGTGACGGCGACGTCGGCCGTCCTCCAGACGGAGAACGCCGTGGTGGGTGCGACGTTCCAGCAGGAGCAGGTGGAGAAGCTGCCGCTCCAGGGGCGCAACGTCTCCGCGACGACGCTCTACACGGCGGGCGTCACGGTGCCGTCTCCCGGGAACCTGAACTCCCTCAAGGGGCAGGGCGCGCGTCCGTACGTCAACGGCCAGCGCGAGCAGGCCAACAACTTCACGATTGACGGTATCGACTCGAACGATCCCACGGACAACCTGATTGCGTATCAGCCGAGCCCGGACGCCGTGGAGCAGGTGAGCGTCGAGACCAACAACTACTCGCCCGAGATGGGCAACGTCGCCGGCGCGAGCGTCAACATGGTGATCAAGTCGGGCACCAACGACATCCGCGGCAACGCGTTCTACTACTGGCGCGACAACGAGTTCGCCGCGACGCCGTGGGCGACCAATCGCGCGGGTGGCCAGAAGGCCGAGCTCTCGCGCAAGGTGTTCGGCGGCACGCTCGGCGGTCCCATCATCAGGGGCAAGCTGTTCTGGTTCGGCGACTACTCGGGCGGCCGGCACAAGGTGCCCCCCGCCGACTCGTTTGCCACCGTCATGCCTGACGCCTGGCGCAACGGCGACCTGAGCAGCCTGCTGCCGGCCATCCAGCTGCGCGATCCGGTGACGGGTGAGAACTTCCCGAACAACCAGATTCCCGTGGATCGCTTCAGCCCGTTTGCCAAGGCGCTGCTCGCGAACGAGGCGCTCTACCCGCGCGCCAACGTGAACCGCCCGATGAGCGACTTCCGTCAGAACTACATCGGCAAGAGCGCGTCGAGCGAGGAGACCAACCAGTTCGACATCAAGGTCGACTGGAACGCCTCGGCCAGCGACAAGCTCTACGTGCGGTACTCCCGGCAGGCGCACGAGTCGCGCACCGAGTCGACGGCCATGCCGCTGCAGTTCGGCAGCCTGGGCGACAACCCCTTCTGGAGCGTCGGCGCGAACTGGAACCGCGTCTTCGGGAAGAACGTGGTCAACGACGTGCTCGTCGGCTACAACGCCAACCAGTTCAACAGCACCCCGCTCGACCTGCGCGGTCTCGGCATGCTGAACAACCAGCTGGGCATCGGCGGCTCGCAGCCGATCGCCGGCCTCACCGAAGTTCGCATCGGCAACAACATCTCGAACATCGGCACCACGGGCGGCGCGAGCAACATGAACAACGGCATCTTCCAGCTGATGGAGCGCCTCACCTGGCTCAAGGGCCGTCACACGCTGAAGTTCGGCGCCTCCTGGAACCACTACATCGCCGAGCGCTACTACGCCGGCAACAACGGCGTCCTCGGCTACATCGGCTACGGCGGTTCGTACACCCGCGCTGCCGCTGCCGACTTCCTCCTCGACTTCGTGTCGAGCAAGGGCCGCGGGTCGCTGTCGGATCCGTGGACGCACTACCAGGATCGGTTCGCCTTCTACGCCGGCGACGACTTCAAGGTGACCAACAACCTGACGCTCAACCTCGCGCTGCGCTGGGGCACGACGACGCCGTTCGTCGAGAAGGACGACCGCCAGTCGAACTTCTCCCTGGTGGACCTCACGCAGCAGTTCGCGGGCCGCGACGGCAACAGCCGCGCGCTGTACGACCCGTACTACAACGGCTGGGAGCCGCGTCTCGGGTTCGCGTACCGCAAGGGCGACAAGTGGGTGTTCCGCGGCGGCTACGGCATCACGCAGTACCAGGAGGGCACGGGTGCCAACCTGCGGCTGCCGCTGAACCCGCCGTTCTTCTTCGAGTCGCAGACGGAGTGGGCCTACTCGGCCGCCGACCCGACCAACGCCGGCACGATCGCGACCGGCTTCGAGGGCCTGCAGGCGCTGGACGGCATCTCCGGCCAGCTTCGCGTGTGGGATCCGAAGCTGCGTCCGCAGTTCACCCAGCAGTACAACGTCTTCGTCGAGTACCTGCTCGGGCCGCGTTCGTCGATCAACGTCGGCTACGTGGGCAACAGGTCGAAGTACCTGGTGGCGCCGATCGAGGGCAACCAGCCGCTGCCTGGTGAGGGCGATCCGTCGACGTGGGCTCCGCTGCAGGAGCGCCGTCCGCTGTACAAGTACAACCCGCTCGTCACCAACATCGCCACGACGTCGCCGGCGGCGCGGTCCGACTACAACGCGCTCCAGGCGACCTTCAAGCAGCGCCTGTGGAACGGCCTCGACTTCGTGGCCAACTACACGCTGGGCAAGGCGATGTCGAACAACCTCGGGTACTACGGCACGGGTGGCGTGGCGTCCGAGGGCGCCTACCCTGTCAACAGCCGCGACATCGACATGAACTACGGGCGGGCGTTCTTCGACGCGCGGCACATCGTCTCGGTGGCGGGCAGCTATGCCATCCCCGTCGGTGCGGAGCGCCAGTTCGGCTCCGACATGAACCGCGCGCTCGACGCGCTCGTCGGCGGCTGGGACGTGAGCTTCGCCGTCACGGCGCACACGGGCTACCCGATCACCGTGCAGGACTCGTCGAACCCGTCGCTCCAGATCACGCGGTCGACCCAGTGGCCCGATCTGATTGGCGACCCGGTGCCGTCCAACCAGTCGATCGACAACTGGCTGAACCGCGACGCGTTCCGCTCGGCTCCCCTGGGGCAGTTCGGCAACGCGGGCGTGGGTGTGGCGACCGCGCCCGGCTACTGGAACGTGGACTTCTCGCTCAGCAAGCGGTTCTCCACGTTCGGCCGCCAGTACTTCCTGCTGCGCGGTGAGGCGTACAACCTCTTGAACCACCCGAACTTCGGGCCGCCGGATCGCAACATCCAGAGCCAGAACTTCGGCACGATCACGAGCGTCGTCAACCCGCCGCGCGAGATCCAGCTGGTCCTGAAGTACTTCTTCTAATCCGGCCCCACCGGCCCGGACTCCGGCGGCCGGCGCCTCCCACCAGGGGGCGCCGGCCGTCGCGCTTTCTGTTGCCGCCAGCCCAGCCGGCGCCGCTATACTGTGCGGGTCGGTCCTGCGCGCCGCGCGTGCGCAGTCCCATCCCAATCACTTCGACCTGACGGCCGGCCGCATCCCCCGTGATGCCGGCGCGGCCAGGTGCTTGTTCGTGCCTGCACAACACATCGATGAACGCCTTCACGACGTCTACGACGACGTCGTCCGCCGCAATCCCGGAGAGCCCGAGTTCCACCAGGCCGTGATCGAGGTCCTCAGCTCTCTCGGGCCGGTCATCACGAAGCATCCCGAGCTCAGCGAGCACAAGGTCCTGCAGCGCATCTGCGAGCCCGAGCGCCAGATCATCTTCAGGGTGCCCTGGCACGACGACAGGGGCACGGTGCACATCAACCGCGGCTTCCGCGTCGAGTACAACAGTGCACTCGGCCCGTTCAAGGGTGGGCTGCGCTTCCATCCGTCGGTCAACCTGGGCGTGGTGAAGTTCCTCGGCTTCGAGCAGACGTTCAAGAACGCGCTCACGGGGATGCCGATCGGCGGGGCGAAGGGCGGCGCCGACTTCGACCCGAAGGGACGCACCGACGGCGAGGTCATGCGCTTCTGCCAGAGCCTCATGACCGAGCTGTATCGCCACCTTGGCGAGTACACGGACGTGCCTGCGGGCGACATCGGCGTCGGCGGGCGCGAGATCGGCTTCCTGTTCGGCCAGTACAAGCGCATCACCAACCGGTACGAGTCGGGCGTGCTGACGGGGAAGGGGCTCGACTACGGCGGCGCGCTCGTCCGGCGTGAGGCGACCGGCTACGGGCTCGTGTACTTCGTGAACGAGATGCTGAAGGCCCGCGGCGAGACGCTCGACGGCCGCACGTGCGTGGTCTCGGGCTCGGGCAACGTCGCCATCTACACGATGGAGAAGGCCACGAGCCTCGGGGCGCGGGTGATTGCCTGCTCCGACTCGTCGGGGTTCGTGACAGACGAGGAGGGCATCGACCTCGAGCGCGTCAAGCAGATCAAGGAAGTCGAGCGCGGCCGCCTGAGCCGGTACGTCGAGGACGGGCACCGGGGCCGTTACATCGCCGGCGGCAACATCTGGACCGTGCCGTGCGACATCGCGCTGCCCTGCGCGACGCAGAACGAGCTGAACGGGCGTGACGCGAAGCTGCTGCTCAACAACGGCTGCACGCTCGTGGCCGAGGGCGCGAACATGCCAGTGACGCCCGAGGCGATCAAGCTGTTCCAGGAGGCCGGCGTAGCGTTCGGGCCCGGCAAGGCCGCCAATGCAGGCGGCGTCGCGACCTCCGCCCTGGAGATGCAGCAGAACGCCAGCCGCGACGCGTGGTCGTTCGAGTACACCGAGCAGCGCCTCGCCGAGATCATGGTCGGCATCCACGAGTCGTGCTACACGACGGCCGACGAGTTCGGCACCCCGGGCAACTACGTCAACGGGGCGAACATCGCCGGCTTCCTGCGCGTCGCGCGCTCCATGCTGGCGCTGGGACTCGTGTAGCTGCGCCGGAGGACGGCGCGCCGCGCGTCCTCCGTGCCGTCGCACGCGGTTCGTCCCAATCACTTGCCCGTCACATCTTGACTGTCAAGATATGACGGGCATAGCCTCGTGCGCATGGCGAACCCGCCGGGCAGCACCGACGTCATCCAGGGCACCCTCGACCTCCTGATCCTGAAGGCGCTGAGCCTGGAGCCGATGCATGGCTTCGGCATCGCACGCCGCATCGAGCAGACGTCGCGGGGGGTGTTCAAGGTCAACCCGGGCTCGCTCCTCACCGCGTTCCAGCGGCTCGAGCGCGCCGGCCACGTGGACGCCGAGTGGCGCCAGTCGGACAACGGGCGGCGCGCCCGCTACTACCGGCTGACGCGCACCGGGCGCCGGCAGCTGGAGATCGAGACGGCCGACTGGCAGCGCCGCGCGTCGGCCATCGCCAGACTGCTGAAGGCGGAGAGCTGAGATGTCGCTCTGGCGCCACCTGTCGCACGGCATCGGTGTGCTCACGCGCCGCGCCGCCGCGGACCGCGATCTCGACGACGAGCTGCAGCACTACCTCGAGGAGGACGCCCGCGCCCGCATGGCCGACGGGATGTCGCCCGAGGACGCGCGCCGCACGGCGAGGACAGGCCTGGCGCACGGGTACGTCAGCGCCCGTGAACAGGTGCGCGCGGCCGGCTGGGAGCACGCCGTCACCGAGGTCCTCGCCGACGTCCGCCTCGCGCTGCGCATGCTCGCGCGGCAGCCCGTGCTCACCAGCGTCATCGTCCTGGTCATTGCCCTCGGCAGCGGCGCGGTGGCCACCATCTACAGCGCGATGAACGCGCTCGTGCTGCGTCCCGTCCCCGGCGTCGCCGCCCCGGACGGGCTCGTCGCGCTGCGGCCGATGCGCCGCGACGGCGAGGTGCTGCAGCAGACGTCCTTCAACCGCTATGCCGCGCTCCGCGAACACGCCACGACGTTCGACGGGATCGCCGTCTGGGGCCGTGTCAACCTGACGCTCTCCATGAGCGGCACACCTGGCGTCGCCGTCTTCGGCAACATGGTGAGCGCGGACTACTTCGACGTGCTCGGTGTGAAGCCCGCCGCGGGACGCCTGCTCGCGCGCGGCGAGGACACGTCGCCGGGGGCCAACGCGCTGCTCGTCGTCTCGCACGATTTCTGGCGGACACAGCTCCGCGCCGACGAGGCCGCGCTCGGCCGGACGGTCGTCGTCAACGGCCATCCCTTCACGCTCATCGGCGTCGCACCGCCAGGCTTTCACGGCGTGTTCACGGGCATGCGTGCCGATGCGTGGGTTCCCGTGTCGATGCAGCCGCAGTTGAGGCCGCGCTCCGGGCTTGACGCGTCGTGGCTGTGGATGTTCGGTCGCCCCCGCGCGGGGCAGGGCACTGGAGCCGTCGCCGGAGAGCTGTCGGCATTGACCGAGACGTGGGCACGCGACAACGGGGTGGCCGACGGTCCGGAGGCGGTTACGGCGATGCAGGTCGCCGCGTTCAGCGGCCTTCCCGGCGGCGAAGGGCGGATCGTGCTGGCGTTCACCGGCGCACTGCTCGGTGCCGCGTTGCTGGTGCTCGCGATTGCCGGTGTCAACGTCGCGACGATGCTGTCGGCGCGGTACGTCGCGCGGCAGCGCGAGATGGCCGTGCGCGCGGCACTCGGCGCCCGGCGCGGCAGGCTGCTCCGGCACCTGCTGACGGAGGTGCTCGTGCTCTTCCTCCTCGGCGCCGTCGGCGGCGTCGTCGTCGCGGCTGTCGCGACCGCGGCCCTCGAGCGACTGCCGCTGCCCACCACCAACGTCCGCCTGGCGCTCGAGTTGTCGCCCGACCTGCGCGTGCTCGCGTTCGCGCTTGCCGTGACCATGATCGGCGGCCTCGTGTGCGGGCTCGCGCCTGCGCTCCGTACTGCCCGGCGCGACATCGTCACGCCGCTGCGCGACGACTCGGCTCGCACGGGCACGCATCGCGGCGTCATGACCCACGCGCTGGTCGTCGGACAGCTTGCCCTCTCGCTGGTGCTGCTCGTGTGCGCGGGCCTGTTTCTGCGGGCGCTCGGTGCCGCAACGAGCGTCGATCCGGGGTTCGTCACGGCCGGCGTCGTCGCTGCGACACTCGAGCCCGAGGCGTGGGGGTACGACGAGCCTCGAGCCCGCGACTTCTACGAGCGCCTCGTCACGCGCCTCGAGGCGAGCGGCGGCACGTCCGCCGTGGCGCTCACCTCGCGCGTGCCCCTGATGATGAGCCGATCGGGCGACTACATCATCCTGCCGGACGATCGGCAGATGAGGATCGACTACGTGAGCATCGGGCCCGGCTACTTCGATGCGCTCCGGCTGCCCCTCGTCCGGGGCCGTGCGTTCGAGCGTACTGACGACGCGGCCGCCCCTCGTGTCGCGGTGATCAACGAAACGCTGGCGCGCCGCGGCTGGCCCGACGGTGACGCCCTCGGCAGCACCTTCCTGTTTCGCGGCCAGCCGACGACAGTCGTCGGCGTGGCCCGCGACGCGCGCTATGCGACGCTCGACGAGGACGTGCCAGGGTTCGTCTACCTGCCGCTCCGGC
>JBIQIB010000043.1:20748-30280 GCA_044508265.1 Acidobacteriota bacterium
CGCTATGCGACGCTCGACGAGGACGTGCCAGGGTTCGTCTACCTGCCGCTCCGGCAGGTGTGGCATCCCACACAGACGCTGCTGGTCCGCTCGCAGCGCGGCGAGCCGGAGGTCATGCGCGAAGTGAGGGAGATGGTGCTGGCGCTCGATCCGGCGCTGCCGTCTCCGCCCGTCGCGACGCTGAAGGAGTACACCGACCTCGCCGTGCTGCCGCAGCGCGCGGGCGCGTTCGTCACGAGCGGCCTCGGGATCGCGGGCCTTCTGCTGGCGAGCATCGGCCTCTACGGCGTGATGGCGTTCGCGGTCGGCAGGCGCACGCGCGAGATCGGCATCCGCGTCGCGCTTGGGGCCACGAGGGGGTCGGTGCTGCGGCTGATGCTCGGGCACGGCCTGCGCCTCGTGCTGATCGGGATCGCCTCGGGCCTGGTGCTCGCTGCCGTCGCCGGCCGCGCCATCGCGCCCTATCTCTTCGCCGTCAGCCCCGTCGATCCGTTAGCGTTCGTCGGGATGTCCGCCGTCCTTGGCGCCGTGGCGCTGGCGGCGTCGTACCTGCCGGCCAGGCGCGCCGCCGCGGCGAACCCGCTCGACGCACTCAGGGGTGAGTAGGCGCAGGCTGGATCAGGAGGTCCGTCCGGAAGGCTCGTCGATCACCTGCCGCAACGTCCGCAGCAGCCGCTCGGCCGTGTACGGCTTCGGGACGAAGTGCGTCACCGACGCGCCCACGGCGCGTGCGTGCTCGCCGTCGGCGCCGAGGCCGCTCGAGCCGATCACGCGGACGTCGGGGTCGAGGGCCCGCATCGCGATGATCGCGCTGGGGCCGTCCATCACCGGCATGGTCATGTCGGTGATCACCACGGGCGACTCGGCCATGTGACTGGCAAACAGCGCCACGATCTCCGCGCCGTTGGCGGCGGTCAGGACGCGATAGCCATAGTGCTCGAGCGTCCGCTGCGCCACCGTGCGGACGTGTTCCTCGTCGTCGGCAAGCAGCACGAGCTCCCCCTGTCCACGTGGCAGCGGTGCCTTCGTCGCCTCCGGCTGCTGCTTCGCGGACGGCGTCGCCGGCAGGAAGATCTTGACCGCCGTGCCCCGCTCCAGCTCGCTGTAGACGTCCATCACCCCGCCGTGGCTGCGGACGATCGCCAGCGACGTCGGGAGGCCCAGGCCGCTGCCGAGGCCTGCGGCCTTGGTCGTGAAGAATGGCTCGAACAGCCGCTCGCGTACGGCCTCGGTCATCCCCGCGCCGGTGTCTTCCACCTGAAGGTACACGTAGGGGCCTGGCGTCGTGCCGGGGTGCTGTTCCACGTAGAGATCGTCGAGCATGCGGTTGCCTGCGGTGATCGTGAGCACGCCACCCTTCGGCATCGCGTCGCGCGCGTTGACGCAGAGGTTCATCAGCACCTGATGCAGCTGCGTCCGATCGCCGTGGACGTCCCACACCGCGTCGGCCACGTCCATCCTGACGGCAATCGACTTCGGGAAGGTCTCGAGCAGCAGCCGCCGCACGTCGTCCACGAGGCGTGCGACGGCCACGGGCACACGCTCGCCCTCGACGCCGCGCGCAAATGACAGCACCTGCGCGACGAGGTCGGCGCCCCGGCGGGCGCTGCGATGGATCGTGTCGATGAGGTCGCGTGCCATGGGGTCCGTCGAGACCTCTCGGAGCACGTCGAGTGAGAGGAGGATGGGCGCCAGGACGTTGTTCAGGTCGTGCGCCATCCCGCCGGCGAGCGTGCCGATGCTTTCCAGCCGCTGCGCCCGCAGCGCCTGCGACTCGAGACGCTTCCTCTCGGAGACGTCGCTCAGCCCTCCCATCACCCGCAGGGGCCGACCGTCGTCGGCGCGCAGGATCCTCGCGCGATCGTAGACGTGCGCATACGAGCCGTCGGCGCGACGGAAACGATACTCGTCGGCCCACGCGGCATCGCCATGGGCCAGCGAGCGCGACAGGCCTGCCGAGACGCGTGAGGCATCGTCGGGATGGACGTGCGCCTGACGGAACGCCATCGTGGCGTCGATCGTGTCGCGCCGATAGCCGAGCACCGTCTCGACCCCTTCGTTCCAGATGAGGGAGTCGTCGGCGACGTTCCACTCCCACACCACGTCCGACGTGGTGGTGCTGAGCACGCGCAGGCGCTCTTCGCTCGCGCGCAGCGTCAACTCCTTCGTCTTGCGTGCGGTGATGTCGCGAAAGTAGACGGCGAGGCCGGCGTCCGAGGGGTGCGCCGTGGACTCGATCCAGGTGTCGAATGGCTCGAAGTACGTCTCGATGCTCGTCGCACGGCCTTCGTCGAGCGCGTGCTCGAATTCCTGTCGCACGCCATGCGCAACGGCTTCTGGAAACTCGTCCCACACGCGACGCCCGAGCAGCGCCTCACGCGGCCTGTGCAGCACCGCTTCGGCGGCGGCATTGACGTAGCGGAGCTTCCAGTCGTGATCGATGAGGCAGAACCCGTCGGGCATCCGCTCGAGCGCGTCGTGAAGGCTGTCTCGGAGATCCGACGGACCGGAGCGTGATGGTGGCGTCGCCATCGGAAGGAACAGGGCAGGACGTGCGGACGCACCGATCGCACATCGATGCGAATCGCCTCGCAGTATATTCCGCACCTGCGACGTTCCCCGACTCAGCCGATGCGCGATGCGATGAACACCTCGACAGTCGTCTGCTCGTCGTCGGTCAGCGTGACGACCTCCGCGCGCGGCGCTGCGAAGCCGGCGCGCTTCAAACGGTCGAGCCACTCTCCGCGTGGAAAGAGGCCTTCCTCATGGCGGTCGTGCTCGGCGCGCACGGAGCCGTCGGCATCGCGCAGCAGCAGCGCGTACTCGGCCACGTACGTCGTGTCGGCCGGGTCGGGATCCCAGCACCACTCGAGGTAGCGCAGCCCGCGCCCGCTCTCGTCGTCGCGACCGCCATGGCTGCTCGCCGGCTCGAACGTCTCGCGCACGAAGTCGGGAACGAACAGCGCGACACCACCCGGCCTGCAGTGCACGAACGCGGTGTCGAGCGCGCGCTGCAGGTCGTCACCGGTGGTCATGTAGCAGATGGCGTCGTGCACGAAGACGGCGTCGAACGTGCGGTCCAGCCGGACGGTCCGCATGTCGCCGCCGACGTGCTCGCAGTCCGGGTTCAGCGCCGCGCTCACCCTGCGCATGCCTGCCGCCGGCTCGACGAGGGTCATCGGCGCCAGCCGCTTCAGGTGCGACGCGTTGTTCCCGCCGCCGCTGCCGAGCTCCAGCAGGGACGTCAGGGGACGTAGGCTCGACTCGGCCAGCAAGCGCCCATAGATCCCGGCCTCTTCTTCGTACTCATCCGGCGCCGAGAGCAGTGGCCACCACTCGGCGAGCTCGTCGTACATCAGGGGCATGACACAGCGTAGCGTTACCGCGCGGCGACCCGTCGATGTGCCGACGCGAGCGTGACGTCGATCCATTGCGCCACGGCCGTGACGGCTTCTGCGTCGCGGACGACGCTGCCGAGCGGCGCCATCTGCGAGGACGGCGAGCGTGAGCGCATGCGCAGGAAGATGGCGCTCGCCTCGGAGTGGCCGGGCTTGACCAGCACGCTCTGTCCGTCCGGCAGCCCCGGCGCCTGCCAGCGCGTCGGCGTGTCGATCAGCCGCGCCACGGTTCCCTCCGGATCCGCGACGATGTCCCGCGTCGCCAGAGAAGCCTCGAAGCCCGCAATGGACGACGAGCCGTCGTGGCACATGCCGCAGTTTGCCGTGAGGTAGCCGAGCACCGCGCGCGATCGCGGCTCGCGGGCGGCAATCCGGACGGGCGTGGCCGTCCAGGCCGGCGGGACGGGACCGAATCGTCCCTCGGCGACGAGCACGTCTGCTGTGAGCATGCCCTGTTGGAGCGGCTCGGCGTGCAGCGCACCCGGGTCGCGGTCGGCCGAGAGCTGGAGCGCGTTGATGCCGAGGACGCGCGACCTCTCGGCAGGCCCGTGACAGGCGCTGCAGTCGCTGCGCGACGGCACGTCGTGCCAGCGGCCGGGCGCGACCTCGACGACCTTGCGCACACCTTCGGCCGGCGCGAGCTCCGCGTCCGTGCCGGCCTCGTTCCACACGTACGACACCGAGACCCAGCCCGACGCGCTCGCACGCCAGAAGAAGCGCGTCTCGACGCGGCGGTCACCGAGCGCGAACTCCTTCCACAGCTTCGTGCCGACGGGGAAGTCCCACGCGAACGGGTCGGTGCCGTCGATCGTCGCGCCCTCTGGCAGTGCGATCCACCGGCGCTTGGTCAGCCCGTCAGACCACAGCGGATACTGCGGCGCGTAGGCGCGCACGCCATCGGCGAGCGGACCGTGCGTGCCGTCCGCATACAAGCCCGTTCCTGAAAGGTATGGCGGTGGCTGCGGCGTCTCCGTGGACGGCGGAGCCACGGCGCCCGCCGTGACGATGCAGGCCGCGAGCCAGGCCACGACCGTCGTCGTCACGACGGACGTCGTGAGGCGCCGGCTGGTCATGGCGCTTCTGGCGGATCGACAGGCGCGGGCACCCGGTTGTGTACCGGCGGCAGCGACTGGAGGTAGGCGAAGACGGAACCGAGGTCTTCGTCGGTCAGCGACCCGACCATCGGCCACGGCATGGGCGGCAGGATGGGACGTCCCTTGCCTTCGTGGCGGCCCGAGCGCAGGGTGGCAATGAACGTCTCCTCGGTCCACTTGCCGAGGCCCGTCTCGGGATCGGGCGTCAGGTTCGCGCTGAAGCTCACGCCCCATGGCCCGGCGAACGCCGTGTTGGTGACCGAGCCCATCCACGCCCACGGTCCTTGAGGCAGCTTCGGGGGCGGCGGCATGACGAAGTCGGCCGGGTGCCCGGTGAGCGCCCGCGACAAGTCCGGCTCGGGACCGCGCTCGCCCATCTTCCAGGGCGTATGGCAATCGTTGCAGCCCATCGCGCGCACGAGGTAGCGGCCGCGTTCGACGCGGGCAGGGTCCGCGGCAGAGGTAGTCGACGATGGATCGTTCGGCCCGCGGCCCAGCACCTTCCAGCTGATGGCTCCAGGGAGAACGGCAAGGGTCAGCGCCAGCGCGCTGGTGACCAACGCATGTGATCTCATGAGAACTCTCCGGATGAACGTTGCGACGCCGGGATGAAAGGTCGGACCTTCTGACGCCTGGTGCCGGGGGGATGCGCCCAGGTGCGTCGCCGAAGGAGGTAACGTGCCGCTGCGGGCTACCGCACAGGGTCCGGTACGATTGGCGCATGCGCACGGTGTCGCAGCGCGTCAACGCCGAGCGCGTCGTCCTGTTCGGCTGGAGCCGGGCGATCCTCCTGCAGCTCGCGCATCCGCTCGTCGCCGCCGGCGTCGCCGATCACAGCCAGGTGGATCGGGGCGCCCTGGCAGCGGCACGGCGCCTGCACTCGACGGTGCGCGCCATGACGCACCTCACGTTCGGCTCGCCGCGTGAGCACGCCGAGGCCATCGCCGGCATCCTCGCCATCCACCGCCGCGTGAACGGGCGCCTGCGTGAAGCGGTCGGGCCGTGGCCGGCCGGCACGCCGTACAGCGCCGAGGATCCGTCCCTCGTCCTGTGGGTGCACGCGACACTCCTCGACTCGTTGCCTCTGGCTTACGAGTGGCTCGTCGCGCCGCTCTCGCCCGCCGAGCACGACGCGTACTGCCGCGAATCGGCGGAAGTCGCCTGCGAGCTCGGGGCACGCCCGGCAGACGTCCCTCGCAGCCGTGCCGAACTCGACGCCCTGATCGAGCAGATCCGCCGGAGCGGTCATCTGGCCGTGGGGGCCGACGCACGGGCGTTGGCAGCGACTGTCCTTTCACCTCCGTTCGGCCCGCTCGTCGCGCCTGCCAGGCACGCCAACAGGATCGTGACGACGGCACTGCTCCCCGACGACATGCGCGAGGCGTACGGCCTGCGCTGGGAAGGCGCCGATCGGCGGGCCTGTCGTCGCTGGATACGAGTGATCAGGGCGGCTCGTTCGATGACGCCCCGACGGCTTCGCGAATGGCCGGAGGCGCGGCGTGTCGTGTAGCGGCAGCGCACGGAAGTTCCGCTACCATGGGCGGATGAGATCCGCGCGCGGACTCGTCGCCATCGCCGTGACCGCCGCTGCAGTGGCGGGCGCCGCCGGCCCGGACGCGCGCCAGTCCGGGCCGCGTCTCGTCCAGCCGGGCGCCCCGGGCGAGCCGACGCGCGTCGTCGACGTGGCAGCGGCGACGGACACGAGCCGCGTTCGTCACACCGCCGCCGACGTTACTTTCATGCAGGGCATGATTGCCCATCACGCCCAGGCCCTCGAGATGACGTCGCTCGTACCCACGCACACCGCGAGCCCCGACGTCACCCGGCTCGCGGAGCGCATCGCCGTCAGCCAGGCCGACGAGATGACGATGATGCGCGAATGGCTGACGCGTCGCGGCGTGGCCCCTGACGACGCGCATGCGAGCCACCACGCACACCACGGTTCTGCGGGTTCGCTGATGCCGGGGATGCTGACCGACAGCGAGATGTCGGAGCTGCGCGCGGCGAAGGGCACGCGCTTCGACGAGTTGTTCCTCGCCGGCATGATCCGGCACCACGAGGGCGCCCTGGTGATGGTGCGTACCCTGCTCGAGACGCCAGGCGCCGGGCAGGAACCGGAGCTGTTCGCGTTCGTCTCCGACGTCGAGGCGGATCAAGGCATGGAGATTCGGCGCATGCGCCGCATGCTCGGAGAGAGGACCCGATGAGGCGAGTGTTGTTGCTGGGAGGCCTGAGCGCCGTCGTCACGATCCTGGTCATGCCGCTGGCGGCGCAGCAGGCGATGTCGGGCGGCGAGAGCGGCAGCGACCCGCGCGTCGGTCTCGCCGCGGGTTACGAGGACGCCGGCGAGGCGGCGTACCACATGGAGCTCGTGGCGCACGTGCCGCGTCCGCCGGGGTTCTTCGACCCTGACGCCCCGGCCGGCGAGCCGCTGCCCGTGCCCTCGAAGGACGAGGACGCCGAGGGCGAGAAGCCCGAGTCGCCCGCCGCGCCTGCGAAGCCGGCGCCGAAGCCGTTCACCGGACTCAACTTCGTCAACACCGACCTGGCCTTCGCCGGCAATCACCTCTTCATCGGCAACTTCAACGGCTTCAACGTCTACGACATCTCGGCGCCGTCCCGGCCCGAGCTGGTGGCGGCTGTCGTCTGTCCCGGTGGCCAGGGCGACGTGTCGGTGCACGGATCGCTGCTCTTCATGTCGGTCGAGCAGACGCGCGGACGGCTCGACTGCGGCACGACCGGCGTCGACGACCCCGTGAGCGCCGAGCGCTTCCGCGGCGTCCGCATCTTCGACATCAGCGACGCGCGCACGCCGCGCCAGGTCGCGGCCGTGCAGACGTGCCGCGGGTCGCACACCCACACACTCGTCACCAAGCCGGACGATCCCTCGCGCGTCTACGTCTACGGCTCCGGGACGTCCGCCGTGCGGTCGGGCGAGGAGCTCGAGGGCTGTTCCGACGGCGACCCTGCCGAGAACCCCGACACGGCACTCTTCAGCATCGACGTCATCGAGGTGCCGGTCGCCAACCCGGAACGCGCGCGCATCGTCAGCCGGCCGCGGATCTTTGCCGACGAGGCCACCGGCAGCATCGCCGGGCTCTGGGCCGGCGGCGATCACGGTCCCGGCACGCAGGACACGGCGACGACCAACCAGTGTCACGACATCACCGTGTATCCCGAGGTTGGCCTCGCGGCGGGCGCGTGCTCGGGTAACGGCATCCTGCTGGACATCAGCGACCCCGTCGCGCCGAAGCGCCTCGACCACGTCATGGACGAGAACTTCGCCTACTGGCACTCGGCGACGTTCGCCGACAGCGGGACGAAGGTGATCTTCACCGACGAGTGGGGAGGCGGGCTCCGGCCGCGCTGCCAGGCGACGGACAAGCCGACGTGGGGCGCGAACGCGATTTTCGAGATCGTCGACCGCAAGCTGAAGTTCGCCGGCTACTACAAGCTGCCCGCGCCGCAGACGGCGACCGAGAACTGCGTCGCCCACAACGGCTCGCTCGTACCGGTTCCCGGGCGCGACATCATGGTGCAGGCGTGGTACCAGGGCGGCATCTCGGTGTTCGACTTCACCGACCCGGCGAAGCCCGTCGAGATCGCGTACTTCGATCGCGGCCCGCTCGACGCCGACACGCTGATCACCGGCGGCTACTGGTCGGCGTACTGGTACAACGGCCACATCTACGGGGCCGAGATGGCGCGCGGGCTCGACGTGTTCACGCTGACGCCGGGCGAGCATCTGTCGAAGGACGAGCTCGAAGCGGCCGCCCTCGTGCAGGCGGGGCACTTCAACGTCCAGCACCAGGACCGCATCACGTGGCCGCCGCACCCGGCCGTCGGGCGGGCGTACGTCGCGCAGCTCGAACGGAGCGGGACGCTCTCGCCGCAGCAGGCCGGAGCGATCCGGGCGTGGCTCGCCCAGCGTCCTGTCCGTGCCGCCGGGGCGCCGAAGCTGGTGGCGTTGCTGAAGCAGGACGCCGCCAAGGCATCTGGTGTCGACGCTTCCCGGCTCGCCTCGCTGGCGTCCACGATCGAGGCGCTGGCCGGCGATCGCTGACGCACGCCCGCGCCTGCGCGGCGACGCCGCGCCGTCTCAGCGTGCGCGTTCGGCCAGCAGCCGCTTCTCGAGCCGTTCGAGCGCCGTCGCCGCGTAGGCGCGGCAGCCGTTCGGGTCGCCGAAGGGATCCGGCGTGGCGCCGGCCTCGCGGCGTTCGAGCTTCGCCTGCAGGTCCGTGAACCCCGGGTGCGCCGCCACCACGATGTCGCAGGGCAACGCCGCCACCTTCGCGATGGTGTCGCGGAACGTCGCGGCGAGATTGCCGTCGCTGAACCTGAAGTCGTCGGCCGACACGGCCGTCAGGCTGTCGGCATACACGATGTCCATGCAGCGATCGTCCTCGCACGACCGCCACGACCAGGCGGTGCCGCCGGGCGTGTGCCCGGGCGTGGCGTGCGCCGTCACCGCCAGGCGTCCGACGCGCAGTACCTCGCCGTCGGCGATCACCTTCACGTGCGGCACGGGCGGGAAGGCGTTCACCTCGCGGCCGAGACCGTACTGCGGGTCGTCTGGCGTCGGCAGTCCACCTTCGAGCGCCCGGGCTGCCGCCGCCGTCGCCGCGACAGTGGCGTCGCTGGCACGCTGCAGCGCCGCGACGCCACCGACATGGTCGTAGTGCGCGTGCGACGTCACGATGAGTCGGACGTCGGACGTCCGGAACCCCAGGGCGCGGATGCTGGCGTCGATGAGCGGCGCCGACTGCGGCAGGCCGCCGTCGATGAGCACGTGGCCGGCGTCCGAAGTCACGAGGACGGCCGAAAGCCCCGCCGTGCCGACGTACCAGGTGTTGCCGAAGATGCGGAACGGCGCCTGCGGCGCGTTCCATTCGTCACAGGCCCCGCACACGATCGGCGTGTCAGGCTGGAGCCGGGCGGGCTCCTGTGGCTGGGACGCGTGGAGGGCGAGGGCTACGAGGGCGAGGGCGAGGAGCATGTCAGCGAGTCAGCGGGTCAGCGGGTCAGCGAGTCGGCGGGTCA
>JBIQIB010000194.1:0-4633 GCA_044508265.1 Acidobacteriota bacterium
CCGGCCTGCCGAATGAATGCGCGACGACTCAGCATGATGGACCTGCCTGTTCTGAACTCACTCCGGCGCGATGTAGTTCAACTCCAGCCGGACGATCTCCGCCGCTCGATCCGCCGGCACGATGAACGGCTCCTCGAGCAGGTTGACCGAACCGGCGCTCAGCACCCGGACGGAGTAGCCCGGTTGCAGCCCTTCCACCGACAGGCGATACGCGCCAGGTTCGAGCGCCCCCCAGTAGCCAGTGAACTCGATCGGGATGCTCGTGCGAACGCCGTCGCGCTCGGCGACGAGCGAAAGGCGCGAGGGTCGAATCGGCACCATCCGCATCGCGCCCGCGTGAATCGGCACGAACGCGCCAGCAAAGACGCGACCGCCGGCAGGCACCGATATGTCGACGCGACTCTCTCCCGCTCCAGCCTGGATTTCATTCACGACGCGCTCGGCCGGCGGCAGGTCGATCGCGTAAACGCCCCGCGGAAGGCCGTCGAAGCGGAATGCCCCGTCGCCATCGGTCGTCGTCACATCGACGATGGTCCGCCGCCCTGACGTCGTCTCCACGAGCTCCACGTCGAGCCCGGCATGGCCCCGCACCGTGCCCACCACCGACACCGTCGGCGCATCCGCCGGTGTGCCGCGCGTCAGCACCACATCAATACCCCGTGGCGCCGCGCCGGGTTGGATGTCGATGGGACTGCGCAGGAGATCCACGCCAGTCGACACCATCGACTGCACCGAGTAGCCATCGGGCGGCACGACGAACAGCCAGCGCCTTCCCGGAGGCAGGACGAACCCGGCCGGGTCGAGCAGCGAACGATACTGGCTGCGTCCCGGTCCGAAGAAGATGCGAACCATCACCGGCTCTGGCACCGCGCTCCCGTCATCGACACGCACGGTCGGTTGCAGGTGGCTCTGGCCGGTGACGACAACGTCCAGGTCGTTGATGTCCTGGGCGCCGACGACGATCCACTTCGTGTCGAAGCTGCCGAAGGCCTGAAGCGTGTACTCGCCTGGCGCGACGCCCGCAGCGATAAACGTCCGGTCGGGCGCCACTTCGAGCCGAGTAGTGACTGGAGGCCGCGACGGTGGCCCGTCCATCCGCGTGAGCAGGACGACATCGGGTTGCGGCATGGCGCCTGGATACCCGTCCACGACGCGCCCGCTGACGGCGACGCCGGCGGCCCGAATGTCTGGCGCTGGCGCCTCCTGGGCGATCGCATTGTCGATGACGCCGACGGCCAGCGTCAGCAGGAACAGACCGAACAGCAGCAGGCGTGTGGTCATGGTCGCTGGAGCGCCCGCACCGCGCTTCCGACAGGCTGGAGCACGAGCGTGCATTGGTTGGATGTGGGAGCACAGCTCACGGTTCCGCGCCGGATGATCTGCGAAATGTCCGCATCGGGCGCTGACCACGGAATCGTCATGCTCTCGATCGCCGCGGCCACGTCGTCGCCGCCGGTCGAATTCCCGACGACCAGCGCATCGCGCACGCTGCCATCGGCGGCAACGGCGATCAACACCTCCTCGGACCGCGTCAGGGCAACCGGCCGCGGAAGCGCGAACGTGCGCATGCGCTCCAGGGTGTTTCGTGCGTCCGCCAGCACTCGGGCCCGCTCGCCGCCGTCATTGGCCAGGCGCGCGCGATTGGACGCCGTAACGCTGGCGGCCTCGGCAAACGTGCGAAGGCGCGCGGCGTCCGTGTCGTTCACTGCCGCATAGACCTCGGACAAGTGCTGCGCGATGACGGGCAGCTCCGAAAGCTGCCAGGCCGCCTCGAGGTAACGCCGCGCGTCGGCGGCTTCGCCGCGGCGAAAGTGAATCCACCCGAGCGTGTCCCAGTACGCCGTCAACACCGGAAGCAGTTCGAGTTGCGGAACGCCCACTTCGCCAAGCGTCAGCGCGTTGACTTCGACCGTCGTCTCGCCCACCGCCCGCCGGGCGAGACGAAGGGCATCATCGAGTGCAATCCGGCTGTCGCCCAGGTGCCACGCCACCCTGTTGAGGTGATCGACGGTGTCGTCGATCTCCGCCGATCGCAGCAGCGTCGTCGTTGCGGCCGCCGCATCGCCGGCCGCCAGCAGCGCCTCGCCAAGGACCATGTGATAGCGCGCGCTCTCCCGTTGCACGTCCGCCTGCGATCGCAGCACCTCGACAGCCTCGGCGGGCTCGCCGATGCGAATGAGCGTCGCGCCGAGATAGAGCGGAATCTCGCGATCTCCCGGAAAGCGCTGGCGACCAAGGCGCCAGGCGTCGGCGGCATCCGCGTGTCGTCCGAGGCTCGTGAGCCTGTCGGCGTAGTACTTGATGAGCGACGGTGTGGCCACCAGGGGCACACGACGGCGCATCGTCGCGAGAGCCCGTTCATGGCTGCCCTCCGTGAACTGGGCCCACCCGAGCATCTGCCACGCGGCGTCGCTATCGGGATCGGCATCGATGAGACGGCGACTTGCCGCGATCGACGCCTGATAATCGCCCCGTCGTCCCATCGCCGAAGCGGCCTGCAGCGCCTCGACGGCGGATGGACCGGCGCCGCGGTACCACTCGATCGTCGGTGCGTCGTTCCACGCCCATGGTGTGAGACGCCGCAGGTTGATCGTGGTGGGCGACTCGCGCACCGCATTGCGAAACGCGCGGTACTCGGGCAGGCCAGCCACGGGGATCTCGTCGGCCAGTGACGCGAGCCGGCGTTCGGTCTCGACGACGCGATCCTTCATCGCCCATCGGAACTGATAGCGCACGCGGTCGTTCCCGAGGTCGATGTCCGACGCGGTTCCCGGGCCGACCTCCACGCCGTCCGGCAGCGCGATGCGCGACACCGACACGAGCTCGGCCGCCATCCCGAGGTTCACCACGTCCTCGCCGTCAGCCGGCGCCAGGACGGCTTCGGGCACGATGATGTCGGGCGGCCGCAGATCGCCGCGGCCCCAGTCGACGAACGCATCGACGACGTATCGATACGCGAGCGTGAAGGGCGCGTCCGTATCTTCCGGCGGCGACACGACGAGGTCGGATACCGCAGCGGACCGCGCCTGCGCGACCGGCAGGGCCTGAACCACCTGTTCCCAGTTCTGGCGGGGCGCCGCGCGAAACGCGGTGCGCATCAGCACTTCGAGATCGCCAGAGAGGGTTTCGCGAACCGTCGCCTCGAGCCGGCCATCGATCGACAGCGCCCCGGTCGTCTCCGTTCGCCAGACGTTGCCTCGCACCGCAGTCGCCGGGGTCGTGACGAGTCGGGCCTCACCGGCTGGCGCAATCGGCAGCACCGTCGCACTGCGTTCGGTCGCGATCAGGAAGCCGAACGGTGCGACTTCGAGCGTCGTATCGAGCCACACCGGCGCGGGCAGCGTGTCTTCGATGAGCGTGACAACGTGGGAGAACGCGCTGAGGGAGGGAACGTCGGCATCCACGGCCACGCCCGGGTTCATGAGCACGGGCCGGGCCTCGATGCCCACGGCGCGCAGCAGCGCCTCGAGCAGGATGTGCTTGTCCTTGCAGTCGCCGAAGCCATTGGCCAGCACCACCGGCGCGCTGTTCGGCTGGATGCGACCAATGCCCACCTCGACACCGACATAGCGGATGCTCGTTGCCACGTAGCGGTAGAGCGCGCGGGCCTTCTGCTCGTTGTCGGTGATGCCGTCTGTCAGTTCGAGCGCCCTGGCGCGAATCGCGGGCGTCACATCGGCGCGTCCCCGCCAGAGATCGCGCACCACCGTGCCGACGTCCTCCCAGTCCCGGAATGAACTGATCTGCACGTGCGGAGGTCCAGGAAGAACCGCGCCCTCCGCCGTACCCGTTCCGGTGGACTCCCACGCATACGTGGTGCGCCCCGCTTCGGTCGCCATCGTCGGCTGCGGTCCGAGGCTCTTGACGATTGGCCGCCTCGATGCGGGCCACGACACTTCCAGCGTCTGACGCGCCCGCGACAGCGTGTCGAAGTCGTAGGTGGTCCAGAAGTGGCCGGGGACGAGGCTGGGCTCCACGATCTGCCAGCGGTACTCGAGCCGGTCCCCCGGCTGCAGTGCCTGCACGTTGATGTGCTTCAGATACAGGTCGGAATAGACGGGCGCCTGCTGGGTGATCGGTGCCGGCAGATCGAAGGACGCCCCGGTGGGCGTGTCGACCACCGATCCGTCCGGCTTGCGAACGCGCACGTAGTCGACCGTGACGATGCCCGCATCCCGTCGGAACGGAATCGCAAGCGTGCCCTCCTGCTGCACGCCGGCCGGAGTGTTGACGCGCAGTGTCGCCGCCACGGACGCCGTGCGTTCGCCCGCCTCATCGAACGCTATCCGAGTCACGACCGACTCGACAACGACATCTTCGCGAGCGCTGCCGGGATCGACGTCGGGGGCTGCCGGCGACGTCTGGGCGGACAGCGCCGCTGACATCAACAACAGCGCGGCAATGCACCTGGCGAGAGGGGACCACGGCACGCGACGCTCCATTGGATGGCGGAAGCCTATAACCTGCCGGGCCTCCGGTCCAGTCCGGGACGCGCCGGCCGACGAAAGTCGGCGACAATATCGCCCGGCGCCCCCCTGTCACACCTGCCACCCTGACCGGCTTCAACCTGGTGCGTGAACATCGCGTCCAGAAACCAGGGAGTGACTCATGACCATAGGCGAGATGATCGGAC
>JBIQIB010000195.1:0-1792 GCA_044508265.1 Acidobacteriota bacterium
CGCCCGGACTACCGTCATCTCCTCCGCACGTCGGTGTGGCTACCGACACGCCGACATGCCGACTTGCCGACTTGCCGAGGAGCCCCCATGGCCGTGCATGAGTTGTTTGCCTACATCTGCGTGACGGACACCGCCGCAGCGATCGAGTTCTACAAGCGCGCCTTCGGCGTCGCGGAGAAGTTCCGGCTGACCGAGCCTGGCGGACGGATCGGGCACGCCGAACTCGACTTCGGCGGCACCACGCTCATGCTCTGCGACGAGTTCCCGGAGTACGGCATCCGCGCGCCGCAGCCGGGACAGACCACGTCCGTCACCATCCACATCCACGTGGACGATGCCGACGCCGTCATCGAGGCCGCGGTGGCGGCCGGCGCCACACTGGAGCGGGCGCCGTCCGACTCGTTTCACGGCGAGCGCTCCGGCGCGATACGGGACCCGTTCGGGCACCGCTGGAGCATCGGGCATCAGATCGAGGACGTGTCGCCCGCGGAGATGCAGCGGCGTTACGCGGAGCTGTACCGCAGTTGACTGTCTCACGCGGAGCTATCGGGCACGCGGAGATGCCAGGCACGCGGAGGGGCGGAGGGCGCGGAGGCACGCCAGACATCACACACGTCTCCTCACCCGCACCGCACGTCTTCTCAACTCGCGGCGCACGCGCTCACCGCGCGTCGGCGCGTGGCAGCTCGCCGCCATCGGACCTCGCTGACGTGGACGTCGTGAACGCATCGGCGATCGTCCTCGACAACGTCGGCGTGTCTGCGTGCGCGATGTTCGACGCCACGGCGACCACGATGGCATGGCTGGGGAGCGTCAGCAGCGACGTGACCGTGCCGCCGGCAAGCCGGCCGTCGAGGGTGCCGCCCTGTACCAGGCCGACGCGCACGAGATCGGACGGCGTCGAGTAGGACGTCGATTCGCCCGTGCAGCACGCCAGGTGACGCATGGCCACCAGCCGTCGTCCCTGCCGCGGGTCGTTCTCGTCGGAGACGGGAACGTAGATCGTCGCGCGCTCGCCCGGCAGCGGGTACTCGGGCGGGACCAGGCCCATCGGCTGCAGGACGTTGTGTCGGATGAGCGTGAAGGGCGGGAAGTCCTCTTCGGGCTCGCCGACGTGCTCCGGGCTCCAGGCTGCTGCCGGCTCGGCACCGGTGTCTCTCAGCCCGAGCTGCTCGACGACAGCGGCGGTCGTGGCGGAAGCCGCGGTGCCGATGGCGAATCGCGTGGCCGGTGTCATGGGCGTCCGGGTGCCGACGTCGCGCCAGCCGAAGCCTTCGACCCAGACGACCTGACCGTTGGCGCCGACCGCCACGGAGACGCCGGGCAGCCCCTGGTCCACGACGGCGGACTTCACCATGCCGCGGGCGCGCGCGATTGCCGTCGCATGCTCCGGGGCGGCAGCGCCGGCGGCGGATGGCACGTCCGCGGGCCCTGCGAACAGGGGAGCCGGTGCCATGAAGGCACGGCCGATCATCACCGCGCACGCGGCGACGACAAAGACGATGACGAGGGCGATGCGCCCGGCGGAGGTGTGGGTGTTCGTCGCGTTGGCTGTCATGTTCACACGGTGCTCGAACGCGGAGAGGAAGTCTTCACGGGTCGGTCAGCATGTTGTGAGATCCGTGTGAGATCCGTGTGGAAGGGCTCACGCGGAGGCGCGGAGGGGACGGAGGAGGATCACGCGGAGGACGCGGAGGGCGCGGAGGGACGGATCGCACCGGGCGGGAGGCGGTGGCAGGCTGTTCGCCCGACAAGCCGACCCGCCGACAAGCCGACCCGCCGACAAGCCGAC
>JBIQIB010000195.1:1892-4628 GCA_044508265.1 Acidobacteriota bacterium
CCGACAAGCCGACCCGCCGACAAGCCGACCCGCCGACAAGCCGACAAGCCGACCCGACGTTGATCGCCGGCGTGTCACCTCCTATGCTCGTCCGCAGGACCTTCCAGATGGCCGCGACAGACGGCCGCAGGCTGGGGCAGGACGCGTTTCGCCGGCGGGAGTGGGCGAAGGCGTTCGAGTGCCTGGCTGCCGCCGACCACGACGAACCGCTCGCCCCCGAGGATCTGGCGCGCCTGGCGGTTGCTGCGTACCTGCTGGGCAGGGACGCTGACAGCGCTGACGGGTGGACGAGGGCCCACCATGCCTACCTCGAGGGCGGGGCGGTGCCCCGCGCGGCAGCGTGCGCGTTCTGGCTTGGCGTCAGCCTGATGCACCTCGGCGAGCGGGTGCGCGCCGGCGCGTGGATCGCGCGGGCGAACCAGCTGCTCGACGGCACGTCCGTTGAGTGTGTCGAGCGCGGGTACCTGCTCCTGCCCGCGGCGCTGCAGCGGCTGGTTGCCGGCGACGCCGCGGGTGCCCATGCGCTGCTCGCCGAGTCGGCCGACATGGCCGAGCGGTTCGGCGACAGCGATCTCAGGGCGCTGGCCCTGCACAGTCGCGGACGTGCGCTGATCCGGATGGGCGACGTCGGCGGCGGGCTGCGGCTGCTGGACGAGGCGATGGTCGCCGTCGACGCAGACGAGGTGTCGCCGCTCGTCGTCGGCGAGGTCTACTGCAGCGTCGTCGAAGGGTGTCTCGAGGTGTTCGACCTCCGGCGCGCCCATGAGTGGACGGCCACGCTCACACGCTGGTGTGAGTCGCAGCCCGACCTCGTGCCGTTCCGGGGGCAGTGTCTGATCCGGCGGTCCGAGGTGCTGCTGCTGCACGGCGACTGGCCGGCGGCGCTCGACGCTGCGCGGCAGGCGTGCCAACGGCTGACGGAGCCGATGATCCAGCCTGCCTCAGGCGCGGCGTACTACCAGTGCGGCGAGGTCCACCGGCTGCGCGGGGCGTTTGACGAAGCCGACGAGGCGTACCGGCACGCCAGCCGTCTTGGCCGGCGGCCTCAGCCAGGGTTTGCGTTGATGCGGCTGGCCCAGGGGCATCTCGACGAAGCGCGCTCGGCGATGCAGCTCGCGATGGACGAGGCACGCGGCCCCGCGGCCCGGACGCGGCTGCTGCCGGCGTACGTGGAGACCCTGCTCGCGCAGGGGCTGACCGATGACGCGCGTCTCGGGGCGGACGAACTTGCGCGACTCGCCGAGACTCGAAAGGTGCCGGCGCTCACGGCGATGGCTGCGCAGGCGCAGGGAGCGGTGCTCGTGGCCCAGGGGGATGGACGTGCCGCCCTGCCGTACCTGCGCGAGGCGTGGACCGCGTGGCGCGACGTCGGCGCCGTGCACGACGCGGCGCGGGTGCGCGTGCTCATCGGCGAGGCGTGCCGCAGCCTCGGCGACACAGCGGCGGCCGAGATGGAGTTCGACGCCGCGCGCTGGACCTTCGAGCGGCTCGGCGCGCAGCCCGATCTGGCCAGGCTGGCGACGTTGACGCGGTCGTCGCGGCAGGCGCGATCCGACGGTCTGAGCGAACGGGAGCTCCAGGTGCTGCGGCTCGTCGCCGCGGGCCGGACGAACCGCCAGATCGCCGACCAGCTCCTCATCAGCGATCGGACCGTCGAGCGGCACGTCAGCAACATCTTCGACAAGCTGGACGTGCCGTCCCGCGCAGCCGCCACGGCGTACGCGTATCAGCATCAGCTGCTCTGAGCGGCGTGGGTGGAATCACCCACGCCAGCGCGCCGCACCGCTGCGTGGTCTTCCCGATGCGCGGCTGTGCCCGACTCCCTACGCTCGTATGCGGGCACTCCTCGAGCGCGCGGCTCGCGACGGGTGCCCAGGGAGGACGTCATGCCATCCACTGCACGCGTGGTGATGCTCGGATTCGCGGCGGCCGGCGTGCTCGCTGCCGCCGAGGCGTCGCGGACGGGCCAGGAAGACGAGCGGCAGCCCATCATCGACATGCACCTGCACGCGGACCTGCCGCCGTACGAGGTCGTGCGCGGCTCGCCCGCGCTGTGCCGTCCGGCGCCGTGCGAAGGCAGCGGTCATGCGACGACCGGCCGCGAGACGCTCGAGCGGACGCTCGAGGTCATGGACCGCTACAACATCGTCAAGGCGTTCCTCAGCGGCGTCGATCCGGACGTCGTCCAGCAATGGGTGACCAGCGCACCCGGCCGCTTTGTCGCCTCACCGTTCATCCTGCGACCCGGCACGCCGTCGGTTGCCGACCTCGAAGAGGCGTACGCCGCGGGCCGGTTCGGCGGGATGGGGGAGATCGCGACGCAGCTCACAGGCATGGCGCCCAACGACCCGGCGCTCGAGCCGTACTTCGCGCTCGCGGAATCACGGGACGTGCCGGTACTGATCCACACGGCGGGCATCGGGCCGTATCTGCCGGAGTTCCGGTCGGCGGCCGGCAACCCGCTGCTGCTCGAGGACGTGCTCGTGCGCCACCCGAAGCTGCGGATCTTCGTGGAGAACGCGGGGTATCCGTACCGCGACGCGATGATCGCGATGATGACGCAGTACCCGCAGCTGCACGCGGACGTCTCGACGATCAGCTGGGTGATCCCGCGCGCGGCGTTCTACGACCATCTCGAGGCGCTGGTGCGCGCGGGGCTGGGGAAGCGGTTGATGTTCGGGTCGGACCAGATGCGGTGGCCGGAGAAGATCGGGGAGGGGATCGCGGCGATCGAGG
>JBIQIB010000196.1:0-4573 GCA_044508265.1 Acidobacteriota bacterium
GGCCTAGGCGCGTCCGATCCTGCCCAGGTGGGTGTCCTTGAAGGCCGACGGATACTTCAGGCCGTAGCCGAGCATCCGGTCGAATCCGATGTGCGCGAGCCAGGCGAACGGTACGGCCCGCACGAGGTGAGAGACGTCGACGGAGCCGTCCCGGGGCATCAGCAGCTCTCCGTGCCACATGCCGGTGGCAAACGACAGCGTCGCCAGCGGGAGCACGTAGCTGTGCACCAGGTTGTAGCCCAGGGCGCCCGCGCCAGGGCCGAGCAGGTAGGCGGCAAACGACAGGTCGGGCACGAAGAACAGCGCCAGGAACAGCCACCAGCTCTGCCCCGTGGCGCCGTACGCGATGGTGGCTACCACGAACACCGCGGCGCCTTCGGCGCGCAGCCAGCGGCGTGGCGCGCCGGTGACGGCGTTCAGTTGCAGCACGTGCGGCCGCCGCCGGACACGCAGTGGGTCGCGTTGGCGGGGTTCCCATCCGGCCCTGTCGCCTTCTGCGTGCAGGTGCACCAGTAGGCGGTGGCGTCGTACGAGCCGCCGGCGAAGCGCCGCTCGTCCGGGTCAGGGGTCGTGAGCACGTACATGCCTTTGTGCCGAAGGTGCTGGCAGTGGACCGCTGGCGAGACGAGACGGGACGCTGGGACTGGATGAGCCATGGGTCGACCTCTATGCCTCGGCCGCGGCCGCAAGGATCGCGCGCTTCACCGCGGTTCGCGCCACCTGCACCTTGTAGGCGTTCTGCGTCATCGGCTGGGCGCGCTCGAGCGCAGCTTCGGCCGCTTTCGTGGCGACCAGTTCGTCCACGGCCTGTCCGCGGAGGACGGCTTCGGCAGCCGTCGCCCGCCACGGGATTGGCGCGACCGCTCCCATCACGACGCGCGCGTCGCCCACCGTCGTGCCCTGCATCCGCAGGATGACCGACGCGAACGCGATGGGCCAGTCGTGCGACTGCTTGAACCGCACCTCGTACGTGGCGCTGCGCTGGTCTGCCGCGCGCGGGAGGCTGACGGCCGTCACCAGCTCGTCGGGGCGCAGCACCGACTCGCCGTACAGGTTCGTGGCCGGCAGCTCGAAGAACTCTTCCGCCGGCACCTCGCGCTCCCCGCGTGGCCCCGTCACGTGCATCGTCGCGCCGAAGGCGACGAGCGGGACGGCGAGACTCGACGGATGCACGATGTAGCAGGGGCCGCCGCCAAGGATGGCGTGGTACTGGTTCTCGCCGTCGACCGAGAAGCACCGCGCCCCGCCCTTCTTCAGGCACGGGAACTCCTCGTTGCGGAAGTACCAGCATCGCGGCCGCTGCAGCAGGTTGCCGCCCACCGTGCCGAGGTTGCGGATCTGCGGCGTGCCGACTTCGCCGGCCGCCTGCGCCAGGGCGCGATACTCGCGCCGTACCCGCGGATGGGCCTCGAGGTCGACGAGCCTGGCGGCGGCGCCGATCCGGAGGCCGCCTTCCGGCAGGTCGGTGATCGAGGTGTCGAGGCGCCTCACGCTGACGACGCGGTCGGGCGTGGCGATGTAGTCCTTCATCAGCCCGACGAGGTCCATGCCGCCGGCGAGCGGCATCGCACGGCCGCGCTCGGCGTCGAGCGCGGCGACCGCCTCCTGCACCGTCGCGGGATTCACGTAAGCGAACGCCTTCACTGCGTACCTCCCGTCCGTGCGGCCTCGAGCGCGTCGAGCACCTTCCGTGGCGTGATGGGCAGGCTCCGCACGCGCACGCCCGTCGCGTTGGCCACCGCGTTGGCGATCGCCGCGGCGGTGGAGATGGTCGGCGGCTCGCCGATGCCGATGACGCCGCGCTCCGGCTGGTTCAGCAGCACCACGTCGATCTGCGGAATATCGCTCGGACCAGGCAGCAGGTACCACTCCATGTTCGGGTTGACCATGGTGGCGGTGTTGCGGTCGAGAATCCGGTCCTCGAACAGGGCGTAGCCGACGCCCATGATCATCCCGCCGATGCACTGGCTCTCGGCCGTGAGCTGGTTGACGACGAGGCCGCAGTCCTGGACGCACGTGATGCGGGTGACCTTCGTGACGCCCGTCTCGACGTCCACTTCCACTTCGGCAAACTGCACGCCGCTCGTGCCGCTGGCCGACAGGCCCTGCTCCCATTCGCCGTTGACCGACACCGGCGTCGTCCCGAGCCGGCGGCACGCGTCGGCCCACGACAGGCCGCGCGCCGTGTCGCCCTTCACGTGCACCCGGCCGCTGCTGGCCGTGACCTCCGACGGCTCCACGCCGAGCGCGGGCGCCACGCGCGCCGCGAGCTCCTGGAGGGCCTTGCTGGCGGTCACGCGGATGGCCGGCGAGACGGCAGGTGCGGTGGTGCTGCCACCGCTGCCCCCGCTGAACGGGTAGGTGCTGTCGCCAAGCTGCACGGTGATCGCTTCGAGCGGCAGCCCCAATGTCTCGGCAGTGATGATGCCGATGAGGGTGCGGGTGCCGACGCCGAGGTCCTGCGTGCCGCAGCGCATCACGACGCCGCCGTCCGGCAGGATGTCGCACTGCGCGCGGGTGCCTCGACCGCCGCCGCCCCACCTGTTGGCCGCACAGCCCATCCCGCGCTTGATCGGCCCGTCGGCCGGGTCGCCCGTCGCGTGACGGCGGTCCCAGCCGAAGCGCTGCGCGCCGATGCGGAAGTACTCGCGCCACATCGCGTTGGGCGCCTGCGGCGGAAGATTGCGGAGACGGAACTCCACCGGATCCATCCGGACGCGGTCGGCGAGCTCGTCCATCAGCATCTCGGTGACGAAACAGCCCTGCGGGTGGCCAGGCGCTCGCATCGCCCGCTGCTGACCGGCGTTGATGTACACGTCGCGGTGCACGCGCCGCCGGTTCGGGAACGTGTAGATGTAGGGCAGCGGGAAGCCCGAGGCCCCGCCGGCGCCGCCGGTTCCCCACGTCTCGCCGTCGAACGCGGTGAGGAGGCCGTCGCCCGAGACGCCAGCCCGGACCTTCGCGTACGCCGAGGGCCTGTTGCCCGTCGCCAGGTGCTCCTCGCGGCGGTCGAGCATCAGGTGCACGGCCGCGCCGGCCTCCCTGGCCAGCCTGGCGCAGGTGATGCCCTGCACGTCCGGACCGAACTTGCTGCCGAAGCCGCCGCCCATGTGCTCGGTGATGACGCGGACATTCGCCTGCGGGATGCCGAGGCTCGACGCGAAACCTTCGGCGGTGCCGTGGACGGCCTGCGTGCTCACCCAGGCCGTCAGCCGGTCGCCTTCCCACTCGCACACGCAGCCGTGCGTCTCGAGCGACACGTGGGTCTGCACCTGGGTGCTGTAGGTCTGCTCGACGACGTGGGCGGCCTGCTTGAAGCCGGCCTCGATGCTGCCCTCTTCCTCGGCTTCGGTCTCCCTGACGTTGCCGCCCTCGAACACGCCGGGCGCTTCGGGCCGCATGGCCTGCTCGACGGTGGCGAGGAACGGCAGCGGCTCGTAGTTGACGACTATGGCGCGCGCGGCGTCACGCGCGACGTCCTCGGTGGTCGCGGCGACGGCCGCCACCTCGTCGCCGACGTACAGCACCTTGCTGCCCGGATCGGCTATCGCCAGGACGGCCTTCACGCCGGTCATCCTTCGGGCGGGCTCGAGGTCGATCGAGACGACGCGCGCGTGCGGGTGCGGCGAACGGAGGATGCGGCCCCAGAGCATGCCTGGGCGCTTGACGTCGTAGGAGTACGTCGCGCGGCCGCTCGCCTTCAATGGGCCGTCCACCCGCCGGATGCGGCTGCTGAGGAGCCGCCGCTGCTCGGGCCAGGCATACGGGGAGTTCGGATTGGCGGTGGCCGGCGCGGCGACCTCGGGAACCTGGCGGGTGCCCGCGGCATCGATGCCCAATGCATTCGCGCCCATCGCCGCGTGCGCACCGGTCGGTCGTGCATCCTCAGGCACGGGTGCCTCCGTTGGTGTTGAGCGCGGCCTCGAGCACGCGCACGTACGTGCCGCAGCGGCAGATGTTGCCGTCGAGCGCCTTGCGTGCCTGTGCCGCTGTCGGGTTGGGTACGCGCTCGAGCAGCGCCACCGTCGACATCACGAACCCGGGCGTACAGAACCCGCACATCAGGCCGTCCTTCTCGCAGAAGGCCTGCTGCACGGGATGGAGGACGGTGCCCTCCGTCAGCCCTTCGATCGTGCGGACGTCCGCGCCGGCGGCGTCGACGGCCAGGACCGAGCACGCGTAGACGGTGCGGCCGTCCATCTGCACGGTGCAGGCCCCGCACGACCCGCGGTCGCAGACGCGCTTGGCGCCCGTCAGGTCGAGGTTGTTGCGCAGGGCGTCGAGCAGCGTGACACGCGGCTCCACGGTGACCGTACGGGTCGCGCCGTTGACGACGAGCGACACGGGCACCGGACCGGGCCCGAGCGGCTGGGCCGATTGCGCGGCGGCCTCGCCTGGCGCCAGGGTGGCCGCGGCGATGGGCGCGGCCCCGACGGACTTGAGGAAGATGCGCCGCGAGACGCTGAGCGTCGGCTCGGCGGCTTGTTCGGACGGCGTCCCGCCCTCAACGGCGGGCGCGGGATGTCGGCGTGGTTCTTCGGGCACGACGGGCCTCGTCGGAGTAGGAACCTTC
>JBIQIB010000044.1:0-29848 GCA_044508265.1 Acidobacteriota bacterium
CCCCTCGTGCTATACGTTGGCTGCCAGATGTTGCCCACCCGCCTCAAGCTGTCCATCAAGCGCGGTGCCGTCCTGTCGCTCGCCAACTGGCCGGTGATCGTCGTGCAGTTTGTCGCCGAGTCGACGTTCAAGCTGCTGCTGGCGGTGCCCGTCGTGGGCGGCGTGTTCCTCGTCGCGCTCGCGCTGGGCGGCGACGTGAACGACCTGCTCGGCGTGGATCTCGGCGCCAGCGCCACGCGCGTGGCCGCCGCGCTCGCGCTGCACCCCGCGGCGCTGGCCGGCTTCCTGGTGTCGGGCCTCGTGATGGTGCTGGGGGGCTCGGTCGTGATGTTCGTGCTGCGCGGCGGCACGGTGTCGGTGCTCGTCGCCGCGGAGCGTCACGCCGGCCCGATCGAACGCTACCCGCTGCGGCTGCCGCTCGTGCGGCGGGCGTCACGCGCGCACGTGGACGTCTTCATGAACGGCCTGCGTCACGTGCGGCGGCGGTTCCTGCGGCTCGGCTTCCTGCTGCTCGGCCTGTATGCGGCCTCCGGCGGGCTGTTCCTGCTGGTCGTGGTGGCCGGCTACCGCACCCTCGGGGCGGAAGGCTTCGCGGCGGCCTGGACGGCGATGGCCGCCGGCTTCAGCGGCGTGCTCGTCGCCTGGATCACGATCGTCAACACCGTGTACCTCGTGGTGCAGGTGATCGTGGTGGCGGCAGACGTCTCGATCCGTCGCGCGGCATCGATCGCCCTCGGCCTCGTACGGCAGGAACCCCGGTTGATGCTCGGCATCTTCGCCGTGACGATCGGCCTGGTCGGCATCGCGACCGTGGTGTCGGTGGTGACCACGGCGGGCCTCGGCCTGATGTCGTTCGTGCCGTTCGTGGGCCTGACCGTGCTGCCGCTCCAGCTCATCGCGTGGCTGCTGCGCGGGCTGCTGTTCCAGTACCTGACGCTGACGTCCGCCGGCGCCTACCTGACGGTGTACGAAGCGTCCGCGGCGCACCACGTCGGCGAGCGCGCGTTCGCCTGAGTGGAGTCGGGCCAGACCGACGGTCAGGAACCCGCGGGGAGCGGCGGGGTGATCGCCATGGGCTCGCCGGGGAAGCGGGTGAGTGGCTCCACCTTCAGGCCATACGCGTGCTCGAGCGCCAGCAGGCGCCCGTCGGCGAGCGCCAGCACCACATAGGCACCCGGCAGGCGCGTCCGTTCGACGATGGCGGGAACGCCTTCGAGGAGCTCGAGCCGATCGGCCGAGAGCGCGTACTCGCCGACGGGCTGACCGGTATCGGCAGCAAAGCCGCGCAGGTCGAGCGCCACGCCCGACACGAGCACCGTGGTGCCGACGAGCTGCGGCCCCGACCGGGGACGCCACGGCAGCGGACGGCGCCACCGCTGCGCGCCGTTGCGCCGATCCAGCGCACGCACGATGGTGTCGAGGCTGGTGAAGTACACGCGGCGGTCGTCGGCGACGGCCTCGCCGATGGGGTCGCCGCCGGTGCGCCACCGCCACAGCCGCCGGCCGTTCCTGTCGTCGAGCGCGTAGAAGAAGTTGTCGTCGGCGCCGACGAACACGCGGTCGCCGAGCGGCGAGATCGTCAGCACCGCGCCGCCGACCGTCTGCTCCCACTCGAGCGCACCCGTTTCGATGTGGACCGCGCGCACGCGGGCGTCGTCGCCGGGCAGGTAGAGCCGCGCGCCGTTGATGGCGGGCTGCGCGACCACCGGCGTGGCGAAGGTGGACTGCCACACGCGCACGCCGTCGGCGCCGCGGACGGCGGTGACCTCGCCGGACGCCAGGGCCACGACCACCCAGCCTGCGCGGGCGATGAGCGGCGCCGAGACGTCAGCGTCGAAGCCGAGGCGCCAGCGTTCCTCGCCGGTCGCGGCGTCGAGCGCGACGACGTCACGGCCGCGCACGACGTACACGCCGTCGCCGTCGGCGGCGGGCGGCACCCGGGTGACCGGGCCGTCGGACGTCCAGCGTTCGGCGCCCGTGTCGGCGTCGACGGCCACCACGACGCCGGAGTCGAGGCCCAGGTAAATCGACGTGCCGTCGCTCACGGGACCCGTGGTCGGCGTGGCGTCGAGCGACGCGCTCCAGCGGATCCGCATCGGAAAGAGCGGAAGCCCGGGCGGCTCGTCGTCGGACTGGGCGACGGCGGGCGGGCAGGTGCCGGCCACGACCAGGGCGGCCAGGCCCACGACCAGCAGTGCACGGGCGCTCGCGAACGCAGACACCACGCTATGATACCGATCCGCTGCGGCGCCGCCGCGTGCGGTGCCACCGCATGTCACACCAGACCATTCTCATCCTCGATTTCGGCTCGCAGGTCACGCAGCTCATCGCCCGACGCGTGCGTGAGGCGCACGTCTACTGCGAGATCCATCCGCACGACGTCGCGCCCGAAACGATTCGCGGGCTGAACCCGATCGGCATCATCCTGTCGGGCAGCCACGGGAGCACGTACGAAGACCAGCAGCTGCGGGCGCCCGACGAGGTGTGGTCGCTCGGTGTGCCCGTGCTCGGCATCTGCTACGGCATGCAGACCATGGCGGCGCAGCTCGGCGGCGAGGTCCGGTGGAGCGACCGCCGCGAGTTCGGCTACGCGGAGGTCCGGGCCCACGGCCACACGCGGCTGCTCGAGGAGATCGAGGACTTCCGCACGCCCGAGGGCCACGGCATGCTGAAGGTCTGGATGAGCCACGGCGACAGCGTCACGCGGATGCCCGACGGCTTCCGGCTGATGGCCTCCACGCCGAGCTGCCCGATCGCGGGCATGGCCGACGAGACGCGCGGCTACTACGGCGTGCAGTTCCATCCGGAGGTGACGCACACGCACCAGGGCCGCGCCATCCTCACGCGCTTCGTCCGCGACGTCTGCGGCGCACGCGGCGACTGGCGCATGGGCGACTACGTCGGCGAAGCCGTCGAGCGCATCCGCCGGCAGGTCGGTGACGACCATGTCGTCCTCGGGCTGTCTGGCGGCGTCGACTCCAGCGTCGCGGCCGCGCTGATACACAAGGCGATCGGCGACCAGCTGACGTGCGTCTTCGTGGACCACGGCCTGCTGCGGCTCGACGAGGCGCGGCTCGTGCTCGACATGTTCGCGGGCCGGCTGCATGCGCGCGTCATTCACGTCGACGCGCGCCGGCAGTTCCTCGATCAGCTCGCCGGCGTCACTGATCCCGAGGCGAAGCGCAAGATCATCGGCCGCGAGTTCGTGGAAGTGTTCCAGACGGAGGCCTCGCGCCTGACGGGCGTGCGCTGGCTGGCGCAGGGCACGATCTACCCGGACGTCGTCGAATCGGGCGGCGCCGCGACGAAGAAGGCGCGGACGATCAAGAGCCATCACAACGTGGGCGGACTGCCCGAGACCCTCGGCCTTTCGCTGCTCGAGCCGCTGCGCGAGCTGTTCAAGGACGAAGTGCGCGAGCTGGGGCTGGTGCTGGGCCTGCCGCCGGAGATGGTGTACCGCCATCCGTTCCCAGGACCGGGCCTCGGCGTACGCATTCTCGGTGAGGTGCGCGAGGAGTACGCCGACCTGCTGCGCCGGGCCGACGCGATCTTCATCGAGGAGCTGCGGTCCACGGTGGACGAGGCGAGCGGACGCACCTGGTACGACCTCACCAGCCAGGCCTTCGCGGTCTTCCTGCCGGTGCGGAGCGTCGGCGTGATGGGCGACGGACGTACCTACGAGTACGTCGTCGCGCTCCGCGCGGTGCAGACGACCGACTTCATGACCGCCGACTGGGCGCCGCTGCCGTACGAGCTGCTGAAGCGCGTCTCGAGCCGCATCATCAACGAGGTGCGCGGCATCAACCGCGTGGTCTACGACGTGAGCAGCAAGCCGCCGAGCACGATCGAATGGGAATAGTCGCGACGCTGTACGGCATCCGCCGGTGCACCACGATGGCCAGGGCCCGCGCGTGGCTCGACGAGCACCAGATCCCCTACCGCTTCCACGACTACCGCGTGGACGGCGTCGACCCGGCGCAGATCGCCCGGTGGATTGACGAGCACGGGTGGGAGCGCCTCCTGAATCGCTCCGGCACGACCTTCCGGGGCCTGCCGCCCGACGCGCGCGAGGGCCTCGGCGCCGATCGCGCAAAGGCGCTGATGATCGCGCACCCCGCGCTGATCCGGCGACCCGTGCTCGACCTCGGCGAGCGGACGATCGTCGGCTTCTCGCCGGAGGCCTACGAGGGGGCGCTGCCGGCGTCGCGCGCGTGACGCGACGCGGCGGCGCGCGGCCCGCCATGCCCGCCGGGAGGGCCCGCTGTCAAGCGGTATGATCGCCGGCAGATGCGCGAGTTCGTCCACCTTCATCTGCATACGGAGTACTCGCTGCTCGATGGCGCCTGCCGCGTCGACGAGCTGATGAAGGAGGCTGCCCGGCTCGGCATGCCGTCGTTGGCCGTGACCGAGCACGGCAACATGTTCTCGTCGGTCGCCTTCTACGACACGGCGAAGAAGCACGGCGTGAAGCCGATCCTCGGCTGCGAGGTGTACGTCGCCCCCGGCGATCGCCGCGACCGCAGCGGCGTGCCTGGCGAGACGCAGAACCACCTCGTGCTCCTGGCCGAGACCAACGAGGGCTATCACAACCTGATCAAGCTCGTCTCCGCGGGCTATACGGAAGGCTTCTACTACAAGCCGCGCATCGACAAGGAGCTGCTGGCGCAGCACAGCGCCGGCCTCATCGGCCTGAGCAGCTGTCTCAAGGGCGAGGTGGCCGAGGGCATCTACAAGGATCGCCTCGACAAGGCGCGCACGGCCGCGGGCCTGTACAGCGAGATTCTGGGGAGGGGCAACTTCTTCCTCGAGATGCAGTACCAGGGACTGCGCGAGCAGAAGATCGTCAACGACGGGTTGCCCGGGCTCGCCCGCGAGCTCGACCTGCCGATGGTGATCACCAACGACGTCCACTACCTGCGCGACGGCGACCACAAGCCGCACGACATCCTGCTCTGCATCGGGACGGGGAAGTCGGTCAACGACGCGCACCGCCTGAAGTACGGGTCGGACGAGTTCTACCTCAAGACCCCCGAGCAGATGTGGGAGCGCTTCGGCGAGTACCCCGACGCGCTGACCAACACGGTGCGGATCGCCGAGCGGTGCAACGTCTCGCTCGACGACAAGGTCTACCACCTGCCGAACTTCGACGTGCCGGAGGGCGAGACGCTCGACGGCCACTTCGAGCGGGTGACGCGCGAGGGCTTCGCGGCGCGGCTCCCGCGGCTCCGCGAGCTGATGAACCGCGGCGTGCTGCGGCACACGCTCGAGGAGTACGAGAAGCGGCTCGACTACGAGATCGCGATGATCCAGAAGATGGGGTACACCGGGTACTTCCTCATCGTCTGGGACTTCATCCGGTACGCGCGGGAGCAGGCCATCCCCGTAGGCCCCGGGCGCGGCTCGGCGGCCGGCAGCGTGGTGGCGTGGTGCCTGCGCATCACCGACGTCGACCCGATCGAGTTCGACCTGATTTTCGAGCGCTTCCTCAACCCCGAGCGCGTGTCGATGCCCGACATCGACATCGACTTCTGCGAGCGCCGTCGTGGGGAGGTGATCGATTACGTGACGCGGAAGTACGGACGCGAGAACGTGGCGCAGATCATCACGTTCGGCACCATGAAGGCCAAGGCCGTCGTGCGCGACGTCGGCCGCGTGCTCGACATGACGTACGCGGAGGTGGACCGCGTCGCGAAGCTGATCCCGCCCGCGCTCGACATGACGCTCGAGAAGGCGCTCACCGAGAACCCGGCGCTCAGGCAGCTGCGCGAGGCCGACCCGCGCGTGAAGGAGCTGCTCGAGATCGCCCAGCGCCTCGAGGGCATGACGCGGCATGCCTCGGTGCACGCCGCCGGCGTCGTGATCGCGCCGAAGGCCATCACCGAGTACGCGCCGCTCTACAAGGGCGCGCGCGACGAAATCGTGACCCAGTGGGCCATGAAGGAAATCGAGAGGATGGGCCTCCTCAAGATGGACTTCCTGGGCCTCAGCACCCTCACGCTCATCGACGACGCGATCGAGGAGATCGCCCGCACGACGGGCGAGCGGATCGACATCGGCGACATCCCGATGGACGACGCGAAGACGTTCCAGGTGTTTGCCGACGGGCAGACGGCGGGCGTGTTCCAGTTCGAGAGCTCGGGGATGCGCGAGGTGCTGCGCAAGGCGAAGCCGTCGCGCTTCGACGACCTGATCGCGCTCAACGCCCTCTACAGGCCAGGGCCGCTCGGGGCGGGCGTGGTCGACAGCTTCGTCAACCGGCGGCACGGCCGCGAGCCCATCACCTACCACGTGCCGCAGATGGAGCCGATCCTCAGCGACACGTACGGCGTCATCGCCTACCAGGAACAGGTGATGCGCGTGGCGCGCGACGTCGGCGGCTTCACGATGGGCGAGGCCGACGTGCTGCGCAAGGCCATGGGGAAGAAAGACCCCGCGGTCATGGCGGCGCAGCGCGACAGGTTCGTCAAGGGTGCCCTCGCCAACGGCCTCAGCGAAAAGAAGGCCGGCGAGATCTTCGACCTCCTCGCCTACTTCGCCGGCTACGGCTTCAACAAGTCGCACTCGACCACCTACGCGCTGCTGGCGTACCAGACCGCCTACCTGAAGGCCAACTATCCGTGGCACTTCATGACGGCGCTGCTGACCATCGAGGCGCAGAACACCGAGAAGCTCTCGCTGTACCTCGGCGAGTGCCGCGACATGGGCATCCCGGTGCTGCCGCCGGACGTGAACCTCAGCCAGCTCCGCTTCACGGTCGAGCCCGAGGGCGTCCGGTTCGGTCTGACCGCGATCAAGAACGTGGGCGAAGGCGCGATCCAGTCGATCCTGGCGGTGCGCGAGAAGCTGGGCGGAAAGATTCCGTCGTTGAGCGCGCTGTGCGAGGACGCCGACCTCCGCCTCGTGAACAAGCGCGTGCTCGAGAGCCTCGCCAAGGCCGGCGCCCTCGACTCGCTCTGCCCGGGCGACCGTTCGGTGACGTCGCGCCGCGCCCGCCTGGCCGCCGGCATCGACAGGGCGCTCGAACAGGGCAACCGCGTCCAGAAGGACCGCGACCGTGGGCAGTCGCAGCTCTTCGGGCTCGTGGAGGACGAAGCCGCCGGCGGACCGGTGGAACTGCCCGACGCCGAGCCGTGGCCGGAAGCCACCCTCCTGGCGTTCGAGAAGGAGGCGCTGGGCCTCTACCTGAGCGGGCATCCGCTCGCGGCGCACGCGGCCGACCTGCAGGAGGCGGGCGCGCGGCCCATCACGGAGCTGACCGAGCCGGCCGCCGAGGTGCTCGTCGGTGGCATCATCACCGCCCTGCGCCTCGTGAAGACCAAGAAGGGCGACCGCATGGCCGCCTTCATGCTCGAGGACCTGACGGGCGCGATAGAGGTCGTGGCGTTCCCGGAGGCCTACCGCACGTACGCGCACCTCATCGAGAACGACAGGATGGTGCTCGTCAAGGGCAAGCTCGAGCGCTCCGACGAGTCGGGAAAGATGCTCGCGGCCGAGATCGCCCCCCTGTCGGCGCTGCAGGAGAAGCTGGCCCGCGAGGTCACCATCCGCCTGTCGGCGCCCCCCGCGGGGCGCGACACCTTCGAGGCGCTTGCCGAGATCCTGATGCGCCACAGGGGCGACCGCCGGGTGCGTGTGGAGCTCGAGGCGCGCGACGTGCCGCGCCCGCTGCGCGTCAAGGCCGAACTGGGCGTGCTGCTCGTCAGGCCCTCGGAGAAGCTCGTCGCCGAGCTCGAACAGGTGGGCGGCGTGCAGACGGTCAAACTGCGATAACCTGAAGCGTCATGCCTGTGGATACCCTCGACTTCGAGGAACCCATCGCCGTCCTGCTGCAGGAGATCGCCGCCCTCGAGGGACAGCCGCAGACGCCTGAACGGCAGGGCGAACTGGCGTCGCTCGAGCAGCGTGTGGTCCAGCTGCGCACCGAGATCTTCGCCCGGCTGACGCCGTGGCAGCGGGTGCAGGTGGCGCGGCATCCCCAGCGGCCGTACCTGCTCGACTATGCGTCGCGGCTGTTCGAGGGCTTCACGGAGATCCACGGCGACAGGCGCTTTGCCGACGACCCGGCCATCGTGACCGGCTTTGCGACCTACCACGACGTGCCGGTGATGGTGGTGGGCCACCAGAAGGGACGCGACACGAAGCAGAAGATCCACAGGAACTTCGGCTACGCGCGGCCCGAGGGCTACCGCAAGGCGCTGCGCGCCATGCAACTGGCCGCCAAGTTCCGCCGCCCCATCATCAGCCTGGTGGACACGCCGGCCGCGTTCCCGGGTGTGGAGTCGGAAGAGCGGGGCATCGCGGAGGCCATCGCCGTCAATCTGCGCGAGATGGCTGCCCTCGACGTGCCGATCGTCGTGATGGTCACCGGCGAAGGCGGCAGCGGCGGCGCGCTGGGCATTGCCGTGGGTGACTGGGTGATGATGCAGGAGTTTGCCGTGTACAGCGTGATCCCGCCCGAAGGCTGCGCCGCCATCCTGTGGCGCGACCCGAGCAAGAAGGTCGAGGCGGCCGAAGCGCTGAAGCTGACGGCGGCCGACCTGGTGGCGCGGGAGATCGTGGACGAGATCATCCCGGAGCCGCGCGGCGGCGCACACCACGACCACGACGAGGCCGCCAGGCTGATCGACGCCGCGCTGTGGCCGGTGCTCCAGCGCCTGATGAGCGAAGACGCCACGGGCCGCCTCGATCGCCGGTACGAGAAGTTCCGCAGCATCGGTCGCGTCGGCTACGAGCTGACCGACGCTCCGGCGGCCGTGGCGGCGGACGGCGGCACGTGAGGCGCCGCGGCGCCCGCCTGGGCCCTTCGCACACCCCATGCGTACGTTGATCTGGGAACCGCTGACGGCCGACGATGCGGCCTGCCGGCGGCTCGCCGACGCGCTTCGCCTCGCGCCGGCCGTGGCACGGCTGCTGTGCCAGCGGGGCCTGAGCGATCCCGAGACCGCGGACCGCTTCCTCCGGCCGTCCCTCGACCACCTGCACGACCCGTGGCGGCTGGCCGGCCTGGGTCCGGCCGTCGACCGCCTGCTGGCCGCGCTCGAGCGCCGCGAACGGATCGCCATCCACGGCGACTACGACGTCGACGGCGTGACGTCCACGGTCATCCTGCGGCGCGCGCTGGAGCTGCTCGGCGGTGACGTCACGCACTTCATTCCCGAGCGGCTGCGTGACGGCTACGGGCTGCAGCCGGCAGCGGTCGAACGCCTTGCCGCCGACGGCGTGCGCGTCCTCGTGTCGGTGGACTGCGGCATCCGCAGCGCGGACGCGGCACGGCGCGCACGCGAGCTCGGCGTCGACCTCATCATCACCGACCATCACGAGCCCGACTGCGAGCTGCCGGAGGCGCTGGCGGTCGTCAACCCCAAGCGTCCGGACTGCACGTACCCCGACAAGATGCTGGCGGGCGTCGGCGTGGCCTTCAAGCTGGTGCAGGCGCTGTGCGTGCGCCGGGGACGCGAGAAGTGGCTGCCGGCGTTCCTCAAGCTCGCGGCGATTGGCACCGTCGCCGACGTCGTGCCGCTGACCGGCGAGAACCGGGTGATCGCGAAACTCGGGCTCGAGCGGCTGTCGCAGGGGCCGCACACCGTGGGATTGCGGACGCTGCTCGAAGTGGCAGGGCTCGCCAACAGGACGGTGGACGGCTTCGGCGTGTCGTTCGTCCTGGCGCCGCGGATCAACGCGGCGGGCCGGATGAGCTCCCCTGACATCGCCACGCGGCTGCTGCTGGCCTCCGACGAAGCGCAGGCCGACGAGGTGCGCAGACTGGCCGAGCAGCTGAACGAGGAGAACGCCCGGCGGCAGGCCCACGAGGCCGAGATCGTCGCGGCAGCGCGCAAGAGCGTCGAGTCGGACCCCGCGATCGGCGCGCACAACCTGCTCGTGGTCGCGGGCGAGGGCTGGCACCGTGGCGTGGTCGGCATCGTGGCGAGCAAGCTGGTGGACACGTTCTACAAGCCGACCATCGTGCTCTCGATCGAGGACGGCGTGGCGCACGGCTCGTGCCGCTCCATTCCGTCGTTCGACATGCTCGGCGCGCTCGACTCGTGCGCCGACATGCTCATCAAGTACGGCGGTCACCGGCACGCGGCCGGGTTGACGCTGGAGGCGTCGCGCATCCACGAACTGCGGACGCGCCTGGCGGCCCACGCGCTCGACCGTCTCGAGCCCGACGACCTGATGCCGCGCCTGCGGATCGACGCGCCGCTGCGTCTGGCCGGGATCACCCCGCAACTGGTGGACGGCCTCGATCTGCTGGCGCCGTTCGGCGCGGCCAACCCGAAACCGGTGTTCGACGCGGACGCCGTCGAGGTGGTCGGCGATCCGCGGCGCATCAAGGAGCGTCACCTGAAGCTGCGCGTCCGCCAGGACGGCCGCATCTTCAGCGCCATGGCCTGGCGCTGCTCGGAGCGCGCGTCGTTCGTCGACCAGCACCGCCGCGCCCTCCGCCTGGCGTACTCGCTCGACCGCCAGACCTGGCAGGGCGAGACCACCATCGAGCTGACCGTCGCCGACATGCAGGCGCCGCGCCCCGCTGCTGCAGATGAAGGAGCAGCCTGATGCGCTGGCGCAGCGTCCTGCGCTGGGCCTTCGCGGCCTTCGCCGTGGCGTTTGCCGTGTGGCTGGCCTTCCTGCTCCGTCAGGGCCGCCCTGAACCCGGCGGCGGCGTCGATCCACGCACCGATCCCGATGCCGTCGTCGAGTCACGCGGCGGGTTGATCACCCGCACGCGCGGTGATCAACGCGACTTCGACATCCAGCACGAGGGCCTGCTGTCGTATCCGGACGGCCGCACCACCTTCCGCAACGTCGTGGTCACGGTGCCCGAGCGTGACGAGCGCCGTGGGTTCACCCTGTCGGGCGACCAGGGCGAGGTCACGGGCGAGGGCGACACCGTCCGCTTCAGCGGCTCGCTGAAGCTCGTGACCACCGACGGTCTCACGATGACCGGGCCGGAAGCCACCTACGACGCGGCCGACGGCGTGGTCCGCGTCTCGGGCGACGTGCAGTTCGAGAAGGAGCGGATGCGCGGCAGCTCGACCGGCGCCACGTACGACAACGTACGGAACGTCCTGTGGCTGCTCGAGCGTGCCGTGATCGACATCGCGCCCGACCCGCAGGGGCAGGGCGCCACGTCGATGCGCGCGGGTTCGGCCGGCTTTGCCCGCGCCGAGCGATACATCCGCCTGCAGGATGCCGCGGAGGTCACGCGCGACGGGCAGACGCTGACGGGACAGACCGTCACGGTCTTCCTCCGCCCCGCGGAAGACGTCATCCAGCTCGTGGAGCTGCGCGGCGGATCCGCCGTGCGCCTGCCGGCCCCGCAGTCGCTCGAGGAGCTGACGGCAACGGACATCAACCTGGTCTACGACGAGGACGGACGCACGCTCCGTCAGACGGTGCTTGCCGGTCAGGCGGCCGTGCAGTTCAGGAGCGAAGGTGGCGCGGGCCGCCGTCTCGCCGGCCAGGTCATCGACATGCAGCTCGACGCCGACGGCACGACGCTCACGGGCCTCTCGGCGACCGAGAACGTGGAGCTCACGCTGCCCGGGGCAGGGGCGACCCCGGCGCGCGTCATCACGGGCCGCCAGTTGAACGGGACGGGGGCACCCGGACGCGGGCTCGTCGGCGCGGCGTTCACCGACACCGTCGTGTTCAGGGAGACGCGCGCTGCCGCACGCGGCGTGGCCGCCATGGATCGCACCGTGTCGTCCGACAGGCTCGACCTGGTGACGGGCGGCAGCCTGGAGCAGATCGAGCGGGCGACCTTCGAGGGCGGCGTCAGCGTCAAGGACGCGCAGCGCACGGCCTCGGCGCCACGGATGATCTACCGGACGGAATCCGGCGACATCACCCTGTCGGCGGAAGGCACGCAGGTCTTTGCACGCGTCGACGACCCGCAGGGCTCGATTCAGGCCCGCACCGTCAACCTCGTCAGCGCCGACGAGACGGTGATCGCCGAAACCGACGTGCGGTCGGTGATCAAGGGCGGGGGCGGCGACGACCGCCGGCGCCCGGCGCTCTTCGAGGCCGACAGCCCGGTCAACGTCACCGCCGCGCGGCTCGATCGCAGCGGCTCGGCCGCCACGTACTCCGGCGAGGCGCAGCTGTGGCAGGGTGCCACCTCCATCAAGAGCACGACGCTCGTGCTCGATGAAGACAACGGCAACCTGACGGCCACCGGCAAGGTCCGCACGGTGCTGGAGCTCGAAGAGGTGGACCCGGAGACGAAGAAGGCCACCAGGACGATGACCACGGGCACCGCCGAGCAGCTCGTCTACACCGAGGCGGAGCGGAAGGCGGTATTTACGGGCGAGGCCCGCCTCGTCAATGCCCGCGACGGCGACCTGCGCGCGGCCCGCATCGAGCTGTTCCTGCTGCCGGACGGACGCCAGATCGAGCGGCTCGAGGCGTACGAGACGGTGTCGCTCAAGACGCCGCTCAAGCAGGGCACCGGCGCCCGGCTGACATATTTTCCGTCCGATGGCCGATATGTCATGGCGGGGACGCCGGTGAACGTGCTGGAGCAGATGCCCAACGAGTGCCGCGAGACGACGGGGCGGACGCTCACGTTCTTCCGGGACTCCGACACCATCACTGTCGACGGCAACCAGTCGACGCGGACGCAGACGCGGACGATGGGGAAGTGTCCGCCGGGAGCGGACTGACGTGGCATTCCTGCGGACACACAACCTGACCAAGGCCTACGGCGGCCGGACGGTGGTCAACGGCGTCAGCCTGGAGCTCGCCTCGGGCGAGGTGGTCGGCCTGCTCGGGCCGAACGGCGCGGGGAAGACGACGACCTTCTACATGTGCGTCGGGCTGACGCGTCCCGACTCGGGCCGCGTCGAGATCGACGGCGTCGACGTGACGCACGACCCCATCTATGTCAGGGCGCGCAAGGGCCTGGCGTACCTGCCGCAGGAGCCGTCGATCTTTCGCGGACTGACGGTGGAGCAGAATCTGCTTGCGATCCTCGAGATGCTGCCGCTGAACCGCGCGCAGCGCCTGGCTCGCTGCCGCGACCTGCTGGCGGAGCTCAACCTCACGTCGCTTGCGCGATCGAAGGCCTACACGCTGTCGGGGGGCGAACGCCGGCGCGTGGAAATTACACGCGCGCTGGTGAACAACCCGAAGTTCATCCTGCTCGACGAGCCGTTCGCCGGGATCGATCCGATCGCCGTCGGAGACATCCAGAAGATCATCTCGCACCTCAAGAATCGTGGCATCGGCGTGCTGATTACGGACCATAATGTCCGGGAGACCTTGAAGATAACGGACCGGGCGCATATCGTGCATGCGGGAGCCATCTTCAAGAGCGGCACCCCGGCAGAGCTTGCCGATGACGAAGACGTAAAGCGGATCTACCTCGGGAGCGATTTCAGACTCGACTGATTACACATGGCCATCACGCAGAAGCTGCAGACGCGGCTCTCTCAGAAACTCGTCCTGACGCCGTCGCTGCAACAGGCGATCAAGCTCCTGCCGATGACGACCCTCGAGCTTGCCGAGCTCCTGACGCAGGAGATCGTGGAGAACCCCCTGCTCGAGGAGGTCCCTGTCGAAGAGGCACAGCAGGTGGAGCCGCAGGCGCAGACCTCCGAGCCCGAGGTCGAAACGCCCCCTGCGCCGGATCGGCCCGACGCCAACTGGGACGACCAGGACTACGCGTACTTCTTCGGCGAGTACCTCGACGATGGCGGGTACCGGTCGCGGATGCCGGCCGAGGTCCGCGAGCTGCCGCCGATCGAGAACACCCTCTCGACGACCAGCTCGCTGGCCGACCACCTGCTCTGGCAGCTCTCGCTCAGCAGCGAGGACGGCGTGGTGCGCGAGATCGGCGAGGCCATCATCGGCAACATCAACGACGACGGCTACCTGGTGGCATCGCTCGACGAGCTGGCCGCCATGGGACCCTGGCCGGTCGAGCAGGTCGAAGCGGCGCTGGCCATGGTGCAGCGCTTCGACCCGATCGGCGTGGCGGCACGCGACCTCCAGGAATGCCTGATCCTCCAGCTGCGGCACCTCGGGCTCGACGGTGGCCCCGCCGAGACGATCGTCACCGAGTACCTGCGCCTCCTCCAGAACCATCAGGTGCCCGAGATCGCCAAGCGCATGGGCATGACGATCGACGAGCTGAAGGAGCACATCGAGGTGGTGCGCAACCTCGACCCCAAGCCCGGCAGCCGCTTCGCCGCCCCGGCCTCGCAGTACGTCATTCCCGACGTCTACGTGACCAAGGTCGAGAACGAGTACGTGGCCGTCCTCAGCGACGAGGGACTGCCGCAGCTGCGCATCAGCCCGGTCTACCGCAGGCTGCTCGACAAGCAGGCCGGCGACGGCAGCGCGAGCGCCGACGAGACGCGCGCGTACGTGAAGGAGAAGTTCCGCTCGGCGCTGTGGCTGCTCAAGTCGGTGGATCAGCGACAGAAGACGATCCTCAAGGTCGCCAACAGCATCATCAACTTCCAGCGGGAGTTCCTCGATCACGGCATCGAGCACCTCCGCCCGCTGGTGCTGCGTGACGTGGCCGACGACATCGGGATGCACGAGTCGACCGTGAGCCGCGTCGTCAACAACAAGTACATGCACACCCCGCAGGGCGTGTACGAGATGAAGTACTTCTTCCACAGCGGCATCAGCAGCACGTTCGGCGAGGCCGTGTCGTCGGTGACGATCAAGTCGCGCATCAGGAAGATCATCGAGGCCGAGGACAGCCGGAAGCCGCTGAGCGACTCGAAGATCGTCGCGATCCTGCAGCGCGAGGGGCTGGTACTCGCCCGGCGTACCATCGCGAAGTACCGCGAAGAGCTCAAGATTCCCACCTCCAACCAGCGCAAGGTGCTCTATTGAACGCCCGAGGAGACAAGGAAGGGATGCGTCTTGCCCTGACCGGCAGGAACGTCGACATCACGCCCGCACTGCGCCAGCTCGTCACGCGCAGGCTCGCCCGGCTGCAGCGGATGTTCGACAGCCACATCATGTCGGCCAGTGTCGTGCTGCACGAGGAGCGCGCGCGCCGCAAGGCCCAGATCACGCTGCACATGCGCGGCGATCACGTCTTCCGCGGCAGCGGCGCCGCCGACACGTGGAGCGCCGCGCTGACGGCTGCCGTCTCGAAGGTGGAGCAGCAGGCCGTCACGGTGAAGGGCAAGTGGGTGGCGCGCAAGCGGCGTGCAGCCTCGCCCAGCCGCGTGACCGCCGAGGCCATCGTCGAGGCGCCCGTCGAGGACGAGGTGCCCGGCCCCCGTATCGTCCGGATGCGCCGCTATCCGGTGAAGCCCATGTCGCTCGAGGATGCCGCGCTCAAGGTGGGCGACACGCCGAACGCCTTCCTGGTGTTTCGCGATGCCGAGACCGAGGGCGTGCTGGTGCTCTACCGCCGGCCCGATGGCGCGCTCGGGCTCATCGATCCCGGCGCCTGATGGCGGAGGATCCCGGTCCTGCCGTGCAGCCCGTGGCTGACGTCGCCCCGCTGACGGTGCGCGACCTGCTCGCGCGATGCGCCGCGACGACCCTGGGTGACCTGACGCTCGTCGCAGGCGGAGCCGGCATCGACCGCGTCATCACACACGCCTCACTCCAGAAGACTGGCCTCGCCCTGGCCGGGCTGCCCGACTATCTCGAGGACGGGCGCGTCCTGCTCTTCGGGCGCAGCGAAGTGCAGTACCTCGCGGCGCTCGAGGCCGGCGAGCGCCGGCGCCGGCTGCGCGACGTGCTGCGGCCCGGCCTGCCGTGCGTCGTCGTGGCGGCGGGGCTCGAGGTGGACGAGGTGCTCGCCGACGAGGCGAACCGCCATGGCGTGCCCGTGCTCGCCACCAGCGTGCTGACGTCGTCGGCCCTCGTCGCGCTGACGGGCATCCTCGACGCGAGCCTGGCGCCGACGATCACGCTGCACGGCGTGGTGGTGGACGTGCTCGGCCTCGGCGTCCTGCTGCTCGGTGACAGCGGCATCGGCAAGAGCGAGTGCGCGCTCGACCTCATCGTGCGCGGCCATCGCCTCGTCGCCGACGATGCCGTGGACGTGCAGCGGCGCAACGGCACGACGCTCGTCGGAACGTGCCCGCCGCAGACCCGGCATCACATGGAGGTGCGCGGCCTCGGGATCATGAACGTGCAGGAGCTGTTCGGCGTGGCCTCGACCCGCCACAGCATCGTCATCGAGCTGATCGTGCGGCTCGTGCGGTGGGACGAGCACACCGCCTACGAGCGGCTCGGCCTGGACGAGCAGCAGGAGTCCCTGCTCGACGTGCCCCTGCCGGTCGTGACGCTGCCCGTCGCGCCGGGCCGGAACATCGGAATCCTCGTGGAGGTGGCCGCCCGCCGGCACCTGCTGCGCGCGCGGGGCCTGCCGGCCGCGGCACGGCTCGTCGCGCGGCTCGACGAGGAACTGCGAAGGGGGGCCTCATGAGCACCACGCCACCCGTGCCGCACGAAGAAGCGCAGCCGGGGCACCGGTTCATCGTCCTGACGGGGCTCTCCGGGTCGGGGAAGACGCAGGCCATCCACGCGCTCGAGGACCTCGGCTACTTCTGCGTCGACAACCTGCCGATCGCGCTCATCACGACGTTTGCCGAGCTGATGCTGCGCGCGCCGGGCGACACGACCCGCGCCGCCGTCGTCGTCGACGTCCGTGAACGCGAGCGGCTCGCGTCGCTGCCGGACGTGTACGCCCAGCTCGAGGCGATGCCCGGCGTCGATCCGTCGCTGATCTTCCTCGACGCGTCCGACGCCGCGCTGGTGCGGCGGTTCAGCGAGACGCGGCGGCCGCACCCGCTCGCGGGCGAAGGGTCGGTGCTCGACGGCATCCGTGCCGAGCGCCGCCAGCTGGCGCGGATCCGGGAGATGGCCGACCAGATCATCGACACGTCCGACATGACGGTGCACGAGCTCCGCCATGCGTTCATGTCGGCCGCGCGGGAGCAGGGAACCGGCCCGGGCCCCGTCGTGACCCTCCTCAGTTTCGGCTTCAAGCACGGCGTGCCGATCGACGCCGACCTGGTATTCGACGCGCGCTTCCTGCCGAACCCGCACTTCGAGCCGGACCTGCGCGCCCACACCGGCCGCGATCCCGAGGTGCGGGCGTTCCTCGACCAGTTCGAGGACACCAACGAGTTCATCACGCGCGTGACGGACCTGCTGGCCTTCCTGCTGCCGAAGTACGCCGAGGAAGGCAAGAGCTACGTCACGGTGGCCATCGGCTGCACGGGCGGCAAGCATCGCTCGGTGGCGATTGCCGAGGAGTTGCGCCGGCGCCTCGACGGCATCCCCGGGCTGCGCTTTCGCGTCAGGCACCGGGACATCGCACAGGAGTAGAGGCAGATGACCGCATCCGTTCCCGTCGGCGTCGTCGTCGTGACCCACGGGCAGCTGTCGAACGAGCTGCTGAACGCCGCCGAGATGATCGCCGGCGAGCTGCCGAACTTCGAGGCCGTGGCGCTCGGCTGGCACGACGATCCCAATGCGGCGAAGGACCAGATTGCCGCTGCCATCGGCCGCGTCGACGCCGGCGGCGGCGTGCTGGTGCTCACCGACATGTTCGGCGGCACGCCGTCGAACCTCGGCATCACGTTTCTCGAAGACCAGAAGGTGGAGGTCGTCACCGGCGTCAACCTGCCGATGCTCGTCAAGCTGGCGAGCCTCGATCCGCACGACCTCGGTTTGCTGGGCGTGGCCCGTCAGGTGCGCGAGCACGCGCGCGAGGCCATCCGCGTGGCCTCCGACCTGATGCGGCCCGACGTCGATGGGTAAGGAAATCGCGACGCGTACGGTGCGGATCGTCAACCCGCTCGGGCTGCACGCCCGCGCGGCGGCGCGGTTCGTCCGGCTGGCGTCGCAGTTCACGGCCAGCATCAGGGTGGGCCGCGGCTCGCGCGAGCTGGACGGCAAGAGCATCCTCGGGCTGCTCCTGCTGGGCGCCTCACGCGGTACCGAGATCACCCTGCGGGCGGAAGGCCCCGACGCCGAGCCGGCGATCGAGGCCCTCAGCCAGCTCGTGGCCGACGGGTTCGACGATGAGTGAGACCACAGTGCTGCACGGGACGGCCGTATCGGGCGGCGTGGCCGTGGGCCCCGCCTTCGTGGTGCGCCTGCGGACGCACGACGTCCGGTACCGGATTCATCAGGAGAGCGTCGCCGACGAGCAGCGGCGTCTCGCCGAGGCGTGTGACAGGGCGCGGCGGCAGCTGGAGGAGATCCGCGACGGGGCCCGCCGGGCACTCGGGCGCGACCTGGCGGCCATGTTCGACGCGCAGCTCCTGATGCTGGCCGACCCGCTGCTGCGCCAGCGTGCCGATGCCCTCATCGCCTCGCGCATGGTCAACGCCGACTGGGCCCTGGCGCAGGCGGGCGAGGAGCTGATGGGCCGCCTGCGGGCGCTCGAGGACGTCTATCTCCAGGAACGCCACGGCGATCTGGACGACGTCCTGTCGCGCGTGCGGCGCAACCTGCAGGGCGAGCATGGCGACGCCGGCTGGCTGAACGATCAGCTCGCGAGGTTCTCGGCGCCCTGCGTGCTGGTGGCCGACGACCTGCCCGTGTCCGTCGCGGTGCAGCTCGAATGGCGCAGACTGGCGGCCGTCGTCACGGAGGCGGGGTCGCGCACCGCGCACACGGCCATCCTCGCGCGCTCGATGGCCATGCCTGCGGTCGTGGCGGTGCGAGACGCGACCCGGCTGGTCGTCCCCGGCGCCCTGGTGCTGGTGGACGGCGGCGCGGGCACCATCTCGCTGTCGCCGTCGCATGGCGAGATCGAGGCCACCGTCGGCCGGGCGGCGGCCCCTCGCGCACGTCCGCCGCGGCTGCACGGCCCTGTCATGACCGCCGACGGCGAGGTGACGGCGCTTCTTGCCAACGTCGAGCGCCCGGAGGACGTGCCGTTCGCGCTGCGTGAAGGCGCGGCCGGCCTCGGCCTCGTGCGGTCGGAGCTGCTCATGGGCGGCTGCCCGCTGCACGCGGCGAGCGAGGAACTCCAGTACGACGTCTACAGGATGCTCGTCGACGCCGCCGGGCCGGCGGCAGAGGTGACTATCCGCACCTTCGACATGACGCCGGAAGAGGCCGGATTGCCGTCGCTGACAGGCGACGACAGCGGGGAAGTACTCGGCTTGCGGGGGCTGCGCCTCGGGCTGGCGGTGCCCGAACTCTTCGACCGCCAGGTGCGCGCGCTGCTGCGGACGAGCACGCACGGACGCGTGCGCATCATGTTCCCGCTCGTCACGGGGGTGGCGGAGTTCAACGAAGCCAGGGCACGCGTCGAGGCGCTCGCGGTCGAACTGGGCGTCGCGATGCCTCCTGTCGGCGCGATGGTCGAGGTGCCGGCCGCGGCGCTCGATGCCGGGCGCCTCGCGGCGCGGGCCGAGTTTCTGAGCATCGGCACCAACGACCTGATTCAGTACACGCTGGCGGCCGACAGGAACGACTCACGCGTGGCCCACGTGTACGATCCGCTGCACCCGGCGGTGCTGCGCCTGATCAGGTACGTGGCTCGTGCCGGACGGCGCAGTGAGTGCCGCGTGTCGGTGTGCGGCGAGATGGCCGGGGAGCCGGGGCTGCTGGCGGTGCTGCTCGGACTCGGCTTGCGCGAGTTCAGCATGGCGGCCGGGATGCTCCGCGCCGCGCGGGCCGTCATCGAGCGGACGTGGCTGCACGAAGCCGTCGACGCCGCGCGCCGGGCGCTGCGTGGAGAGCCGCTCGCCAGCCCGCTCGAAGGACGCCCGGTGGGGTAGGGCCGTTGCCCCTAGAAGGGGATGTCGTCGTCGGCCTCGCCGCCGGACATCGGGTCGAACCCGCCGCCGCCGGACGAGGAGGACGAGGAGCCGCTGCTGCCGTATCCGCCCTGACCGTAATCGTAGTCGTCCTCGCCGCCGCCGCTCCGTGAGCCGCCGCCGCGGCCGGGGCCGCCCAGCAGCTGGATGCGATCCGCGATGACCTCGGTCGTGTACCGCTTCTGGCCTTCCTTGTCGTCCCAGGAACGCGTCTCCAGACGGCCCTCGACGTAGATCTGCTTGCCCTTCTTCAGGTAGTCCTGCAGCGATTCGGCCTGCTTGCCCAGCAGGACGATGCGATGCCACTCGGTGCGGTCGACCCACTCGCCCGTCTTCGAGTCCTTGCGCCTGTCGGTCGTCGCGAGGCTGAAGCGCGACACCGCGAAGCCGCTGCCGGTGAACTTCGTTTCTGCGTCCCGTCCGAGGTTGCCGACGAGGATGACCTTGTTGACACTGCCCATGCGCGCGTCTTCTCCGCGTCTACCGAGGACGCCGATTCAAGCCGTCGAGGACCTGCCGCGCAAGCACGGCCACCTCGCTGTTGGGATAATTCCGGATGACCTGCTGGAACGACTCGCGCGCCCGGTCGTTCTCGCCGAGCAGGCTCAACGCCACCCCGCGCTTGTAGAGCGCCTGGGGCACGCGGTCGCCGTTGGGGTAGTTGGCGATGACCTTGTCGTAGGCCTCCACCGCCTCCTTGAACTTGCTGTCGAGTTGATACGACTCGCCGATGTAGAACTGCGCATCGTCGGCCCGATCGGTGTTGCCGAACGTGCGGATGTACTGCTCGAAGCCGGCGATCGCGAGGCTCCATTGGCCCGCGGCATAGTCGGCCTGGGCCGTGTCGAACATGCGCTGCGGGGACAGGCCGCCGGCGGGGCCGGCCGGGACCGGCGGATCCGCAGGCATCCCGCCTTCCGGCGGCGGGGTCCCGGTGCCGGAGTCGAAATTCGCCATGCCTGTCGGGTCGCCTTCGGTCGGCGGCATCACCGGCGTCAGCTGTGACGGCAGCCGGTTGAGCGCGTCGCGCATCGACTGCATCTCCTGCTGGAGTGCGTTCACGCGGACGCCTGTGTCGTCGAGCTTCTCGCGGACCACGCGCAGGTCGCTGGTGACGTTGTCGATGAGCAGCTTCTGATCCGCGAACGCCTTGCGGGTGGTCGCTGTCTGGTCGTCGAGCCGGCCGTTGAGCGCCCGCAACGCGTCGGCGAGGCTCGCGAGCATCAGCTGCAGCTGCTGCGACTGCTCCTGCAGCATGCGCAGGTCGGCCATCATCTGCTGATGCTCGCGATTGGCCGCGACTGCCGAGGCCGGCCCGGCCGCGAGCAGCACCATGATCGAGAGAGCGCTCAGCGCGATCCGCTTCATGATTCGTTCCTTACCACGTCGGGCAGAGGGCGGCAACCGCTACTTGCTGGTCACCACGAAGTGCGCCCGGCGGTTCTTGGCCCATGCCTCCTCGTTCGAACCCGGGTCGAACGGGAACTCCTTCCCGTAGGACACGGTGCGGAGCCTGTCGGCCGGGATGCCCAGCGAGACCAGATACGCACGGGCCGCCTGGGCGCGACGCTCGCCAAGCGACAGATTGTACTCCGCGGTTCCGCGCTCGTCACAGTGGCCTTCGATGGTGACGATCCAGTTGGGGTACTGACGGAGGATCTCGGCGTTCTTCTGCAGGACGCCGACGGCCTCGCCCACGATCTCGGAGCTGTCGTAGATGTAGAAGACCGGCTGGAGCGGCGACTCGCGGTTGATCTCGTCGAGCGACCGCGCGTTGTAGTCGGTCAGGTCGGACCCGCTCAGCGACGGCTCGAGCGGCACCGAGGCCACCGGCTCCGGCTCCGACACCGGCTCCGGTGGCGCGGGCGGAGTCGTCCCGGCCGTCGAACCGGAGGGCGGGGGAGGCGTGGGCCGGGCCACCGGGGGCTTCTTGCCGCCGCACGCGACGGTCGTCAGAGCCAGAGCCAGCAGCCACGCCGACAGGCGCAGCGTTCGTCGCGACATGGGAAATCCTCTCTCTGCGTACATGACACTCTCGTGCAGCCGTGCGCGTCAGCGCGACCAGCTCGGTTGGACGTTGTTGCCCTGCCGCGTCAGTTGACGGATGTCGTTGCCGTCACGCGCGACCGTGAAGATGTGCGAGTGGCCCTGGCGCGTGGATGCAAACGCCAGATGGCGGCCGTTGGGCGCCCACGCCGGGCTCTCGTTGCTGCCGATGCCGTCGGTGATGACCCGGATGGCGCCGCTCGCGATGTCGACGATCTTGATGTCGAAGCCCGGGCCGGTCCGGCCGGCATACGCGATCTCGTTGAAGATGGGCGACCAGGTCGCCCTGTCGGCCCACGACTCGGTCGTGATGCGGCGCGGCTGGCCGAGGCCGTCGGCGTCGACGATGTAGATCTGCGGCGAGCCGGTGCGATCCGACGTGAAGGCAATCTGGTTGCCGGCCGGCGACCACGTGGGGCTCGTGTCGTTGGACTGGTGATTGGTGATGCGCCGCAGCCCCGAGCCGTCCACGTTGACCGTGTAGATCTCCATGTTGCCGTCGCGGTTGGTCATGAAGGCGATCTTCTCGCCGTTCGGGCTGAACGCCGGGAGGAAGTTGTGCACCCGGTCGGTGCCCTTCGTGGGCTGCGCCATCTGCCCCTGGTAGATGTAGGAGATATAGATGTCGGGATACCCCCGCCGGTATGACGTGTACGCGATGGCCCGACCGTCGGCCGACCACGTCGGGTTGATGGCCAGCGAGCGGTTCACCGTCACCCGCCGCTGGTTCTCGCCATCGTAGTCGCCGATGTAGATCTCCTTGATGTTGCGGTTCTCGACGGTGTTGCTGGCGCGGACGCCGTCCCGGTCCGAGGCAAATGCGATCTTGGTGCGCGCGACGCCGTTGAGGCCGCGCTGCGCGTGCAGATCGTCGGCGATCGTATGGGCGAAGAGACGCGGGTTGCTGGCCGCGCCGGTGTACTCCTTGCCCCACACCGCCTGGCGGGTGTTGACGTCGAACAGCCGCGCCTGGATGGTCACGCTCGACGCGTTGCCGCGCACCGTGCCGACGACGACGAAGTTCGCCCCGAGCTCGCGCCACTGATCGAAGGGCACCGTCTCGGGCGAGGTCGCGGCCGTGATGGCCGAGTAGGCGTTGCGCGGGATGAGGTCGTACTCGCGCTCGAAGCGCATGTCGGCCCACAGCACCTCGCCGAGCGTCGTCGCGATGCCGCTCAACTCGCCGCCGCCTCCGACCGCGATGAAGTCGGGGACGGCGAGCCGGGGCGCACGGGCGGCGCCGGTCACTTCCACGGCAATCTGGTCGGGCTGCTGCGGTGGCGGCTGCGCGGGATCCTGCGGGGCCGGCGCGGCGGGCGGCGCAGCGGGCGGCTGCTGCGAGCCGGCGGGCGCTCCGGCCAGGATCGCGACCGATGACGCGGCGGCCAGCGAGGCAGCCAGAACGGACAGGCGGATCGAGGTCGTCGTCATGAGGTGAAGTTGAATTGGAGGTTCACGGTGAGCGTCGGGTTGGTGTACTCGGGCGGCAGCGGCGGCAGCTGGGTGGCCAGCAGAGCGCGCTGCGCCGCCTGATCCAGCAGGAAGTTGCCGCTCGACCGTGCGACTTCGATGTTGCTCAGGTTGCCCTGGCGGTCGATGACGAAACGCATGACGGTGGTGCCCGGGCTGCCCTGGTTCTGCTGCCAGTTGCGCTGCACGATCCGGAGCATCTCGGAGATGTAGGCGGGGCAGCAGAAGTTCCCGAGGTTCATCTGCCCGCCGGTGCCCCCGCCGCCACCCGTCGACAGGCCGATTGAATCGCTCTGTACGCCCGTGTCGGCCTGCGCCTGGCCGCGGGTCACCTGCTGGCCGGTCGTCGGCGTCCGGCCCTTGGCCGTGTCAGGCGCCGTCTCCGGCTTCGGCCGCTCCTTGGGCGCCTGCTTCGGCGGAGCCTTCGTGGGCTCGGCCATCTCGGGCGGCTTGGCCGCGGGCGGGCGAATGGGCTCCGGCCGCGGCGGGGCCTCCTGCGGCGGCACCACCTGCTGGACGGGACGGCCTGCCATCGGCGTCATGCCGCCCGACTGCGGCCCGGGCGCGCCGCCGAGGCTGATGGTCATCACTTCGCGTTCATCCGTGTCGCGCGTGCGCCAGTCCTGCGGGGCGAGCACGAACGCCACGACGCCGATCGCGTGCACGATCAGCGAGACGGTGAGCATCCGCTGAAAGTCGTCCTGCGTCGGGCGCCTGGACGTCAGCGCGTTCACCGCTCACCCGGCAGCCGCGAGACGATGCCGACCTTCTCGACGCCGCCCGCCTTGAGATGATCCATGACCTCGATCGCGTGCTGCACCGTGATGCCGCCGTCGGCCCGCAGGTACACCTGCAGGTCGTCGGCGCCCTGCATCGCCTGCCGCATGCGCTCGCTCAGCACGTCCACGCGCACCATCTCGTCGTCGATCTGGACGCGGCGGTCCTCGGCGTAGCTGAGGGGCACGGTGACGAAGATGCGCTCGCTGCTCAACTCCGGCGCGCGCGTCGCCACCGGCAGGTTCACGTCGAGTCCGCGCGTCATCATCGGCGCCGCCACCATGAAGATGATGAGCAGCACCAGCATGACGTCCACGAGCGGGACGACGTTGATCTCCGACAGCGACGCCGACACCGCGGGACGTCCCCGCCGTCCGCGTATGCCGCCGCCGCCGCCGCCCGATCCCATCACCTTGGCCATGTGTCTCCTCTGGTAAGGATGGGATTACGTGAAGTTCCGCTCGGCGATGTTCAGGAACTCCAGCGCGAAGTCGTCCATCGCCGTCGCGAATGCCTTCACCCGGTTGGTGAAGTGGTTGTAGAAGTAGACGGCGGGAATCGCCGCGAACAGCCCGGCAGCCGTCGCGATGAGCGCTTCCGCGATGCCAGGCGCGACGATGGCGAGGTTGGACGAGCCCACCGCGCCGATGGCCTGGAAGGCCGTCATGATGCCCCACACCGTCCCGAACAGGCCGATGAACGGCGTGATGCTCGCGGTCGTCGCCAGAAAGCCCACCCTGTCTTCGAGCCTGGTAAGCTCGGTGCCCGTCGCCCGCAGCAGGGCCCGGTCCACCGCCTCCAGGCTCTTCAACGTTGGACGCGAGCCGCCGCCGGCCGGCCGTTCAGCGGCGGCGCCGGAGGCGCCGCGCAGCTGCGCGTTCAGCTCGGCATACCCCGACTGGAACAGGCCCACCAGCGGGCTGTCCGAGAGCGAGCGGCACACCGCCTGCACCTCGGAGAACTTGCTGCTGCGGCGGAACACGTCGAGGAACGCGCGCGTCTGCTGCTCGGCCCGGCGATAATGCCGTGCCTTGTAGAAGACGATCGCCCACGAGAGCACCGAGAAGACGACGAGAATGAGAAGTACGACAGTGGCGACGGGACCCGATCGGAGGATCAGGGAGACGACATCAGTCGCCTGTCCCCCGCCCTGTTCGGCGGGGACCGTCAGCTCCTGCAAGGCAAGAGCGCACACCCAAAGCGTCTGCAAACAGGCCTCCGCTGGTCATGGCTGGGGCGCCGCTGGGAAGGCGCGAACACCGAACCCTAGCACGCGTGGCTGATGTCAGTCAAGTCTATGATATGATTGCAGTTCTCGCGTTTGGCGCAGGGGCGGAGCTCGTCCGCACGGCCGCCGCGCCGACTCCATGATCCGCTTCGTCAGCATCCGTCATCTGGCGGTGATCGAGTCGCTCGACCTCGACCTCGGCCCGGGCCTCACCGTGCTCACCGGCGAGACCGGGGCGGGCAAGTCCGTGCTGGTCGAGGGCATCGGGCTGCTCCTCGGCGGCCGGGCCTCCGCCGACATGGTGCGCACCGGCGCCGCCGCCGCCCAGGTCCAGGCCGTCATCGACACGCCGGAGGGCGAGCGCGTCATCCGGCGCGAGGTCTCGGCCGAGGGCCGCTCCCGCGCGTTCATCGACGACGCGCTGGTCACGGCCGGCACCCTGCGCGACCTGGTCAGCCGCTGGGTCGACCTGCACGGGCAGCATGAGCATCACACCCTGCTGCAACCCCAGACACATCTCGACCTGCTCGACCGCGTGGGCGGACTCGATCCGGAGCGCGCCCGCGTCGCCGCCGCGTACGACGCGCTGCTGCAGGCGCGGCAGGCCTACGAGGCCACGCAGCTCGACGCCCGGGAGCGCGCCGCGCGCATCGACCTGCTGTCGTTCCAGCTCGAGGAGATCGGGCGCGTCGATCCCGCTCCCGACGAGGACGAGCGGCTGGGCGCCCAGCGGCAGGTGCTGGCCAGCGCCGACCGGCTCCAGCGGCTGGCCGGGGAGGCGTACGCCGACCTGTACGACAGCGAGGGCGCCGCGCTCGAACGCCTCGCCGCCACATGGAAGCGGCTCGAGGAGCTCGCGCACATCGACCCGGCCTTTCTCCCGTACCTCGATGCCGCGCCGGCGGTGAAGGCGCAGCTCGAGGACCTCTCGTACTTCCTGCGCGACTACCTCACCTCGATTGACGCCTCGCCCGAACGGCTCCAGGAGGTGGAGGATCGGCTGGCCGCGCTGGAGCGGCTGAAGCGCAAGTACGGCCCGACGCTCGACGAGGTCCTGGCGCGCCGTGCCCGCGCGACTCAGGAACTCGACACGCTGCAGCACGGCGCCGAGCACCTGGAGCAACTGCGTGAGGCCCGCGACGCGGCGGCGGGGAGTTACCTGGACGCCGCACGAACCCTCTCCACAGCTCGGCAGGCGGCGGCGCCGGGGCTGTGCGACAGGCTTCGCCAGGAACTGGCGGACCTCGCCATGCCGCGCGCCGAGGTCGCCTTTCCCCTGGTGCCCGTCGAACAGGAAGGGCAGTGGGGCCCGGCAGGCATCGACGCCGGCGAGCTCCATCTGTCGGCCAACCCCGGCGAGGCGGCCCGGCCCCTGATCCGCGTCGCGTCGGGTGGCGAGTTGTCGCGGGTGATGCTGGCGATTACCGTGATCGACAGGCACGCCGCGTCCCGGCGCACGCTCGTCTTCGACGAGGTGGACGCCGGTATCGGCGGCCGGGTTGCCGACGCCGTGGGGGCGCGGCTCCGAGGCCTGGCCCACGAAGCCCAGGTGCTTTGCGTGACCCACCTGCCGCAGGTGGCTGCGCACGCGCACCATCACGTGCGGATCAGCAAGGACGTGACCGCGGGCCGGACCCGGACGCGCGTCGCCCCGCTGACGGGGGAGAGCAGAGTCGAGGAGCTCGCGCGCATGATGGCCGGTGACACGTCGGCGCCGCTCCTCGAGGGCGCGCGGCAGCTGCTGGCCAGCAAGGCGAAAGGCGAAGCCGGAGCAAAAGGCGAAAGCGAAAGTCGCGCCGTGGGCGAAAGCGAAAGTGCGGAATCCGGCGGCGAATCTTCGGAGCGCCGCCCATCAGCGCGAAAGTCCGCGAGCGGACGAGGAAAGACACGTGGCTCGAAAGTTCCTGGTTGAAGCGTACGGCTGTCAGATGAACGTGCACGACGGCGAGCGGATGGCCGGCCTCCTCGAACAGGCAGGGTTCGAGCCGACGACCGAGCCCGCCGACGCCGACGTCATCGTCGTGAACACCTGCAGCGTGCGCGAGCGCGCGGAGGAGAAACTCTTCACGCGTCTCGGCGAGTTCCGCGAGGCAGCGGCAGCCGTTGGCAGGACGCCCGTCATCGCTGTGGCGGGATGCGTTGCGCAGCAGGAGGGAGAGGCGCTGCTCAAGCGCAGCCGCACCATCGACGTCATCGTCGGGACCCAGAGCGTGAAGCAGCTGCCGATGCTCGTCACCAGGGCGCTCGACACGCCGCGCCCCGAGCGGGGCGCGCTCCTGGACCTCAATCCCTACGAGGACGTCTCGTTCCCCCTCGGCCTCACGCAGCGCAATGACCCGGTCAAGGCGTACGTGACCATCATCGAGGGGTGCAACGACTTCTGCGCCTATTGCGTCGTGCCGTACACGCGCGGCCACGAGCGCATGCGGCCATCCGCCGAGATCCTCGCCGAGGTGCGCGACGCGGCGGCGCGCGGGCACCGAGAGATCCATCTGCTCGGCCAGATCGTGAACCACTACCAGGCGCCGGATGACGAGACGTGCGACTTCGCGGCCTTGCTCGAACGCGTCCACGACGTGCCTGGCGTGACGCGGATCCGCTTTGCCAGCCCCCACCCGCGTCACGTCACGCCCCGGCTGATCGAGGCCTATCGGGACCTGCCGAAGCTGTGCCGCCACCTGCACATGCCCGTGCAGTCGGGTTCGACCCGCGTGCTGACGGCCATGCGCCGCCGCTACACCCGGGAGCGCTACCTGGAGCTCGTCGCCGAACTTCGCGAGGTCGTTCCCGGCATCGCCATCTCGACGGACATGATCGTCGGCTTCCCGGGGGAGACGGGCGACGACTTCGACGCGACCATGTCGCTCGTCGAGCAGGTGCGGTTCAGCAGCATCTTCTCGTTCAAGTACTCGCCCCGTCCCCGGACGCTCGCCATCAAGCGGATGCCCGACGACGTTCCGGAGGCGGAGAAGACGCGCCGGATCGTCGCGCTCCAGGCGCTGCAGCGTGACATCCAGCGGCAGCTGCACGAGGCGGCCGTCGGCCGGATAGAAGAAGTGCTCGTCGACGCCACGAGCCGTCGTCGCGACGAGGAGATCTCGGGGCGCACGTCCGGAAACACGGTGGTCAACATGCCGGGTGAGTCGGCCTGGCTCGGCCGGCTGGCGCGGGTCCGCATCACCGCGGCCGCGCCGAACAGCCTGCGGGGCGAGGTGCTGGAGGTAGAGCCATGAGCATTCGGATGCACGTCAGCGGACTCATGATGGACCCGGTCACCAACATGCCGATCGTCGTCTTGCGCGACGAGCAGTCCGCCCGGACGCTCCCCATCTGGATCGGCATGTTCGAGGCCCACGCTGTCGCGATGCAGCTCGAGAACAGCAGCCCCGCCCGCCCCATGACCCACGATCTCATCGGGCGTCTCATCGACGCGCTCGACGCCCGCGTGCTGGAAGTGCACGTCACCGACGTGCAGGAAGGCACCTTCTACGCCGTCCTCTTCCTCGCCACCAGCCGGGGCGAGACCCTGGCCATCGACCTGCGTCCGTCGGACGCGCTGGCCGTGGCACTGCGGACGAAGGCGCCGGTCCTCGTGGCCGAGCACGTCATCGAGGCGGCCGCCACGCTCGACACGCCGCGCACGCAGGATCAGGACCGCCTGCAGCGCTGGCTCGAGAGCCTCGATCCCGACGACATGGGCAAGTACAAGATGTAAGGTATTGGACGCATGATTCTGGCCATTGCCAATCAGAAGGGCGGGGTGGGCAAGACGACCACCGCCATCAACCTGGCTGCCGCGCTGGCCCTCCGCGGCCGCCCCACGCTGCTCGTCGATCTCGATCCCCAGGCCAACAGCACCATGTCGTTCCTCGACATGGAATCGGTCGGGCCCAACATGTACGAGGCCATCCTCGAGGGCACCGTGTCGGTCCGGGAGATCATCCGCCCCACGGGACATCCGCACCTCTCGGTGGCGCCGGCGCGGATCGCGCTCGCGAAGCTGGAAGCCAAGCTCGTCGGCGAACTCGACGCGCACTTCCGGTTGAAGGAGCGCCTCCAGGAAGTCGCGGAGGAGTTCCCGTACATCGTCATTGACTGCCCGCCGACGCTCGGTCTGCTCACTGTGAACGCGCTCGTCGCCGCGAGCCACCTCATCGTGCCGATCCAGTCGTCGTACTTCGCGCTCGAAGGCACCGACGACCTGCTCGAGACGGTGGGGAAGGTGCAGGTCCGCGCGAACCCGGCGCTCCAGGTGCTCGGCGTGCTCATCACGATGCATGACAGACGCACCAGCCTTGCGCGCGACATCCGCGAGCAGATCCAGCACGTCTTCGGGCCGAAGGTCTTTCGCACGGTGATCACCAAGAGCGTGCGGCTCGAGGAAAGCCCGGCCTACAAGGAATCGATCTTCAGCTTTGCGCCCGACTCGTCGGGTGCGACCGAGTACTACAGCCTCAGCGAGGAGGTAATGGAACGTGTCTAAGCGAGGCTTGCCCAGTTCCCTGAAGATGCGGCACGACGCGCACTACGTGGAGACGCTCACGGCGTCTGCGGGCGCGCCTGT